>CAIUQE010000011.1 GCA_903901225.1 Candidatus Omnitrophota bacterium
ACACAAGATGGTTCAGGATGCCTTGTTCTTGCCTCTGACCATCATTGATCTGCTCAAAGTATCGTCAAAACGCCTAGAGCGCTTTAAATCACACGAACATCAGTTCGAGTTCCTCTAAAAAGTTTTACCGGACAGCTGTGAGTATAAACAAAAATCCAGCCGGGGTCAAATGATAATTTTGAGGACACAAAAAATCCCCGCCCCGGACGCGGATGGCGCCCAGGACGGGGACAGAGATTCGATCTTAACAGCCGATCACTTCGCGAAGAACGCCTCGAGGCCCTTCTGGTCGGGCTTCATCGACTTGTCGCCCTTGCGCCAGTTGGCGGGGCATACTTCGCCGTTGTTCTCGAAGAAATCCAGCGCGTCGACCATGCGCAGGGCCTCATCCACACTGCGGCCCAGCGGCAGGTCATTGACGACCTGGTGGCGAACAACGCCGTTCTTGTCGATAAGGAAAAGCCCGCGGTACGCGATGCCCTTGCCCTCGACCAGCACGTCATAATCAGCGGCGATGGTCTTGTTGAGATCGGAAACGATCGGATACCCCACGCCCTCAATGCCGCCCTTGACCTTGGGCGTTTTCAACCACGCGAGGTGGCTGAAATGCGAATCCACGCTCACGGCAATGACCTGCGTGTTGCGCTTCTTGAACTCCTCGAGCTTCTCGGAGAACGCGTGCAGCTCGGTCGGGCACACGAACGTGAAATCAAGCGGATAAAAGAACAGGACAACGTATTGCCCCTTGAACTGGCTGAGCGAAAAATCCTGAATGACCTTGTCCACCTGAACCGCCGCAGCCTTGAAATCAGGGGCCTTTTTACCTACCAGTACTGACATGACCTTCCTCCTTTAATAAGTTGAACGAACGATGCCGCGCTTAACAACCATTGGTCGAGGCAACCCTTGCCCAATTACAAAAAATAAGTTATCTTGTTACTACCTTATGCGCCCGACCTTATCTCCTCTCACCAAAAAGATCGCCCTGACGCTTGCCATTATCCTGTTCATCTTCGCAGCCGGGCTGTTTTACGTCAACAAGATACTTCTGCCGGTGCAGGTGAAAGCCATGGCGGTCAAGGCCGCCGAAGACGCCCTTCATCGCAAGGTCAGCCTGGATACGCTGCAGTACGACCCCTGGAACGGCCTTGTCCTCACCGGCATATCCATTGCCGAAAAAGACGACCCGGCCCGCGCGTTCTTCCAGGCAAAGTCTGTGGCTGTCCAGGTCCTTCTGCCCGCGCTGCTGCAAAAAAAGATCGTCGTAACAGCCCTGCGGATCGAAGCGCCACATGTGACTCTCGCGCGCCTGGACCCGGCCCGCTGGAATTTCAGCGACCTTATCCCGGCGACCACACCCGCGACAACGCCCGGCCCGATCGCGCCAGCGATGGATATTGTCATCAGCGGCTTCTCCGTTGAGAACGGCGCGCTCGACGTCAGTGACACCAGTTCCGGTGAACCGTTCCAGGAAACCGTGAACATCCCGGCCATCAGAGGGTCCTTCTCGCTCACGGGGACATTCCATGTCGCCGGCAAGCTCCTGTTCCCGGCAACGCAAGGGGCCATCGATATCGACAGCCGGATCTCGCTGCTCCCCCAGGCCTTTAAAGGCATCATAAAAATAAAAAATATCATTCCGGGCCGCTACCTGCGTTTTTCTCCCGTGGCGCTTCCGGTCAATATCCGCTCCCTGGCCATTGCCAGCGCCGACATCACCGCCTCCCTGCAGGGCAAGGACATCAGCCTCAGCGGCGATCTTAATTTGCCAGGCGTGGACATCAGCCTTCCCGACGGCTCCGCGCTGCAGGGCGACATCAGCCTTTCCAAAATTTCCGCCGCGATCAAGGAGAACGATATCACGCTGGCAGGGACCCTGACGGGCAACAAGCTGAAACTGCAGCCCTCTTCCGGCCCGCAGTTGACGTTAAGCTCCCTGCGCGTCGAGGGCGCGCGGCTTACCCAAAAGAACGGGGAACTGAAGGCCTCGGGTGATATCAATGCCAAAGAATTTGCCGTAACGCTTGCGACGGGCGAAGAACTGAAAGGCACCCTCAGCGTCTCTTCCGCTTTGGTGTCGCAAAAAGATAAGACCATCCGCGCCAGCGCTGAGGTGAAGATCTCCCCGCTGGCCTTCAGCATGAACAAGGACCAGTCCGTCACGGCGGACATCTCCATCACCCACGCGGCCGCGAACATCGAAGGGGCCGCCATCCAGGCCAAGGCGGACATTGACGTGAACAACGTCGCGTTGTCCATGCCCGACATCACGATAAAAACAAGCATCGCCGCGCCGGATACGCGCGTCAATTTTGACACCGGCCGCCTCAACGCGGGCGTGCAGGCGACATTCAAGGGCTTTTCGTTCAGATCCAAAGATATTTCCGTGTCGGGCAACCCGCACCTGGCCGCGCACGTGGTCTTCAATCCCCAGGCCACGGACCCGCTCGCCTACACCGGGACGCTGCGCCTGCCCGACTTTACGCTCACCGGCCTCCCGACCGCCGGTGATATCAAAGACCTTCACGGCGAAGTCACGTTCGAGACCGGGCGCGCCCAGATCAGAGGGCTCGACTTCACCGTCCTCGACACGCCCGTCCATGTCAGCGGACGCGTCACGCGCTTCGAGGCGCCGGTCATCGATATCGCCGCCGCGTGCGCCAGCGTCAATCTTGCGCTCATCGAAAAGTTCATCCCCGACATCGTCAGGGAACAGGGCCTCGCGATCAAGGGAACCGCCGCCATCGACGTCGCGCTCAAAGGGCCGGTGGACTCCTTCAGCACGCCGCAGGATGCCGGGATCACCGCCACGGCACACCTGACGGATGTCAGCCTGGAAAGCAAAAAGCTGGACCAGCGCGTCACGGCGCTGAACGGCCTCATCGAATACGCCGCGTCGACATTATCCTGGAAAGAAGTCACCGCCGATTACAACGGGAAACAATGGGCCTCGCACGGCTATGTCCAGAACCCCGCGGAACCTTTCATTGCCGCGTCGATCAGGACCAGCGGCATGAACGCGGACATCCAGGCGAAGAAAAAGGGGGACACGCTCAACATCGAAACGCTGACGGGGTCTTACGCCGACTCCAGCTTCAGCGTCAAAGGCTCTGCCTTTATCCCCGCCGGCCAGAAACCACGCGTGAACCTCAACGCCAATTGCAGGCTGGCCTTAAAGGACCTGCCCACGCTGCTCCCGCCGGAGCAGGCCAAACAGATCGACGCGCTCAAGCTCGCGGGGACCCTGAAGATCACGGGGACCGTCAAGGGCGACCCCGTCCAATGGCAGGACCTTGATTCCAGCGTTTCCATCGAAGCTTCAACCGTGAAGATCATGGGCTATCAGATCAACGACCTGGCCATTAACGCGAAACAAAAGGATGGCAAGATCGATCCGCTGACCGCCAACGCCACGATCTACGGCGGCAACCTGACGTCGACCACCACGATCACGCTCCAGGACAAAGGCATGCCCTTTAATTCCACCGTAAAACTGGAGAACACGGACCTTGCTTTGCTGAAACAGGACACACCCCTGAAACAGCAGCAATTGTCGGGGAAATTGTCCTCGAGCGCCGAGCTTAAGGGTGAACTGCTCGATATCCTCGACCTCAAGGGCACGGCGACCGTCAAACTCGCCAACGGCTACCTGTGGGACCTCGCGATCCTTTCGAAAGTCCTCACGATCCTTTCGTCCTCGTTCTCAGGCGGGGACATCATCATCACCGACGCGGACGCGACGCTCAATATCCATGACCGTAAAGTGTGGACCACCGACCTGGCCCTGCGCAGTTCCTCCGTAACGCTGCTGGGCAGCGGCTGGATAGGCTTTGACCAGACCATTGACATGACCGTCACCCCGCGCCTGGAAGCCGGCACCAGCGGCAGCGGGACCGCCAATGCCCTGGCGCTCATCAACCCGACGGAAGGGCTCGTGAACATCCGCATCTCCAACACACTCACCGCGCCGAAGATCGACCACGACATCTCCGCCCCGCAGGTCATCAAGAAAACACTCCAGAACACGGTCGGGTCTATTTTAAAATTATTCGAGTGATCAGGTCTTTCAGGGCTTCTGCGTGCGCACGAGGTAATTCTCGAGCAGCTTGAGGAAAGCGCGCAAGGCCATGGCGCGATGGCTCATGGTCTGCTTGACGGCAAGGTCAAGCTCGCCGAAGGTGCGCTGATGGGCGGGGATGAGAAAAAGAGGGTCGTAGCCAAAACCGTTGCTGCCGCGCAATTCCGTGGTGATGATCCCCTCACAACTGCCCTCGACAACATCCACAAGTGAATCCTTGTCCGCCAGGGCGATGGCCGAACGGTAACGGGCCGTGCGCTTGTCATGCGGCACGCCGGCAAGTTCTTTCAGGAGCAAAGCATTGTTGGAGGCGTCGGTCGCGTCCTCGCCGGAATAGCGCGCGGAATAAACGCCGGGCCTGCCGCCCAACGCGTCCACTTCGAGCCCCGAATCCTCGCCCATGACCGCCAGTCCCGTGTGCCGGGCGATCACAACCGCCTTCTTCGCCGCGTTAGCACGGAACGTTGTGCCATCTTCGATGATGTCAGGCATATTCGCGTGATCCAGGAGCGATGTGACTTTAATGCCACACGATGACAAAAGGTCAGCGATCTCCCTGACCTTGCCTTTATTCCTGGTAGCGATCAAAAGTTCTTTCATATATTTCACCTACGCAAAGCGGCTGGAGGATATGCGCAGCCGCGAATTTGTGAAGGGCTTTCCTTCCCTATTAGAAAAAGCCCGAACTCTGAGCGGCGAAGCATATCCGCAAGCCGCTCCTTGAGCCGGCAATACTTGAGTGTCACAAAAACGATCACCTCAATATCTTATTCTGCATCAAAAACAGTTCCTTGATCCCCTTCTGCGCCAGGAGGAACATGGCATCCATGTCTTTCTTCGAGAACGCCTGCTGCTCGGCGGTGCCCTGGACCTCAACGAATTTCCCGGACCCGACCATCACGATGTTCATGTCAACATCCGCGCCGGAATCCTCAACGTAATTCAGGTCCAGCAAGGGCTGTCCGTCCTTCATCCCAACGCTGATGGCCGCGACCTGCTCCGTCACGGGCCAGGCGCTGATCAAGCCCGCCTTCTTTATTTTCTTGAGCGCCATCACCAGCGCGATATACCCACCCGAGATCGAGGCCGTGCGCGTACCGCCGTCGCCCTGGATCACGTCGCAATCGATCTTGACCGTGCGCTCGCCGAGCTTCTTCATGTCGACGATGGCGCGCAGGGAGCGGCCCACCAGGCGCTGGATCTCCTGGGTGCGCCCCGACCCGCCGCCTTTCTCGCGATTGATGCGCTGGGTGCAGGAGCGCGGCAGCATGCCGTACTCGGCGGTGACCCAACCCTGCCCCTTCCCTTTCAGGAAAGGCGGCACGCCTTCTTCCACCGACGCGGAGCACACGACCTTCGTATCCCCGAAAGCGATCAGACATGAACCTTCGGCGTGCTTGAGATAATTCTTGCTGACCGTGACCTTGCGCAACTCATTGGGCTTGCGCCCGTCGTGACGTTTCATTTGTTTTTCCCCCGGTATTCGGCCTCGACCGCCGTGTAGATCCCGCCGCGCGGGTTCATCTCAACCACCACCTTCATCCAGCGTGGCCGGCAGGACTTGACCATGTCGTCGAGGATCTTGTTGACCAGGTGCTCATGGAAAATGCCGACCTCGCGGTAAAAGAGCGTGTACATCTTCAGGGACTTGAGCTCCAGGCAGTCTTTCGCCGGGCGGTAGTCGACCTTGATCAGCGCGAAATCGGGCAACCCGGTCTTGGGGCAGATGCAGGTGAATTCCGGGATCTCCAGGTGGATCGTGTAATCACGGTCCGCGTACTGGTTGGCCCACGTTTCGATCGCCGGGGTTTTTAATCCGCGGATCTTGTGCTGGAGGCCCTCATAGGAACTGGCAGGTGTCATTGTTTTTTCCTTTATTGGATCTTCATGAATTTATGCAGCTGCGGCAGGACCCGGACATCCTTAAGATACTTGAGGCAATGGTCCTGGAATTCAATGCACTTGTCCACCACCCCGCTGTCGATCTCAAAGTGGTTCGGCTGCAGGAACAGCGGCATCGTGGGATCACCTTTGGAGATCATTTCCACCGTCCTGACAATATCGCCCATGGTCGTCGTTTTGGAAATAACAACCTTAATATAGAGATCCTTCCCCCAGGCCACGCGCATGAATTTGACGTGCTCATCCCAGAACGGGGACAGTTCCGTCGAGCTGGGAAGCTTCACATCCATGGAAACGATATCGATATCATCAATGACCTTCTTGAGTTCCTCCGGCAACGTGCCGTTGGTCTCAAGGAACACCAGGGCCTTGTGCGCGCGGACGATGGGCAGGAATTCTTTCAGGAAATCGGCCTGCATCAGCGGCTCCCCGCCGGTGAGCGCTATCGAATGCGTGCCCGGCTGGATATCCTCGATCGCGTGCCAGAGGTCTTCAGGCGTATACTCCAGCACCCCTGACGCGTTGCAGTCCCTGGCCTCGGGCGCGTCACACCACGCGCACGCGAGGTTGCATCCGGCAAAACGGATGAAAACCTGCGGAACGCCGGCATATTTGCCCTCGCCCTGAACCGACCTGAAAATAGCGACGACCCTGGCTTTTTTCATGCCCGCGTTTTTCCGGATCTTTTAACGACAGGATCTTCAACACCGGCGTCCGCGAAACCTTTGGCCCTCAGCCGGCAACTGTCACAGGTGCCGCACGGACGCCGTTCTCCGTTGTAACACGACCAGGTGGCCGCGAAAGGCACGCCCAGCCGCTGACCCAGGCGGACAATATCGGCCTTGGTCAGGTCAACCAAAGGCGTCATGATCCTGACGCGGCGCCGGCCCGCGCCCGCCTTGAGGCCCAGGTCCAATGCCTTCTGGAACGCTTTGAAAAAATTGGGCCGGCAATCCGGATACCCGGAATAATCAATGGCATTGGCGCCGATAAAAATAACGGTCGCGCCGACGGCCTCGGCAAAGGACGCCGCGAAACTCAAAAAGATGATATTGCGCGCCGGGACATATGTCGGGGGGATCGTGCCCGCCCGCACGCCGGCGGAGGGTACTTTGATGGCATGGTCCAGAAGGGCGGAACCCTTCCAGGGCAGCCCGATGTTAACGACCTCAAAAGGGACGTTCGCCGCGCGCGCCACAGCCCGTGCCGCCGCGACTTCCCGGCGATGACGCTGGCCGTAATCGAACACAAGGGCCCGGACATCATGCCCCGCGGCTTTCGCGTGGTAAAGCGTGGTGGCGGAATCAAGCCCGCCGGACAAAAGGACGATGGCCCTAGCCATAATAGACCACATCCGCGTTATCGGATTCCCACACCTGCACCTTGACCATTTTCAAAGGCTTCACGTGCCCCGCGTATTGCTCATAAATGAACCGGGCGATATTTTCCGTCGTTGTATTATATTTTTTAAAATATTCCAGGTCGTTGATGCACGTATGGTCCAGCTTTTCCAGCAAGGCCCGCAGATGCGCCTTCAACTCCACGAAGTCAGCCATGACGCCGATCTTGTTGAGCTTGCTCCCCTTGACCGTGACCGCGACCTTCCAGGTATGCCCGTGCAGGTTGCGGCACTTGCCCTTGTAATCGCGCAAAAAATGGGCAGACGAGAATTCGCCCCTGACCGTAAGTTCAAACATGATCAACCCTCCTGACATGGGGCAGATCCTGCCCCAGAAAACGCTTGGCGACACCCCGGAAATGTTCCGGCTCGTCAGAAACAAGGAACGCGTGATGCGGCGGACGGCGGCTCAGGCGCCCCAGCCCTTTCGCCTCGAGCAGCTTCTTCACCTCGCGCGCCGTCTCGGCGGCGGAATCGATGAGCGCGACCCCCCGCCCCATCACCTTCTGCAGGACCGGCTTCAGCAAAGGATAATGGGTGCAACCCAGGATGAGCGTATCAATGTGCTGGGCCTTGAGCGGCGCCAGGTATTCTTCCGCCACATTCTCGGTGACGCGCGTGTCGAGCCAGCCCTCCTCGACGAGCGGCACGAACAGCGGGCAGGCTTTTGAAAAAACTTTCGCGGACGGTAAAAGCTTCTGGATCGTCTGCGCGTATTTGCCGCTGTTGACCGTCGAGGGGGTGGCGATGACGCCGATGCGCCCTTTGGCGGAAACTTCAATGGCCCGGCGCGACCCCGGTTCAATGACGCCGATGATGGGAAGGTCGAATTCCTTGCGCAGGATGGCCAGCGCCCAGCTGGTGGAAGTATTGCACGCGACCACGATCATTTTCACGCGCTCCTTGAGCAGCACCCGGACATTGTCCCTGGAAAAACGGATGACCGCTTCCCTGGATTTGGTGCCGTAAGGGACGCGCGCGGTATCGCCGAAATAAACGATCTGCTCGTTGGGCAAGGCCCGCGTGAGCTCCTGGACGACCGTCAGGCCGCCGATACCCGAATCAAAAACACCGATGGCGCGCGCGTCGCCCGCCGCTGACCGTACCTCAGAACCCCTGCGCATGCATGCACCTCGTCAAACCTTTCGTGACCGCGTCCGCTATCTTTTGCCGGTAAGCCCCATCCTTCAGCTGCGCCGCTTCATGCGGATTGGTGATAAACCCCACTTCGATCAGGATCGCGGGGACCAGCGTGTTGCGCAGGACAAAATACCGCGCCATTTTGCTGGCGTGTTCCCCCTGGCGCAATTCCTGCGCCAGCCCGCGCGCCACGGCCTCGGCCAGATACGGGGTGGTCTTCAATTTCTGCGTGTAGGCCATGCCAATGACGATCTCTTTCAATTCCGCCAGGTCCTGGCGCATCTTGAGCTGGCCGCACAATTTTTTCCCGTTCTGCACGCGCTGGGGCTCGACTTTGTCCTCGGTGTTCAACGGGCCGCTGGCGTACACGTCAAACCCCTGCACCCGGCGGCTCTTGGTGGCATTCGAATGAACGCTGACAAAAAGGTCCACGCCCGGCTGGCTGGCCGCGATGGTCCTGTCGGGCAGCGTGATGAACTCGTCCTTGTCGCGCGTCATCACCACGTCGATGCCCGCGTCCCTCAAATTCCTGGCAATGCGCACGGCAATGTCCAGATTGATATCCTTTTCCTTCAGCCCGCCGAACCCGATGGCGCCGGGATCTTTGCCGCCATGCCCGGCATCCACGACGATCTTGCCCAGCCCGTGGAACGCCCGGCCGCCCGCGAACGGGACGGCTTCAGTCGGGAATACCAGCCTTTCAAAATCCGGCGGGACAATGACAACACCCTGGCGCCGTTTCAGCGGAGCGCTGACGGCAAGTTTGGTGCTGCCCACCATGACAATATTGCTTCCGACGAGCGCCTGGATCCTGCGGCCGTTGTGTTCCATCGTGATGGTCTGCGTCACGCCGTCCCACGCGCAGGCCATGGCATACTTGCCGCACAAAGATTCCAGGGTCGTTTCCTGGCCCGCGCCCGGCCCCCGCGGCACGGTCGCGCAGCCTGAAACTAAAAGTAAAAGCCCGATCCACAAGAATCTCAACATAAGGCCTTATTCCTCCCCCGTAAGGGCGGCGTCGCCCGTCGGGCTGTCGTCCGCGAGAGCCTGGGACAACGAAACACTTTTAGGCGTAAAGAAAACGATGGTCTCCTCCTTGCGCACGCTGCCCTCAAGGCGGAACGCGACACCAAGGATCGGAAGGTCTCCCAAAAGCGGGATCTTGTGGGTCTTCGATACCCTGGCGGCAATGATCATCCCCCCGACAACAGCGGTGTACCCTTCCCGCGCGCTGAGGACGCTCGCGCGCTCGGCCTTCCCGGGCGCCACGGACGTCACCACATCGCCCGTCACGTCGAACCCGGACTTGACCGTGAAGGTCATCACGGTCCCCGAAGATCGCGGGGCCGCCGCGGCACTTTTATCATCCGCCGGAATAACAGACATCTCGATCGCCGGATCATCCAGCCGCACATTCACAAGCGCCGCCTCATCTCCCTGCAGACGGATGGATGACAAAGGATATTCCTGGACGATCCCGACCGTGTCCAGGGCTTCAATGAGTGTCGGAAAATCATCGTTGGCAACCATGCCGTAACTCAACGCCTGCCCGTTGGCGCCGCCCGCGAGCAGGGGCGAACGGCCCTGGAGCCGCATGCGCTGGTGATCCTCCAGGATGCCCCCCCAGTCAACCCCATTGGGATGCTCATCGTTGAGGGTCACGTGGACCAGCTTGGCCTCGAGCATGATCACGCGGCCGCGCGCGTCCATCGCCTCGAGGGCCTTGCGGACCTTCGCGACCCGGGTGAACGTATCGATCACCCGCAGGGCATTGGCCTGCGCGTCCGCCTCGACGCGGCCCAGGCCCGGCGACAGGAGCCGCTGCACTTCCCCGACAAGCTCCTCGGCGCGCAAATTCTTCAGCGGCAGCGTCACGGCGGTGGTCTGCACATCGATCCCGGCCAGGAACCTGGCCATGTCCCTCACCTTTTCATCGCTGTCCACCACAAGGACGGTCTTCGCCGTCTCATCAATAACGATCTTGCCCTGGGAGCTTTTCATCTGTTCAAGGAATTTTTGCGCGTCAGCGGGAGGCAGGAAATTCAACCGGATCAATCTCGATGTCTTGCTCTGGCCGAAGGGATAACCGTACTTGTTCAGGAACTCGTCGGCCGTCATCACGCGGATGATGCCGGATTCTTCCGTGTACGCCAGATTGTTCGACTCAAGGACGATCCGCAACGCCTCCCGGGCATCGACGCGCTTGAGGAAAACCGTCACCTTGCCCTTGACGCGCTCCCCCGTGATGATGTTCAGGCCGCTCTTCTGGGCGATGATCTCGATCGCCTGGGCGACGTCCATATCTTTAAGGGCGAGTTCATTGATGAGAGGGCTGCCCACGGTCACGGTCATGGCACCCGGAACCTGCGGCACATACGCTTCCTGCCCCGCCCATGATGAACAGGCCAGGGCAAAAAATCCCACAAATAGAATAATAGGGCGGATATTAAAAAGAGTCATAAAGTTCGTATATTGTTATTGAAATCGAAACGACTGTCAACTCTTTTACCGATCAAGTCCGGAGGAAGTGGCGGTCAAAAAAGGCTGTTTTCAGCTCGACGAATACTGGCCGGCCGTGGGGGCAGGTGAACGGGTCCGCGCAGGCCATAAGCTCCTGAAGCTGGTGCACGGCCTCTTCACCCTTCATGCGGTCGCCGGCCATAACGGACGCGCGACAGGCCCGGCGGGCCAGCCTGTCAATGTCAGGCTTGACGCCTTCATCATCCCCCAGAAGCGCCTGCGCCGCGCGCGCCATGGGGCCGGAACCGGCAATAAGCGCCGGCGATGTGTGCAGGGCAATGGCGCCCTCATCCAGCAAGGTCGCCTCAAAACCAAACAAGCCAAGTTTTTCCTGGGAATGGTCGAACGCCAGGCGTTCCTGCGCCGTAAGCCGGACAACAACGGGGGTCAGAAGATGCTGCACCTCGAGCTTGCCGGCATTGATCTGGGCGCGGAACTTTTCGAACAGGATCCTTTCCTGGGCCGCGTGCTGGTCAATGACAAACAGCGCCTCCCCTTCCTCAAAAAGGTGATACGTGTTGACGAACGTACCGATCCACCTCGATCGCAGTAAACGTTCCTTCAAAGGATCCTGCGACGGGCGCGCGGCGGCAGGAACAGGTGCCGTAAAAAGCTCCTCCATAGGCGGCAAGGGCACGCTCACGGCCGGGCGCGCGGGTGCCGCGGCCGGGACACTTTCAGGAAGGCTGGAGCGCTGACCTGGCGCGAAAATGATCTTTTCAGGCGCTAGGCCGCTGCCCACCTCTTTCGCGCCACCGCGGGTCATCAAAAGCTGTTCCAGCTGGGCACGCAGGATGCTGCCGGCGCGCGCTTCCTGCCGGATACGGACCTCGCGCTTGGAAGGATGGATGTTCACGTCCACTTCCGCGTGGGCCACATCAAGAAAAAGGATGAACGCCGGATGGACCCCGTCGGGCATGATCAGGCGGTAGACATCGTTGGCGTGAAACAGCAGGCCGCGGCTCTGGACGGGCCGGCCGTTGACGAACAAGAACTGCAGGTCGCGGCGCGGGCGCTGGATATTGATATCACCGGCGACGATCCGCAGGGAGATATTGTCCTGGGGCTTGACAACCTCGCCCTGGATCAGATGCCGCGCGTCAAGGTTAAGGGCCCTGGCGGCGCGCTCAAGGGCGCTGGCGGCCGGGGGAAGATCGATCAACGCGCGGCCGTTGTGGGTCAGGATAAAATGCCGGTCGAAAAAATACAGGACGTACGGTAAAAAAACATTGAGGACCTGCTCCGCCTCGGCCGCGTCGCTCTTGAGGAATTTACGACGGGCGGGCGTATTGAAAAATATCTCCTTCACCCGGATCTCCGTGCCCTGCGCGGCCATGGCCGCGGGGCGCGATTCTTCCCGGACCCCGCCTCGGACATCGCACTCCCAGGCCTCGGCGCTGCCCTCCGCGCGACTTTTAATATTCACCTCGGCCACCGCGCCGATGGAATAAAGCGCCTCACCCCGGAACCCGAGGGACAAAATTTTCTCAAGATCGGCGGCGGAAGATATCTTGCTGGTGGCATGGCGCTGGAACAGCACGGCCAGGTCATCGCGGGCAATGCCGCGGCCGTCATCCTTGACATGGATCAGGCTGGTTCCGCCCGCCTTGAGATGGACCTCGACGCGCGTGGCGCCGGCATCGAGCGCGTTCTCCACAAGCTCCTTGACGACCGACGCGGGGCGTTCCACGACCTCGCCCGCCGCGATGCGGGCAATGGTCTCGGGGGAAAGTATCTGCACTATCGCCATAGGGTCACTCCAGCGCTTTCTTCATGTCGCCGAGCCGGGCCAAAGCCTGCAGCGGCGTGAGGGTATTGATATCCAGCGCTTCAAGCCCGGCGGCCAGCGCCTGGAGTTTCGGGTCAGTTCCTGAAAAAAGGTCCGCCTGCCCTGGACGAGCCTCGGGCCCTTTGAGCCGTTCGCGCAGATTCCCGTCGCGCTCCAGCTCAGCCAGTACCTTCTTCGCCCGCTTGACGACTGACGCGGGCATGCCCGCGAGCTTGGCCACGTAGATCCCGTAACTGTCATCCGTCCCGCCGGGAATGATCTTGTGGAGAAAAATGACCTTATCTTCCCATTCGCGCACGGCCACATTGAAATTCTTCACACCGCGGTACTGATCCGCCAGGAGCGTCAGTTCATGGAAATGCGTGGCGAACAAGGTGCGTGCCCGGCGTTCCGCCAGGAACTCGGCCAGCGCCCAGGCCAGCGCGAGCCCGTCATAGGTCGATGTGCCGCGGCCGATCTCATCCAAAATGACCAGGCTGCGGTCGGTCAGATTGTTGAGGATATCCGCGGCTTCGGTCATCTCCACCATGAAGGTGCTCTGCCCCTTCAGGATCTCGTCGTGCGCGCCGATGCGCGTGAAGATCTTGTCGACCACACCAATGCTGGCCGATGACGCGGGAATGAAGCTTCCCATCTGCGCCATGATGACCAGGACGGCGTTCTGGCGGATGTAGGTGGACTTGCCCGCCATGTTCGGCCCGGTCAGGACCATGAGATGCGCCGCGCCACGGTCCATGCGCGTGTCATTGGGGATGAAATCATCCGCCCGCACGGCCTCGACCACGGGATGCCGCCCGTCGATGATGAGGAGTTCTTCCCCGTCGGTAACTACGGGGCGGACATAACCTTTCATGTGCCGGGCCATGTGCGCGAGGCTGTAAAGGACGTCGATGACCGCCAGTTCCCGGCAGTAACCGTGCAGGGCCGCCGACTGGGCGAGGATATCCGCCTCCAGGCGGCGCATGATATCAGCTTCAATGCGCAGGACCTTCTCCTCGGCGCTGAGGACGCGCACTTCAAATTCTTTCAGTTCCGGCGTGATGAAACGCTCGCCGTTGGCCAGGGTCTGTTTGCGCTGGTAATCAGCCGGTACGGACTTCAAATTCACATTGGTCACTTCGATGTAATACCCGAAGACCCGGTTAAACCCGACCTTCAGGGAATTGATCCCGCTGCGGCGGATCTCCTGGGCCTGGTAAGCGACGAGCCATTCACGCCCGCCTTCCTGCAGGCCCTTGAGCTCGTCGAGCGCGGCGTCATAGCCCGCCCGGATGACCTTGCCCTCGTTCTTGGCAAAGGGCATGTCAGGATCAATGGCGCGTTCCAGGGTATCCCGCAACGCGGGGATATCGCTTAGCGCGAAAAATCCACTTTTCCCGGCGAGCGGCACCAAAGCGTCACGGATGACCGGCCCCCGCGCCAATGCCTGGCGGATGACCAGCAGGTCCTTCGGCGCGCTGCAGCCGCAACTGATGCGGGAAATGCTTTTTTCGACATCGGGAATGTTTTTCAGCAGCGCCGTGCCCAGGTGCTCCAGCAATTTTTCCTCATGCCGCAACAACTCAACGGCATCCTGACGCTGGCGGATCTTGCCAATGTCTTTCAAAGGATGGTACAGCCAGAAACGCAGCGCCCTTTTGCCCATCGGCGTCACGGTCCTGTCGATCACCTGCAGGAGCGTTTCCATCTCCAGGCCGTAATGGGCGGCGGGCGCGATGAACACGTATTCCCCGTCGTCGTACAGCGTGATCCGGTCGATGTGCGCCAGGCGGGTCTTGTTCATCTCCCGCAAATACTCGACGAGCGCGCCACAGGCGGCCTGCGCCAGCGGCAATTCTTCAATACCGAACCCGCGCAGGGAATGCGTGGCGAAATGCGCGCACAAGGTCTCATGCGCCCGGGCGGGCGCGAACGACCAGGGCCGGAAAGGCGTCATGGCCGTATTCTTCAGCCGCAAGAGCGGGTGCGTAAAAATATCGATCTTGCTCTCTTCGGGAAAAATGCATTCGTTGAGCGCAAGCTTGGCCAGGACCTCCAGCGCGCGGGACAACGGCAACTGGTTCGTGTGAATGACACCCGTGGCCGTATCCGTGAACGCGAGGCCATATTGTTTGCCGTCGCTGCAAACAGAGGCGATATAGCGCGCCTCGGCTGCGTCATCAAGATAAGTCCCGGCCGTAATGATGCGGATCACGTCGCGCTTGACGAGGCCCTTGGCCAGGGCCGGGTCTTCAACCTGCTCGCAGATGGCAACTTTTTTGCCGGCCTTGACAAGCCGGGCGATGTAATTGTCCGCGGAATGATAGGGTAGGCCGCACATGGGCACGCGCCCCTCGCCCCCCGCGCCACGGCTCCCTCTGGACGTGAGCACCAGGTCCAGGATGCGCGACGCTTCCTGGGCGTCCTCATAGAACATCTCGTAGAAATCTCCCAGACGGAAAAAAAGGATACAGTCCCTGTGACGGGCCTTGATGTTGTTGTACTGCTTCTGCATGGGAGTGAGGGGGTCCATAGGGGTATTGTTATATCATAAACCCGCATCAGGCATAAAATAATTGACGCTGTTCAGCGCCCCATTGTTTTCGCCGCGCCAAGCGACGGGTACCCTTCCGCCTGGAGCGAAGCGAAGCCGGAAGGGTGGCGCGTTAAGGCAGGCGAAATGATTTCAACTCAAAACATTCATAAGAATTTAAGCGGCACGTACTTCCCGAACATCCTGAAATCACTGTCGACCGTCAACAATGCACAGCCGTAATGAACGACAACAGCGCCTATCAGAAAATCCACATGCCCCCCGTTGACGCCGTGCGCCTTGCATAAATTATAATATTCAGCCGCTTTGACGTAAATTTCTTCGGTGATCGGCAGGGTGTCAAATGCAGCGAAATGCTCGCGAAGGCTGATGAATTCCCGTCGGATTTTGACGCCGGAAAGTATTTCCTGAAGGATGGGCCCGATCACAACAACCCGGTTGCCCAGGATCAGTTCCCGCAATCTGTCGGACAAGACCGTGTCAGGCTTGTCCGCGCGCAACACCCTGGACCAGACGCAGGTATCCACCAGCACCTTCACCGCGTCCGCCCTTTTTTATAGTCATAGTGCTCATCAAACGTGATCTTCCCAAAGGCTGACAGCATATCGCGCTGTTTCAAGGATCGTATATACGCGTGCAACGCCTCGGTAACAGCCGCGCGTTTCGATCTGTGCCGCCCGATCTTCAGCGCTTCATTGATCAACGCATCATCCAAAGCCAGATTTGTCGCCATGAACCCCCCCGTCTTTCTACACAAAGCATTACACATGACAATGTGTAATGCAAGGAAATTCGTAACAGGTAAATCTTTGAAGCGCAGGGGCGGGTCTGTGACCCGCCCACGTGAACGCTTGGGCCGAGTCAAGTGGGCGGGTCACAGACCCGCCCCTACGCTCCAATGTTTTCACCGGACACGTGTGTAAATTATTATCAGTACGTCTTGAAATTCTTCCAGGTCGAATTCCTGAGAGTTACGGTGCCGTACAGATAGAGCATCGACACATCGGCGGCGGACAAGGCGCGGTTGTAGACGCGGACGTCATCGATGGAGCCATTGACAAAACTTGCATTGCCAGAACCATGTCCAATTGTAAACGTATTCGTTGCATTATAAGTCACGGACACACCGTTTTGCGTTGAAACAAGTGCGCCATTTATGTATAAATAAGCATTGTTACCGTCAAATACACCTACAAGATGGACCCAGGATCCAGCACTAACTGTTGAAGACGCACTACGGAAATATGTTGTACCATTTCCAAGACCAAAATAAACCGATCCACCGTATAAATAAAGAGCGTATCCCTGCATCCAATGCCTGCTATCAGAATATTCAGCAATAGAAGCACCGTCTGCATATCCAGTTACAGCTACTGGCTTGACCCAGGCCGATACCGATATCAAAGCAGGGGCTAAAACAGCTTGTTGCCCAATAGTCACATATTGCGTTACCCCATCTAAACTCATCGCCCCCTGCCCGATCTTCCCCGTCCCATACGTCGGACTACCTGTACACGTCCCCGTGTTACCGTGATTACTCGCATCCACGACCGTTGCGCCGGCGCAGGTACCCGAAGAGGCTTCGTCAAATTTCCACCACCCCACCAGCCCCGACCATATGTCGGCATGGCAAGGAGTGGCTTGAAAGGAACAAAACGATATGATCGAAAATATTAAAAGAATTCGTAGAGGAGCGTGTTGGCTGGCCATAACTTTTTAAATCTTACGTCAATGTTAATTGCGATACAACAATAATTCGGCAAATACCACCAAACCCGGTCCCGCAAGATATTCGTTTTTTTTTAATATAGAACGCTTTTTTATGTAAAAATATATGAAGCTTAATTGAATATTAAAGAGGTCCCATGAAACGATCCGCGTTCGCCATTATTACCGCATCCTGCATGCTGCTCATCAGCGGCCCTCTGTGTTTCGCGCAAACCCGGCCGGATCCGAAACTTCCCGTCCAAGCACCGGAAAGTATCGCACCCTCAAAATACGAGATGAACATCCAGGACCTGGCCAATTCCCAGATCTACCGTTATGGCCGGGAAATGTTCCTCGCCGGCAACTATCCCGAAGCGGCCAAAGTTTTCCTGGAAATGCTCCGCCTCGATTGCCACAGCAAGATCGCCCGTTACCACCTGGAAAAGATCGCGGACATCGCGCCCAGGCTCGGCTTCCTGCGTGAAAAACTCAAAAATTCAACCTGCGGCGCGAAAAATCTAAAACAGGAAGATTATCTGCCGGCCAAAGCCTATTACCAGGACGACCCTTCACTCTTGCTCGACCTTCTGCTTGCCTCCCATAAAAAGAACCGCCTCAACGAGCAGGACATGAAAGAACAGCTGGCGCATTACGCCACCCTGACCGGCGACCTTGAAACAACGATCAAGGTCCTGAAACAGGCTCAATCCGACGGGACTTCCACGGCCCCCGGCCGCGCGCTCGTCGAACGGCTTGAAAAAAGCCGCGCGCTCGCGACGCAGATCGAAAAAGAGGTCGTCTTGTTGAAAAACCAGCTCGCTTCAGAGCGGCTGCAGCGGCAAAAAGAGGTCCAGGACCTGCGCACCCGCGTGTCCGAAGCTGAAGCCCAATCCGGCCGCGATATCCCGCTGGCAACGGATGCCGCGAACACGGCGCCCCGCGCCTATTCTCCCGCGGCCCTGGAACTTATCAATGCCACGGAACAAGCCAAAACGCAATTGCGGGAGAAAGAAACGGACCTTGCCAACAAGGAAAAAGACGGCGCTGTCCTTCAATCCGGCCTCAACAACATCCAGGATCGCCTCAAAGCCGTCCAGTCCAACCTTAACAATACCCCGCAACCATGACACCTATAAAAAAATATATCCTGATTTTGCTGGCACTGCTGCTCGTCATGCCGTCAGTCGCCCTGGCCACGACCGGCTCCGGCTCCATCAACGAGATCATCACGGACATCGCTTCAGTCCAAAACTATCTTGCCGAATATGAAAAAAATGCCCATGAACTCATGGGCCTTATCCGCAGCCTTATGACCGACAATGACGCGATGTACCAGATCCTTTATATCCGCTCGCGCGAAGTAGCGGAGCTCAGGCACAAACTCTACGGCACGCCTTATGAAAAAGCTTATACCGACGCCATGAAAAACCTTCCCATTGACCGGGTCCCCCAGCACCTGCACCGGGCCGGCGACATCCTCCCGGAGGGACCCAAAGCCCCGCCCCGCGCGAACCAGGACGCCGTCGATGCCTTGATCGCGGAACTCTACCCGAACATCGCCAAAAAAAGACTCGTCGGGCAAGTATATTACGCCCCGCGCACAATGAAGCCCGAAGCGTTCGGCAAAGCCCTGGCCAGCCGGCGTGACGCGCTCATCGCGGAAGCCATCGCCACGTCCGAACAACAGAACAACATGTCCCGGCTCAAGGACCAGTTGACCGATATCAACGCCTCGCTCAAACAGGCCAACAACCGTTATACGCTTGCCCTCAAAAAGATCGAGGATTACTGCAAACGTCTCGAGAACGATGTTTCACACAAAGATATCGTTGACCTGGCAACGTTCAACAAACTCGTCGCGAACTATGCCGAAAAGGTCAAGGAGGTAGAGCTGCTGAAAAATACCGTTCGCCAGCAGGATGCCGCTCTCGCGAACCAGAAACCTGCCATCACCGCGACCCATGAACGCATCCAGGCCATTGAACGCGCCCGGCCCAACGACGCCGAGCTGGCGCAATTAAAGGCCGAACTGACGGCCTATAAAGATTTTCTCGACCGGCAGGAGGTCCGCCACGCGGCCACTGAAGACGCGGTGACAAAGACCGCGGTGCATGTCACGGACCTTTCACAGCAGCTCGCGGGCATCGCCAAAGATATCGGTAAACCGGAAGTTCCCGTCGTCGACCTGGAAAAGAAAGCCCTTAAGACCCAAACAGCCGCCCTTGAAATAAAATTGAACGCCACGGCCAAAGACCTTGACGCCACCAACAGCAGCCTCAACAACCTCACCATCCAGGAACAAGGCATGGTCAAGGAGCTTGAGGCCTTGCGCAAAACGGCGGCCGTGGTCAATGAACTGAAAGATGAAAATACCCGCCTGAACCAGGGCGTGGCTGATGCCAAAGCCCGGATCTCGGTCATCGCCAAAGACCTCGAAGAAAAGACCGCGCTCGTCAAGGACCTGCGCGCCAAAGCCGCCCCCTATGAACAGAGGATCGCGGAGCTCTCCCAGGAAGTCGCCACCCTTTCGAGCAACGAACGCTGCCTCCATCCGGTCCACGATGTCAACCGGGCCCAGGATGATCTTGCGGCCAGCGACCTGGAAAAACGCCTGCGCCGCACCGAAGACGCGCTGACCGCCACCGAAACCCGGCTGGCCCAGGCGCAAACCGGAATGACCGCCCTCAAGGAAGAACTCGCCCGGCGTGACGCGCTCATCGCCGAACTCAAGGCGACCCCGCAGTCCGAACTTTGTTCCCTTTCGCTCGATGTGAAGGAAAAAGACACGCGGATCAATGAACTGCAGAACCAATTGCTCGCCGTGCAGCAGACCATAAAAGACCTGAACGCCACCCTCAAGACCTGCGCCCCGGCGGTCAAAACGCCCTGACCGCCTCGCGCAGGAACCGTGACTTCCACAACCCTTCGGCCCACTCCCCCTCCGCCGTCGAATCCCAGACAATGCCGCCGCCGACACCCATTTCGCCCTGGCCTGCGCGGAGCAAAATGGTCCTGATGGGAACATTAAAGAACATGTCCCGCTGTGGCGTGATCCACCCGATGGCCCCGGTGTAGATGCGCCGCGGTTCCCCCTCAAGCCCGTGGATGATCCCCATGGCCCGCACCTTCGGCGCCCCGGTCACTGATCCCGACGGAAAAATAGCCCTGAAAAGGTCGATGAACGCAAGATCAGCGGGCATCCTCGCCTCTACCGTCGACGTCATCTGGAAGATCGTCCTGTAACCCGCGACCTCGAAAAGCCGGGGTGTCCTGACCGCGGCACCGACGCGCCCGAGGTCATTGCGCAAAAGGTCGGCGATCATCACGTTCTCCGCGCGGTTCTTCCCGTCAAAATGCAAACGTATCCCGCCGAGAAATCTATCGCCCAACCCTCCGGCGCCGCCCGGGCGCGGCCATGAACCCTTCATGGGTTTCACCCGCACGCGCTCACCGGCCTTGCGGATGAACATTTCAGGGGACAACGAAAGTATTTTATAGGGTCCGGTCTCAATATAGGCGGGATATGGCACATTCTGCCGGGACAGCAGATGACGGTAAAGATCGTACGCGGACCCGCGAAAGTTGAACAGGTTCTTGAGGCAATAGGTGATCTGGTAAACATCGCCGTCACGGATATGGTCGTGGATGCGGGCGATCGCGCGGGTGTAATCTTCCTGCGATATATTCGCCGTTAAATCAGAAACCTCGAACGGCTCTTGGGCCGCGCGCGGCCTGCGGCGCGCGGGAGCGCCAAAAACCCCCAGGCACATCAAAGGAAAATCGTCACCCCGCAAATGCCCCAGCGCCGGTTCCAGGGCGTAACCGGCCTCATACGACAGGAACCCGGCCACATGATGGCCATCGGCGAGGGCCTGTTCCACCTGGTCGAAACACACCCGCAAGTCCTTTGCGCGATCACAGCGGATGAGACAAAGAGGATGTTCAAACAGTAAAGGCTTGTTATGGAATTCGAAGAGCGCGCGCATTCATTTACCGATGCAAAAGCCGGAAAAGATCCGCTCCAGCACGTCCTCGTCGACATTACGGCCCGTGATCGCGTCAAGCTCATTGACGGCCAGCTTGAGGTCCTCGGCCGCGAATTCAGGAGGAACCTTATCCCGCAGCGCGTCCACCGCGCGGACCAGGGCTTCACCGGCGCGCCGCAACGCGTCAACATGGCGGATATCATTGAGGATGACCCCGCGCGTGTCGCAGGCCGCCCCGTCGCATGCGAGGGTGATCATGGCGGCCTTGAGCTCTTCCAGGCCCAGGCGGGTCAGCGCGGAAATATTAACGGTGCGCGCGTGGGCGCCGTGGCCTTCGGCCGCGGGCAGGTCCGCCTTGTTGCGCACATGGATCGTGTGCGGATTTCTTATTTCGGCCGCGAGGACGCGGTCCACCGCTTCGGGCGGGCGGCTCCCGTCGAGAACAAGCAGGACAATGTCCGCGCTCTCTACCGCGGCGCGTGAACGGCGCACCGCCTCTTCTTCGATCTTGTCGCGCGGCGCCAGGATGCCGGCCGTATCCACAAGGTTCACGGGAATGCCGTTGATATTGGCGGCTTCCTCAAGGACATCACGGGTCGTGCCCGCCACGTCAGTGACAATGGCGCGCGGCGCGCGCAAAAGGGCGTTGAGCAAAGAAGATTTCCCGACATTGGGCTTGCCGCAAATGACGACCTTGATCCCTTCCTTGAGGATCCGCCCGCTTTTAGCCGTGGCCAGCAGCGCCTCGATCCGGCCCCGCGCGGCCGCAAGGTCATCGCGCAGTGCCGCCGCCTGCCCCTGGTCCGTGTCATCCTCGGGAAAATTCAGCACCGCCTCGATCCCGGCCAGCGCGTTCAACAGCGCCTGGCGCACGGCATCAAGTTCCGTCGACAATTCCCCCTTGAGCTGGCGCTCGCCGGCGCGCAACGCCGCGTCGGTGCGGGCATTGATGACATCCATCACCGCTTCGGCCTGCGCGAGGTCGATACGCCCGTTGAGGAACGCCCGCTTGGTGTACTCGCCCGGCTGGGCCAGGCGCGCGCCATTCTCCAGGCACAATTCAAGGACCGCGCGCACCGCCGCGGGCCCGCCGTGGCAGCTGATCTCCGCCACATCCTCGCGCGTGTAACTTTTCGGCGCGCGCATCACGGCCGCCAGTGCCTCGTCAACAACATCCCCCGCGCCCGTGGTGACGCGCCCATAGTGCACGCTGAACCCCGGCCAGGCCGAAGGCTGTGTCCCGTCGCGCGCGGTAAAAACACGCGCCAGCACCGCGAACGCGTCCGCGCCGCTGAGGCGCACGATCCCGACCCCGCCCGTACCGGCCGGCGTGATGATCGCCGCGATCGTGTCTTCAAACCCTTTATACTGGTACACGCATTTTCTCCCTGGCTTCAGCGCAGACGAACACGGATCCCGTGACAAGGATAATACCATCTTTCCCGGCCATTTGCCTGGCCCGGACCAATGCTCCGGTGACATCGGACGCGGACACAAGTTCAGCCCCGGGCACGATAGCGCACACGTCGTCGACAGCAATATCCATGGCGCGCGGATTATCCGCTTTGGTCAATACCAGCGCTCCGGTGATCTGACTTAAAGCTTTCACGAACGCCCTTGCATCCTTGTCCGCGCTCATCCCCAGCACCACGACCGCCTTGCGGCCGGGATAAACCCGGCTGAACGTCCTTTCGAGGGCCTCTGCCGACTCGGGCGTGTGCGCGCAATCGAGGATGACCACCGGGACCGTGCCCGCGGGCTCGAAACGCGCGGGCCAATGGACCGAGCGGATCCCCTCACGGACACTTTCCGCCGTAATGACATAACCGTACGTCTCAAGGTCCTCGGCCATGCCGATGGCCAGCGCCGCGTTCTCGGCCTGATGCGCCCCTGTCAAAGGAGAAAAAAGATCATCATAGCGCCGCCGGCCCTCCACCGTAAAACGGACTCCCCGCGCCGTCATTTCATGGACCGCGCACGGCAGGTCTTCCCCGACGACCGTTGGGCGGATCCCCAGCGCGCGGCAATGCTCCCGCAGCACCGCCATGACTTCAGGTACCTGGGGCGCGAGGGTCACGCGCTGGGACGATGAACGGATGATCCCCGCCTTCTCCGCGGCGATCAAAGCAGGCGTAACACCCAGGATATTCATATGGTCAAGCCCGACGGGCGTGATGCCGCACACGGAGGTCTCCACGGCATTGGTCGCGTCCAGCCTTCCGCCCAGCCCCGTTTCCAGGACAACCAGGCGCGTCTGGCGGCTCGCGAACAATGAGATGGCCAATACGGTCATGAGCTCGTAGAAGGTGATCTCGACACCCGACGCGCGCAACTGGTCAATATCACGCCGGTAATATAAAAGCCTCTCGCCGATCTCCCTCAACGTGATCGCGCCGTCAAAGCCGGGCGCGGGAACGCCGGGCTCAAGCACGCGGATGCGTTCACTCAAAGAATGCAAATGGGGCGAGGTATAAAGGCCCGTGCGGTAACCCGACGCGCGCAGGATGGCAGCGAGGAACGCGCAGGCGGAACCCTTGCCTTTCGTGCCCGCCACATGCGCGAAACGCAGGTCACTGTCGGGGCGCCCGAAAACAGCCAGGAGCTTCTCCACGCGGTCAAGCGCGAATGACGCCGCACCCGCGGATTGAAGCTTTGTTTCCCAATTGTTGAATGTTTGAAGGTAGGCGATGGCCCCGTCGGCCGGGAGATCTGCCATGGAGGCTCAGTGGCGGAAATGCCTTACGCCGGTGAAGACCATGGCGAGTTTGCGCTTGTCGGCTTCCTTGATGACTTCAGCATCGGCAATGGACCCGCCGGTCTGGATGATGGCGGTGATGCCGGCCTTGGCCGCGATGGTGACCGTGTCGGCCTTGGGAAGGAAAGCATCAGAAGCCAGGACACTGCCTTTGGCCGCCTTGCCCGCTTTCCTGATCGCGTGCCCGGCGCTGTCAACGCGCGAAGGCAGGCCAACGCCCAAGCCCACGGTCGTCATGCCCTTGGTAAGGACGATGCCGTTGGACTTGACCGCCTTGACCACCTTCCACCCGAATAGCATGGACGCGATCTGGGCTTTTGTCGGCTTCTTTTTGCTCACGACTTTGAGGTCTTCAGCGCACAACTCCCGGACATCGGTATCCTGGAGCAAAAGCCCGCCCGGGACTTTTTTCAGGTCATAGGCGTCTTTTTTAAAATTTTCACAGGGCAATACGATCAGGCGGACGTTCTTTTTCTGCGTCAGCAGCGCCAGAGCTTCCTGATTGAACCCGGGCGCGATCACGCATTCCATGAAACCGCTCGCGGCAATGGCCTCGGCGGTCTTCAGGTCGACCACGCGGTTAAGCCCGATAATGCCGCCGAACGCGGACAAGGCGTCGCAATTGTAGGCGCTTTTATACGCCGTAACAAGGTCTTTGCCCGTCGCCACGCCGGAGGGGTTGTTGTGCTTCACGAGCACCGCCGCGGGTTCGCTGAAATTGTAGGCAATATCCGCGGCCGCGTAGAGATCAAGGATGTTGTTGAAGGAAAGTTCTTTGCCGTGCAGCTGCTTGATGGCGGCAAGGCCTGTCGGCTCACCGGCGTCACGGTAGAAAGCGCCGGCCTGGTGCGGGTTTTCCCCGTAGCGCAGGTCCTGCACTTTGGTGAAGCCCAAAGCAAGCGCCTGCGGCAGCGTCGTGAACGCCTCCGACGAGAACCGCCGCCCCAGAAAACCCGCGATGGCGTGATCGTAACTCGCGGTCCGTTCAAAGACCTCATGGGCCAGGCCGATGAGGATGCGGTCCGGCAGGATGCCGCTGTTCGCCTGCATTTCCGCGAGGATATCCTTGTAACGGGAGGGATTGCAAATGACCGCGACGCTTTTGTAATTCTTCGCCGCGGAACGCAGCATCGAGGGGCCACCGATATCGATGTTCTCGATGGCCTCCTCGAGTGAAACGTTCTTCTTGGCCGTCACCTTCTCGAACGGATAAAGGTTGACCACGACCATATCGATAAGGCCGATCCCGTGCGCGGCGATCTGCTTCATGTGATCCGGATTCTCCCGCAACGCGAGCAGGCCCCCGTGGATCTTCGGGTGGAGCGTTTTCACGCGCCCGTCGAGCATTTCCGGGAACCCCGTGTAATCAGACACGTCCCGGACCGCGACGCCCGCGTCCCGCAGGGCTTTCGCGGTGCCGCCCGTGGAAAGGATCTCAACGCCAAAGGCCGACAACCCCCGGGCGAATTCCAATATCCCCGTTTTATCCGACACGCTGATGAGCGCGCGCTTGACCTTGATCATGACCTGTCCTAGAAGCTCCTTTTGCCCTTTTTACGCTTGCGCTCGGAAGGCTTGGCATAAAAACGCCGCTCCTTGAGCTCCACGAGAAAACCGTCGCGCTGGCACTGCTTCTTGAACTGACGCAACGCTTTCTCGAAACTGTTCTTGTCGCTGACCTTGACTTCGACCATTTAAAAATTCACCCGCCTCTCACATCTTAGGATTAAGATGCTTATGTTAGAAAATTACCCGCGAACCGAGGGCATGAAAAATAGTGCGGTATATTATCACAAACCTCACATACCGTAAACAAGATTAAACCCTACCATCATCAGGGTCAAAAGGATCACCACCGCCACCGTCACCCAGGCAATGATATTGAACGTCCTGGAATTGGTAAATTCCCCCATGATGCGCTTATCATTGATCAGCTTGAGCATAAAGATCAGGATGACCGGCAAAAGAACGCCGTTGCCGACCTGCGAGAAATACATCACATCCAAGAGCGGAAAACGGGGATAAAGCACCGCCCCCGCGCCGATGACGATCATCGCCGTGTAAAGCCCGAAGAACTGCGGGGCTTCCTCAAAACGCCGGTCAATGCCGGCATCCCAGCCCATCCCCTCGCAGATGGAATACGCGGTGGACAAAGGCAGGATCGCCGCCGCGAAGATCGACGCCACAAAAAGCCCCAGCGCGAAAAGCCAGGTCGCGTGGACCCCCGCGAAAGGCTGCAGGGCAAGGGCCGCGTCCTTGGCCGTCGCGATCGTTGTCCCGGAATGGTGGATCGTGGCCGCGCACGCCACCACGATGAAGAACGCCACCACCGGCGCGATGATGCAGCCCGTGACCACGTCCAGGCGCACCATCTTGTAATCCTCGGGCGCCACGCCTTTTTCGACCACCGATGACTGCAGGTAGAACTGCATCCAGGGCGCGATCGTCGTTCCGACGAGGCCGACCAGCATGATAATGTAGTCCAGTTTGAACTCGAAACTGGGGATGAGGGTCTGCCGGGCCACGTCATGCCAGTCAGGCTTGGCCATGACCCCGGAAATAAGGTATGCCACGTAAAAAAGGCAGGCGCCCAAAAAAACGCGCTCCACGAGCTTGTACGTCCCCCGCACGACGAGGAGCCACACGAACAACCCGGCCAGCGGGACGGAAATATATTTGCTGACGCCGAAGATCTCCATGCTCGCGGCCACACCCGCGAACTCGGCCATGACGTTGGAAAGGTTGACCAACAGCAGTGCCAGCATGAGGTAAAAGGTCATCTTGACGCCGAAGCTCTCGCGGATAAGGTCCGCAAGCCCCTTGCCGGTGGCGACCGCCATGCGCGCGCACATCTCCTGCACCACGATCAGCGCGAAGGTGATGGGAATGAGGGACCACAGCAGCGAGTACCCGAAATGCGCGCCCGCCAGCGAATACGTGGTGATCCCGCCCGCGTCATTGTCCACGTTCGCCGTGATGATCCCCGGGCCCATGATGGCCAGGAATAACAGTGTGTTAGCCACGAACCTGTTCTGTCTGAACTTCGCCCACAATGACATATGTGATCCTTAGATCTGGTCCTTATATTTACCCCACGCGAGGGCAATGAGTTCTTCCATGACATCGTCAACCGTGATCGACCCGATCAGCACATCATCATCATCAACGACCGGGATGGCCGAATACTTGTACTGCTCGATCAGGACCGCCACTTTTTCCATGCCGTCATCCGCGTGAACAAAAACCTTCTGCGGATGGCAGACCGCCAGGATCGGCTTGGCGGGGTCCTCGTTGAGGAAGCGATGGATCGTCGTGGTCCCGACATAACGCCCCTTATCGTCAACGACATAAACGGTCATGATGCTGACCGCGTGGTCCAGGCTGGCCTTGACCTTGGCGAGGGCATCACCCGCCGTGGCCGTGGAATTGAGCGACAGGAACTCCGTCGTCATCAGTCCGCCCGCCGAATCCTTGCGAAAGCCCAAGAGCGAACGCAGGCGTTTCGAGGCTTCCGATTCCATGAGGCGCATCAGCTGCTGCACGCGCACCTTGGGGATCGCCATCAGGAAGTCCGCCGCCTCATCCGACGGGATCCGGGTGATGATCTGGGCGACCTCGTGGTCTTCAAGGAGCTCGACCAGCCCCGCCTTGTCGTCCGGCGCCATATCCGTGAACACTTTCAGCTGCACATCAAAAGCCAGGGAACGGAACAGCGACAACTGCTCGAACACGTCAAGGTCGCCCATGAGCTCCGCGAGCGCCACCGCCGGGATCTTGGCGATCTTGGCCCGCGCCACATCGAGCTTGAGGACGTTCTTTTTGCTGCCGAGGGTCAGGACCTGGGAATTCTTCCAGCTGACAAGTTCTTCATGCGCCAAATAGGGCGCGTCTTTTTTAAGCAGGCGGACCAGGCCGTCAACCCCCGCTTCCCAGCCCAGACGGCGCACAAGGCCCCGCAAACCCACATCCACGTGCGCGATATGGAACTGGTTATCGACGCGCAACAAGTGCACGTCATTGACCCGCACGACCTTCTTGTTCTCGACATCCACGACCTGCTGGTCAAGAAGGTCGCGCCGCAGGGCGAATTCGCTGTCGATGATCCCTTTCTGGAACACAATAGCCGTCAACGCGACCTTAAGGTGGATCTTCTCCTGCACGCGGGCGAGGTCCGTGGTAAGTATCTCGGTGTACTCACCGGCGAGGGCGTTCCGGCGGACAATGAGGCCCTTCACGCGCGGATAAATGTCGTTGTTGAGCGCGATCGAAAGATCAAAAAGCCTCCCCACGGGGCGGCCGTTGACATCGACAACAGCCTTTCCCAGAAGTTCAGAAAAATAAATGAAGAATTGGTCTGCCATAATCATTAACGTTGCGTCCCGACGCCGGTCCTGGCGCACATCCCGCGGACCGCGCACGCCGAACATTTCGGCGAAACGGGCCGGCAGATATTCTGCCCCCACAGCACAAGGATCCAGTTGATATCTTTCCAGTACTTCCCGGGCAGCTTCGCGCGCAGGGCCATTTCCGTGGCCTCGGGCGTGCGGGTCCGCAGGTACCCGAGGCGGTTGGTGATACGGTGCACGTGCGTGTCAACGCAGATACCGGGTTTGCCGAACCCCTCGACCAGGACAAGATTCGCCGTCTTGCGCCCCACGCCCTTGAATTCCAGAAGGGCTTCGAGCGTGTCCGGAACTTTCCCCTGATGGTCCTCGATGATGGAACGGCTGATGTCCATGATGCGCCGCGCCTTGGTCCGGTAAAAACCGACGGGATAAATGGCGCGCTCGATATCACGGATGGATAACTCTAGCATACGCTCGGGCGCGGGGGCAAGCGCAAATAAACGTTCCGCGGCCGGCAGTGTGGTCTCATCCTTGGTGCGCAGACTCAGCAGGCACGCCACCAGGACCAGGTAAGGGCTCTGCCACCGTTTCCCGACGAGCGTGACCGAGGGGGCCGACAGGGACCGCAGCGCTTTCCTGAGTTGGGCAAGGACCTCTCCCATCTGTCCGGCTGTCATGGCGCCGGCTCCGCGCCATGCTTGCGCAGGTGGATCATCAGGACCGTTATCGCCGCCGGCGTCATGCCCGAAATGCGGTTGGCCTGACCCAGCGTCAACGGGCGAAAACGCCTGAGCTTTTCCCTCACTTCGTGGGATATCCCGTGCACCCTCGCCAGGTCGAGTCCCGGCGGGATACGGATATTTTCCAGATGCCGGAATTTGGCCACTTCTTTTTTCTGCTGCGCGATGAACCCCGCGTATTTCACGTCATACGCGACGCGCGCCGCCACCGCGGGCCGCGCCCCGGCCACCTCAGTGTCAAAACGCGCCACGTGCGCGAATTCCACCTGCGGGCGCTTGAGCAGATCATGCAGGGCCGCGCGCTGCGGCGCCGGCGCGCAATCAAGTTCCCGCAGCAGGCCATTGGTCTCCGCCAGCGGCGGGACCACCTCTTTCAACCGTTGTTCAAGGCGGCGCGCCTCGTCATATTTCCTGACAACAGCCGCGTGTTCCTCTTCCGTGACGAGCCCGAACTTGCGGCCATAACGCGCCAGCCGCTCGTCGGTATTATCCTCCCGGACCAGAAGCCGGTATTCCACGCGGGAGGTGAACATCCGGTAAGGCTCATTGGTGCCTCGCGTGACAAGATCGTCGATCAGGACACCCGTGTAGGCTTCCTCACGGCCGAGGATGAACGGCGCCTCTCCTTTGACGGCCAGCGCGGCATTGATCCCGGCGACGATGCCCTGTGCCGCCGCCTCCTCGTAGCCTGTCGTGCCGTTGAGCTGGCCGGCGAAGAACAGCCCGCCGACGCGTTTGGCCTCCAGCGTATGGCCCAATTCCTCGGCGTAAATGACGCCGTGCTCGATGGAATAACCGTAACGGACGAACGCGGCCTTCTCCAGGCCCGGAATAGTCCTCACGAAAGCTTCCTGGACCTCCGCCGGAAGGCCCGTGGAAAGGCCGTTGGGATAAACGATATCCGTATCCAACCCGTCGGGCTCAAGGAAAACGGGGTGGCTCTTTTTGTCCGCGAACTTTTTGAGCTTGTCCTCGATCGACGGGCAGTAACGCACGCCGGTCGCGTCGATCTGCCCCGAATACATGGGCGAAAGGTGGAAATTGTCCCGGATGACCTGGTGGGTGGCCTCATTCGTCTGGGTCAACCAGCACGGCAAGCGTTCCTCCGGGCCAGGCAGCGCGCGCGTGCGGAAAGAGAAAGGGATGCTGTTCTCGTCGGAATGCTGGGCCCTCAGGCACGCGCGGTCAATGGTCCTGCCGTCAAGCCGCGGCGGCGTCCCTGTCTTGAAATTACGCAACACGAACCCGAGCCCCTCGAGGCTTTTGGCCAGCGCGTGCGCGGCTTTTTCATCGATACGGCCGCCAGGCGTGATCACCGGGCCCAGATGCATGCGGCCGTTCAAGAATGTTCCCGCCGTCACCACCACGGCCGCGGCGCCGAATTCCGTGCCGTCGGCCATCCTGACACCGCTCACGCGCCCGCCCGCCGTCAGGATATCCGCCGCCTCACCCTCGTAAAAATCAAGGTGCTCCTGCCGCCGGACAACCGCCTGCATATGCAAACGGTAACGTGCCCGGTCCGACTGCACGCGCGAGGAGCGGACCGCGGCGCCCTTGGAGCCATTCAATTGGCGGAACTGGATGCCCGTGCGGTCCGCGGCGAAGCCCATTTCGCCACCGAGGATATCCACCTCACGCACAAGCTGCCCCTTGCCCACGCCGCCGATGGCCGGATTACAGCTCATCTGGCCGATGGTCGTAAAGGCATAATTGACCATGAGCGTGGACACGCCCATGCGGGCCGAAGCGAGGGCCGCTTCCACGCCGGCATGGCCGGCACCGATGACAATACAACCGAATGACCGCATAAAGAATTAAAGGATGTTAAGACGCCCCGACGGGCAGACAGGAATCGCGCACCACAAGTTCCGGGTCGAGCGCGACCCTGTATTTCTGGTCGCGCTTGCCGGTGACCATCTCGTGCAGCACGCGCACGCTTTTTTCGGCCATCTCAAAGACCGGCTGGCGGATGGTCGTCAACGCCACGGGCCCGTAAATGGCCTGCGGGTTATCGTCAAAACCCATGACCGAAATATCCTCGGGGACGCGAATTCCCATTTCATAGGCCACGGCGATGACCTCCAGCGCCATGTCATCGCTGTGCGCGAAGACAGCGGTCGGCCGGCGGGCATCGTCCATGGAAAAGAAATATTCCGCCGCCTGCCGGGCGCTGCGCCTGGAATAATCGCCATTGAACACAAGTTCCTTGGAGATCGCCACCTTCAGCTCGTCGATCCCCTTCATGAAACCGTCAAACCGGTCAAAGCCCGCCTGCGTCCTGAGGTTCCCCGTGATGACCGCGATCCTGCGATGGCCAAGGCTGACGAGGTATTCCGCCGCAAGCTTGCCTCCCTTGAAATTATTGATGGCGATATAACTGACATCAATGTCCTCGACAACATTATTGATGACCAGGCAGGGGACATTCTCGTCGTGCGCCTGCTGGACCTGTTTGGCATTCTCAATGATATCCGCGAAAATGACCCCGCCGAGGTAACTCGTATTCAGCGGGTTGTTCCCGTCACTGATATGGAAGACCATGTCCAGCCGCAGCGATTCGCAGGCATGCCCGACGCCGCGGATGATCTCGATGGCAAAAAAAGAATGAAAAATGCCCGGGTACCCCGGCATGACAAGCCCAATGGTATTGTTGGTGCCGCTGGCCAGGCGCTGCGCGCTGATATTCGGGCGGTATTTCAACTCCGCGATGGCCTGGTCGACCTTCTTGATATTTCTGGGATTAACCGAGGGGAACTTGTTGATGACGCGCGAGACAGTCGTTATGGAGACCTTCGCGCGGCGGGCCACGTCTTTAATGCTGATGCGATTGGATGCCACGGCTCGTCACCTTACGGTATCGCCGACGGAGAAAGGAGCAAGTTTTTGCTTGATGTCAGCGGCAGAGATGTCCTGGCGGACCTGGATGACCTCGACGGAACCGATCTGCGCGCCGTTATGGTAAACGCCGAGCGCGTCACCGACGCGGATGCCGGTCTTATCGCCAAGGCTGACAATGATGAAATTGTTCTCGTCATTGACGCTCACGACACTGCCCTGAAAATTCCTGGGGGCGGCGGCCGCGGCCTGGGACGCCGCCTTCCGGGCGCCGCCTTTTTTGCTGCTGACGACAATGGGCGCCAGTTCGACTTCACCTGAAGGTGTCCGCGTGTTCTTCGCGCCATCCGCGCCAAAACGGGTGTCAATGTCCTTCTTGATCTGCCACATCTCATCAACGCGGGACTGGATAACGCTCTCCGTCTCGGATAGTTTCTTTTCGATCGACGCTTTTTCTTCCGACAGCGTGGAAACGCTCTTCTCAAGCGCCACTTTCGTCGTCGTCAACTGCTTGATGTTGAACCGCAGTTGCTGGTTCTCGGCAAGCAGTTGGTCGGAGCGGTCCTGGGAAAGTTTTTGCTCATTACGGGCGCGCGCCAGTTCGACGGAAATATTGTCAGCCAGGTCTTCGCCATACTTGATCTTGCGGATGATCGCCTCTTTCTCGTTCTTGATGCGTCCTAACTCGATCTCAAGGTCGGAGTTGCTCTTTTTGAGGTCGGTGACAAAAAGTGTCGAATCATTGAGCTGCGTCTTGATTTTCTGCAACTCCAGTTCAAGCCCCGCCTTTTCACGGACAATGGCGGCCCAGTATTTCTCATTCTCGCGTCCCGCCGTTTCGGACGACGCGCCGAACATATCCTTTACCGCCTGCCCCGGCGTAACCCCGTCGGGATTTCCGGCAGCGGAGGCCGTCGCGCCTGGCAGAACCCCTGCCCCGCTCGCGTCAACGCCAACTCCCGTGGCACTGTCACGGTAAACGATCTTTTCGACGACTTTTTCCGGGCGGTTCTTGAGGTCCGTGACCTGCTTGATCAGGTCGTCCCGCTCCCGGCGAAGATTCTCGATCTTGCCGTCAAGGACTTCGCCATTCCTGCGCGCCTTGTCAACATCCCGCGACAACTGCTCCGCGTCGCTCTTGGCCGCGTCAACTTTTCTCAACAGGTCGGCATTATCCGCGTTGCGCTGATCAAGGTCCCACTTGAACCTGGCGGAATCATCCTGCAGGGTCTTTATTTTTTTCTGGTATTCGGTGGATTTTGCTTCGTAGTCGGCAACTTCGGAGGTCAGGGAAGCGACGCGCGTTTCGGCATTCTGTTTCTGAAGATAAAATACGATCGCGAAAGCAACGCTGAGAACAATAAGAACGCCCAGGATCAGGATGCTCTGCTTGATTTGTTTGTCCATGAATGCTCCGGCCACCAGGATACGGATAATAGGATTAGAACACTTGGAATATTAACAAAGGAAAGGGGGAGACTCAAGGGAAAAAAAGATTATTTTTACTCGAAACGGATATCGTCAAGATATAACGTGCAGTGATGCGGATTGGCGTCCACGTTCGCGACCCATTCAAAGCCGCCGCTGATATACGACAGATCCTTGCCGCGCAGGTCAATGGTGTATTCTTTCCATTGTTTCGTAAGGATAACAGGCCCTATGCTGACCGTATCGCTGTCCGGATAATTCTGGTTGGCCCCAAGCCCGCCGACGCGGAATTCTTCGAGGCGCTCCCCGCCCATCTCACCCTTGGCCCAGAAAACAAGGCGGGTAGCCCCCGTCAGGTTATAACCGCCCTTCCTGGCGCCCCAGTTGTCCGCCGGGTTCTGCCAGTAAACACCGACCCATTTTCGCCCTTCGGCGGAACAGACCACATCATAAACAATGCGCAGGCAGGTTTTGCCTTCCTTGACATCATTCTGCCAGCCATCATCCACGGTCACGCATTGCCCGTCAGGCATGTAGCCCGATGGCGTGAAACGATTCCTGGAACTCTTGTCCTGATAGACATAAAACGGCGGGAACGCTTTGACCGCTGTTGTGACAACAGCCGCCTGCGCTGTCCTTGCGCCGGCGGTGCCCGGCGTGTCTTTGGAACACGCCGAGGCGCCCGCGGCAAGGATCAAAATACCTGCGAAATATGCAGTTACCTTCCTCATTATTACTTCTTCGCCACAGGAACAGCCGCTTCCAGCTCAACGATCTTCTGCTGCGCCGCTTCCGCGGGCTTCCAGAACCAGCCGTTCGGGTCCCAGCACTGCGCGTAAAGATAATCGCTCACGACACGCTTGAACGCGGCAATAGCCTCGTCTTTCTTGTCAGCGATGCGATACGCCTCGCCTAAAATGAACATGCCCGTGCCGACATCGTTGAGCGCCCAGAAAGAATGTATCTTTTCAGGGGACTCCCACGCGTATTCGGTCATCGACGCCTGCATTTTCTTCGCGGTATCGCCGTAAACCGATACCAGCTTCGCGTTGTACGCGATCACCAGGTTAAGGTCCTTCTTGGCCAGCGCGTCCCAGAGCCTGCTCACGATCGTCGCCGAGGACATGTTCCCGAAATCAAGGTCCAGCCCTTTTTCGATCATGGAGATCCTGTCATTCGCCGCGTCCACGGGCTTCCAGAACGACTTGTTGCCCGGGTCATAGCACTGCCCGAAAGAAAATTCCTTGATAACGCGCTGGAACACGGCCTTGGCCTGATCCGTCTGCTTGGCCTGACGGTATGCCTCACCCTGGATATAAAGGCACGTGGCCACGTCATTAAGGGCCCAGAAAGAAAACACCTTCTGGTCATCCCCGGCAGGAAATTCCTTCAGGTCCGCCTGCATTTTCGCGGCGGCCGCCCCGTAAAGCTCAACGCATTTATTGGTGTAGACCAGGACAGCCTCGAGATTCTTGTCCGTGAGGGCCTGCCAGGCTTTCGTGGCCAGCGTCGAAGACCTGAAATCGCCGAATTTATACGACGGCGCCGCTGCCGCTCCCGCGCCCGCGCCCGGGATCGGGGTCGCCTGGGCATGCGCGAACTGGATCCCCGCGGGAGCCATGAACAACGCACAAATGATAACTGCCAACTTCTTCATGTCACTACCTCCTGTTAGGTTTGAGTTTTTTTGATACCCTTTTTTGTTTCCAAAAAAATGTAAACGTAAGTATGACACATTTTCGGCTATTTTGCCACTTTACCGGTCCACATCAGCTGGTACGTGAAATACGCCTTGTGCAGCTGCCGCAGGAGAGGGCTTTGCGCCCCGTCCCCCTGTCCTGTCAGGCCGAACCATTCTTCAAAATAATACCCCCCCGCGAACGGCCCGAAAACATCGGCTTTGGTATCATGCCGGGACGGCTCATAATTTTTCCACCATTCATCAAGCCATTCAAAAGCCACCCCGCCGACAGCGTTGCCTTCGCCTTCGGCGTGCCCCGCGGAATTGGCCAGGATGTCCATCCAGCTGCCGCGGTGATAATCCGCCTGGGCCGCCTGGGCATCCTCATCGCTTGAGAACTTGGAATAACCTGGCGCGCCATACTCCGTGATGAATGCCGGACGATCAACCGCTTCCCGTACTTCATCCCAGAAAGACCCAAAGCCGTAATCCCCGCGATACACATTTCCGCCATAAACATCCACATCCGGCGCGTATTGCGCCATCTTGTCGACAAAAAGCGTGTCGCCGTTGCAAACCGCCACCGGATGGTCGGGATCGATCTCCTTGATGCGTTTGGCCACCTGGTTAACGAACTTGAAGTACGCGTCCGGCTTCTTGTCCGCGTTCGAAGCGACACCGTAATTGTTCTCGTTGCCCAGAAGCCATAACAGGACAAACGGCTCGTCCTTAAGCTCCTTCACCGTGGCTTCGACCGCCTTCATCATGTTCGCCTGATGCTGCGGATTCTCATAATCGGTACCGGGATTCCAGTCCGCGCCTGAGCCGATGGCATACTTGCCCAGAAAGTTTTCGATGATCGCCATGATGCCGTACTTATTATAAAGCTCCCGCAGGAGTTCTTTGTTGATCTTGTTGTTATCATACACGCGGAGCGTGTTGACCCCCATGTCTTTCATCAGCTGAAAATCACCGACAGCCTTTTCACCGGGATCCTGCACATTATTAAGATTCTTGTCAACCCAGGCCAGGTGTGCGCTGTCCGCCTGCTGGTACATCCAGTTCTCCAGCGTGCCCTTGTCAGGCGACTGGCCGATCTTCGTCGGCGCGTAGGTCACGCCCCTGATCATGAAGGGCTTGCCGTTGACCAGCATCTGCCAGTGCCCGTTGGCATACTGCACGAACTTCACCTTCTTCCCGCCGATGGTACGTTTGACGGCGCCGCATTTGACAATATCCCCCTTGAGCGGGTCTTCAGGCTTCCGCAAGGCCGTGATCACCCCCGGATCAACGATAAAAATATCATTCGCCGTGTCCTTGTCCGCGCCGTTGATCACGCGCACTTTCCCGCCTTTGTACTTCAGCTTCAACTCGGGATGGAAACGGATGATGTTCTTGATCTTGGCCGCGGCCGCCTGGGCGGGATACCAGGGCGTTTGCCAGTAGGTCATGCCGAACGTCCTTGGAAAATGAACAACAAGGGCATGGTACGCCTTGATCGCCTCGACGTACAATTTTGACCGCTCCAGGGTCTGCGCGGTATAAAAAAGCTTGACCCCCGGATTCTCCTGCGCCGTGCCCCATTTATAGAAAGAAGCCTCCAGGTCACGCGTGTTGACATGGTCCCAGTGGCTGCCGTTCAAACGCCCCTGCTTATAAACCTCCCTGTACCGCGGGTCTTTAAGGATATCCGCGGTGTTGGGATAAACACCCTCTCCCGTGGCGACGGCAAGGATGGCGGGATTACCCATATGATACGCGTAATCCTTCGTCCCGATCCCGGAAAACTTCCCGTATTTGGTATAGTCGATCACCGCGTCTTTACCGGGCTTCGCGAGGACCGGCAGCAACAACGGCGCCTGACGCGCCGCCGCTTCCTTTGCCTCGCTGACGCCCGTCAGCTGGTCCGTGATGATCCTGGATTTTTCCGCGATCGACCAGTACCCGCCACGGCTGGCATCCCAGGCCTGGCTGTAAGGATACTCCTTGACGATCTCCTGCGCGAGCGCCACGGCTTCTTCCGTCTTGCCCTGCCCCCTCAAGCCTTCCAGGCGGACAAAATGGATGACCGCCACGTCGTTCATCACTTTATACGCGTCGATCTTCTCGCGCGTTGGGAAATCGGTCAATCCCGCGTGCAGCGCCATGGCCTGCGGCTCGTAAGCCTTGAGAGCATCCGTAAAGATCTGCTCGAGCCCGATATAATCCCCCCTGTGCAGCGCGTCCCAGGCCAGACCCGCCATTTCTCCCGATGATCTGATCGGCGCTTCCACGGCCACGGGGACTTGCGGAACAGGGGCCGTCTCAGCCTTCACGCCAGCCGCAACCGACGTCAAAAGAACGCAAAAGATGACAAATGACGAACACACTTTTCTATCCATAATAAAACTTGTCTCACGTGAACGATGGTTTGTATTTATTTAGCCAACAAGCGCGCCGGAAGAAAGTCCTTTAACAATGTGTTTTTGCATCAGAAGGTAAATCCCGATAATGGGGACCGCCGTTATGGTGAGCCCGGCCATCAACACAGGATAGTCCACCTGATAAGCACCATTGAAGACCATGAGCCCCCTCTGCAACGGCATCAGGTCATTCTCATTCAAAAGCAGCGCCGCCAGGATATATTCGTTCCAGACGTTCAGCGCATTGTAAATAACAACGACCGCCAGCGCCGGCGCCGCCAGCGGCATGGCCACGTGCCACCATATCTGCAGGCTGTTGCACCCGTCAATGCGCGCGGCATCCTCAAGGTCAGAAGGCATCTTGTCGAAGAACGTCTTGAGCAGGAAAATACTCAGGGGAAGCCCGACGTTGATCATGCACAGGATATAACCGAAACGGGTATTGGTCAAATGAAGTTTGTTCATCATCACGAACAGAGGCACAAAGCTCCCCGGCAACGGGATCATCATCGCCGCGATGAAAATATAGAACAGCACGTTGCGTCCCGGAAAAGACAGGCGGGAAAAAGCGAACGCCGCCAGCGACGCGACCAGGACAATGCCCGTGACAACGCAGACAGTATAAACCATGCTGTTAAAAAAATAAACACCGAAATTACCGCGGGTCCAGGCCAGCGCGTAATTGTGCCAGTTGAGCTCGCGGGGGATCAGCGATTGGTCAACAAAGATCGTGGTATTCGACATAAAGGAGGAGCGCAACATCCAGAAGACCGGAAATAGACAGGCCACCGTCATGGCCATCAGGAACAGATGGAGCGCGGTGCTCTTGCAAAAACTCTCTATGGCGTAACGGTTCCTGAACATCTTATGCCTGCCTTAAACGGTTGAAGATCGCTTTCAACGTGAATGATGCCGCCACAAGGATAACGCCGAAAATAACCGCCTGCGCGCAGGCATAACCGAACTGGTTCATGCCCGACATCGACGCCAGGATGCGCGTGACAGGAACCTCCGTGTGATATACCAGCCCCTGGTTGACCAGCGACAGAATCAGGACGAACACCTGCATCGACCCCAGGATGGTCAGGATCACCACGAGCAGGATCACGGGGATCATCATGGGGATCGTAATATTACAAAACATGCTCCAGCCGCCCGCGCCGTCAACTTTGGCCGCGTCATACAACTGGCGGTCAATGGTCTGCAATCCCGCGAGCAGCATGATGAAACCCCAGCCAAACCCTTTCCAGGCGTGCACCACGGCGATGCAGGTCAACGCGGTCGCGGGATCGGAAAGCCAGTTATGCACAAGGTTTGGAAAGCCGGTCTGGACGATGAAATTATTCAAAAGCCCTATCTGCTGGCCGCCCTGGGTGCCGGAGTTGAGGATCCAGTTCCACAGGATGCCCACGACGATCTCGGAAAGCACGGGGGGGATGAAAAAAACCAGGCGGTAAAACCTTTTCAGGCGGATCTCGCGGTCGCAGGCCAGCGCCAGCGCGAACGCCAGCGCGTTCTGGAACGTGAGCGCGATGAGCGTGATATAACCCGCGTGGCCCATCGCGGACCACCAGACCTTATCGCCCAAAAGCTCCTGAAAATTCCGGAGCCCCACGAACGTTTTCGGGCCGATCCCCGGCCACTGGTGGAGGGAAAGATTGAACAGCTCGCAGAACGGATAAATATAGAAAACAGCAAAGATGGCCACCGCGGGAAGGACAAAAAGAAAATTCCTGAACGCGTCGCGCGCGGGGGGCCGATAACCGGAAAAATTTTGTCCCATAATCACATTCCCTGTATCCGGGCGGATCATTTCTTTTGCCGCGCCATCTGGCGGGCCTTGACGGCCTGCACGTCCCGCGCGACCTGTTCCGGTTCTTTCTCGCCGATAATAATCGCCTGGATACCCTTGTCGAACGTTTCGATAACGAGCGGGTCCTCGTTCAATTCCCAGACAGCGGGATGCGTCGCGTTCTCCATGGCTTTCAGAAAATCCCCGAGGATACGGGATACGCCGGCATTGACTTCGCAATTTGAAGGCAGATTATTGGTTTGCGCCGAGAGATATACTTGCTGAGGGGCTGCGGTCAACCAGCGCAGGAAGGCCACGGCCTTATCCCTGTTGGCCGATCTGTTATTGACAACAAAAGAAGACCCGGCCCCTCCCCAAACGCGCATCGGCGTCGCGGGCTTTATCGCGGGCAGCGGCATGACGCCGAAATCAAGGTTCGGGTTCATGCTCTTGTAAATATTGACAGCCCACGAACCGTCAAAAGAAAAAGCGGCGCGTTCCAGCGCGAAATCCTGCTCCGCGTACTTGTTGCCTTTGGTCACGATGCCTTCGATGAACGCCTTGCGGCCGGCAAGGGTCTTGAACACGTTGAATACGGCGACCCACTCCGGGTCCGTGTAGGGGACCTCACCTCTGAACGTCGCCATGATCTTGGGCTCGCCCAGGATATTAAAGGCGTAATTGGACGCGAAACAATCGACGATCCACATTTCACCGAAGCCCGTCACCAGCGGCGAGATCCCCACGCGCCGGAGCGCGTCAACGTCTTTCAGGAGATCCTCGAAGGTGGCCGGAGGCCGGACAATGCCGGCTTTCTTCAGAAGGGCGCGGTTATAGATCAACTGGACATTGGAAACATCGATCGGCACCCCGTAAATGCCGGCAGGGACCTGGTAAACATTGCTCGCGGTGAAACGGTTGTTGTCGACCGCCTTAACGGAAAGGCTTTTTTCCCAGGCGCCGCCATCAGCCCGGAACGCCGGGGCCAGGTCCATCACATAGCCCTCTTTTATAAAAGAAGCGACAATAGCCCTTTTGTCAAGGATGCCGAAAATGTCCGGCAGGACACCGGCCTGGGCCGCGGCAAGGACTTTCTGAGTATAGGCGTCGGAAGGGGCGAAAAGGACAAGCTTGACCTTGATCCCGGTCTGCTGTTCATATTTTCCGGCAAGGGCCTCGAGCGCGTCCTGACGGTCCGTCATCCAGTGCCAGACCTCGATCTCGTTGGCCGGCGCCTTCGCCGGCCCGCATCCAAAGGAGGCGAAAGCCAGGAACGCGCAACAGGCCAGGAAACCGATTTTTTTCATGCATTTTCCTTATTGATCACGCGCCCAAAGTGACCTTGAACTCCACCTTCGACGTCGCATCGCCGAAAAATGAAAGCGGTATCCTAGCTTCTTTGCCGGGACCGGATATAAAGTTCCTGCCCTGCGCTTCCACGGACATGACCCTGTAGGCACCGGCATCAAGCCTGTCGGGATTGGCGTAAACCACATCAACCCCGCGCCCGGCGAACTGCAGGCACACCTTCGCCCGCCCGGCGGCGTCAAATTCCTCGCGCACAAGCTGTGGCGCGAGCACAAGGTCGCCCGCCTGCCCGCGCACGCCATAAGCCTGGGTCAAAAGGGTCAGGACATACCAGCTGGCCGATCCCGTTAGGAAATGGTACATGCCCCGGCCCGCGGGATCAAAATATTCCGGGACGCCCGGATAGATCTCGGCGCGCTGGGGATGGACGCTCATCGCGTAAAGGGAGCGCAGGACCTCGTGCCCTTCACGCGCCAGACCCTGGACATAAAGCGCGTACGCGTACATGACGCACATATGGCTAAACACGGCGCCGTTCTCCTTGGTGCCGAACGCGAAGCCGAACGCGCGCCCCATGGCCAGATTATGCCGTAACCCGAGGTCCGTATTCAGACGATAACCTCCCAGCGCTTCATCTTTGAGGAATTTCCCCACCGCCCTGGCCACCGCGCGCGCCTCATCGACGGAAGCGACCCTGTTCATCAGAGGGAACACCTGCCCGGTCAGCGTCATCCATATCCGGCCGTCCTTGAGCCCCTCGAAACGCTCGCCATTGTTGTCGTAATACCCGTTGAACCAGGTGTACGACTCACCGTCGCGCGCCACCGTGACCTTTTCACGCGTCCGGATATGCGCCAGCACCCACGCGCCTTTTTTGCGAAGATCGGCGATGACGGCGGCCACGTCAAATGCCACAATCTCGCCGGAAAGTTCAGGCTGGACCGCCTTGAAATATTCATCGAAAAGCCTGCGGCGTTTGGCCCCGGCGTCGTCATAATCAACGGGTTTTCCCAGGGTATCCAGCAACAAGCCCAGTTCCCTGGCCAACGTGAGCGTGCCAAGGCCCTTCGCGGCCGCCAGGCGCTCCAGGAGCGCGGCAATGGCCAGCATGTTCCCGCCGTAGAACGACATGAACGCGACGCTTTCGCCGCGCTTGAACGCCATGTCCAGCCCGTCATTCCAGTCGGCACTCTCCAGCCGCGTGATATTGTGCTCACCCACATTATAGAACTGAACGAGATGCTGGATCAGGATATGTTCGAGGACGCTGCCGCGATAAATGTTGCCTTTTTTATCCTTGAGCTGATTGCCGCTGGCCGGCGTCCAGCCCGTGTCGCGCGCCGTGCCGCGGGCCATCTGCGGGTCGCTGAAATACGGCACCGGCTCGAACAGGAACGCGTCATCGCCCGTCTGGTCGACGTAAAGCATTGTTGTCAAAAAGGGCCACACGCCATGGTCCATCCACACGCGCGTGATGGCGTTACGGTCCGCGATGAATTCCCCGGGCTTCTGCCCGATGATGGTGGCATTCGCCCCGTCGACGCGGACTCCCGCGAAATTGTTGAGCAAGTCACCCCTGACGCGCCCCGGCTCAATGAGGATGAGCGACAAGAGGTCCTGCCAGATATCGCGCCAACCCTTGCCCCCCTTGCCGTAATCATGGTCCGGCAGGAAAGAACACCCGAAGATCCGGCGCAGGACGGGCTGGAGGGTCACCCAGCGCATCCACGCGTCGAAATCCGCGTCGGCCGTATGGAAAGTTATGGCGGACGTCTTCCCGGCCCAGAAAGCGCTGTTGGCCTTGAGCGCCGCGTCGAACTTTTCCGGCGTGTCAAATTGCCCAAAAGCCGCCGCGCACCCCTGCGCGTGCGCGCCCATGCCGATCGCGACAATAAATTCCTTTACCGCGCCGGGTGCCAGGGTCGTGTCGGCAAACCGCAACGCTCCGACCGCCTCCTGCCCCTGGCGTTCAACTTCGGACAAAAGCCGCGGCGCGCGGCCATCAACAACGGCCTGGGGCCGTAGCCAGCCGCCATGACTGCCGAAGAATGCCTCACACGTCGGAAATGTCCCGACGGGAGCTTTGCCGCCGTCATCGATCCCGAGCACAAAATACACATCCGCGCACACCTTGTGCCCTTCTTCATTGAAGCGCATCGTAGGTTCAAGCAAGACACCTTGCGGCACCTGCGTCACGCGGTTCAACAGGGCCGTCACATGCTCATGGTCATGCTTGTTGGCCAGGGCGCGCCCGAAGATCGGAATGGCCGCCACCGGCGTAACCGTAACTTTCTCGTTCGAAATATTGCGCACGGAAAAACGCGTCAGCTCCAGCGTGCCGTTGTCAACGGGAATAAAACTCAAGGCGGATAATTCAAGGCCGATACGGCTGAAGCGGCGCGTCACCTTGTGCCATAGCTGGCCCACTTCCACGGAAGGCGCCGGAACATCCTGGTCGGCCATGGACACGACCCCCCGGCCTTCGACGCGCGCGAAAAAGTTACGCGCCGCGCCGCGCAGGTCTTCGCGCGAAACAGGCTTCGTCAGGTAATGGTCCTTATCGGTCTTGATATCGCCGGAAAGATAAGGCGTGATGGAAGACTTGACGGTCGTCCCGTCAACCCCGCACAAAGGCGCGTAAAGAAAACAGCTTGCGGCGCCGGGCACGCGGAACGAGCTTCCGTCAGGAAGGAATTCATAAAACTTAGCTGCTGGCATACGCGCTCCGAGATCCAGGTCTTTCCAGGGGGATCAATACGGAAGAAAGCTCACGTGAAGGGGGCTTCAACCTCATGGGCGAACTTGACCAAACGGTGCATTTTCATCAACTCGACCTTGTGGAACTCCATCCCGACATCCCACAGTGAACCCGCGCGGCTTCTCGACCAGCGCACCCGTCCGCTGAACTGCAGCGGCGCGCACCCGTCGGGAGCCTTGACATTGATCGAAATATTATCATCCACAAGAAAACGCTCATTGGTGAACAAGCGGGCACCCGACGCTGAACAATCTTTCATTTCAACTTCGGTACCGTAATCCGCGGGAGAGTTTTTGAATTTTGTGGGCCACTGGGCTGAAAAACGCTGAAACGTGCGAAGGTCGCTGATTCGATTTTTGCCGGTGGGATTGTCACGCGCTTCCATAACAGTTCCTTTTGATCAACCCTTCATTTCCTGATGCAAAAAACGCGTATTCAGCGCTGAATCAAGATCCTCAAGCGAACCGTCGATAACATCCGCGAACGTGAGCCCGACGCGATACTGATCGGATTTCGGGATACGGCTCACCCATTTCACCTCACCCACCACAAGCACAGGTTCCGTATCCGGCTTCAACACCAGCTCAATGGCTACCTTCTCGTTCAACTTCGCGGGATGCTGCGAAACAAATCCAATGCCGTCACGGCTGAGATCCACCGTTTTCGTATATGTGAAACCGGCGCCTTCTTTCCCATCAACAGGAACATAACAATCGAACCGTCTGGATTTTCTTTTGTTAGCTGGATTTTCCATAAACTTATCTTATTCCTGTTTTAAAAGTTTGCAAGGGTTTTTTCTATTTTTCAAAAACTTAAATCCATGCGACATAATGAGTTATGAAAATAAGCTGGACTGTTTAGCAAAATCTTTATAAATATTTTCTTATCTTACTTTGATTAAACTTCTATTGAATATATATCTTATTGGCCAGAACTTCAATCATGCGTTAGCTTTACATCCCAGCTATTTTGCTTTCAATGCAAGTATAACACGAAAACGTTTTCCTTCAAGCGCCGGCAAAAAAAATGACGATTTTTTTCTGTACTCGCATCCCAGGTTGTATAATTATCCGAAAGCTCAAAGACGCCCATGGCTAACAAAAAAAAGACCGCGAAAATATCGTTTAAAGAATACCTGGCCCTGAAAAAGAAAGCGGCTGGCAAGAAATTCAGGCTGCACCTCTACCCGCTGCCCGTTCTTACGGCCCTGCTCCTCCCGCTCGCCGTATTCATCATCATGCTTTGCTATTACTATCTTTCCGTAAAAAATTTTTCCGATTAAAAAATCTTTTTGTCACTGTTCCCCGCGCCCATGGCGTGCGTGAAGATCATTCCACAATAGATCACGCCACGCGCGATCAAAGACCACGCATGACTGCCCCGGTTTCTTATCCGTGCTCCGCCGCACATATTCAAAATGGCGCCTGTACATTTGCTCCTGCTGGGATATCAGTCCAAAAGCGCCGGCAGAGATCGACGCCCCATCCTTGCGAGGATAAATGAAATACTGGAATAAATGCACCATGACGATCGCAAGCTCTTCGGGCGGCGCGTTCAAAACAAACCAGTCGTCGACCCTGATGCTGCGCCCGGCCACATTGATTTCAGCCACCTGCCTGATACTGTCCGCGAGAGATCCGGCTTCGGCCAATTCTTCACCCGGCCCCACCTGAACCACAAAGTCAGGAAGGTCCTTTGCCGCTTCACCCAGCAACTCCTTGGCTTTACTGAGCGCCGCCTTTACCCGGTTCAAAGAGGAATTCCTTCCCCCGTTAGTGCTCTTCGCCGGCGCATTCCAGATCTTCGCGGGAAAGAACCGATCCCGGCCGGGATCAGGCAATTCCCGTGGATACACCATCATGACATTCGACCCGCAGCTGGCCAGATCCCCCGGCCGCGAACCTGGGATCACATAATGAAAAGAAGCACCAAAATTCTGGTGGATGTTCATCTGGAACCTGTCACCGACCACATTAAAATGGAACCAGGCATAATCTTCGAGTGAATCGAATTCACTCAATGCAAAATACCGCTTCACCTGTTCAGTGGCCAATACCTCCCCCTCATTAAGGCGAAGGCCGAATTCCCGCACGAGCTTCAGCCTGTCGCGCGCGAATTTTTCACAAAACTCATTATCCTTATCCGAAAGGGAAAGGGCGAAAAATTTCTTGTAGTCCCCGAACGTTGGCAAGCCTTCATGCTCCCGGCTCGCCCAGATGCCAAAAGTGTCAATAACTTTACGGACATCCACTTTTCCATCAGGTTTCAGATAAGGCTCAACCCTGAATCCCGGATTGTTGAGAATATGCTCCATAAAAAATTCGGCGCGGCTGTAAGCAACGGGAGGCCGCCGGCCAGAGTCCATCGCCAGCTCATGGCTCGCGACGATCAGCCGCTTGGTCAACTCAAGGGTCCTGACGCAGTCATCGTTCCTGACGGCAATGATGGAATAATCAAGGAGGAACTTCCGGCTCGCGGGGTCATGGCGCAGCGGAACATCATCGTAATGGTCAGGGATCTCCTCCACAAAACTCACGAACACGCCGGCCTTGATGACACCGTCGACCCGCGCCACAAAAACATGATTGGGGACGCTGCCACGAACGGGGTCACCGAATATCCGCGCCCGGACGCTCTCGGGTAAAACATCAATGCCGCACATGGCTTTCCAGGCGAAGACCTCCAGATCAACGATCTGCTGGACCTCCGGGTCATCCGGGCCAAAGGGCACAAATCTTGATATCGTCACAACAGGCCCTGGTTGAGATGTTCGCGGCCCGGGCGCATGTTCCAGGGGTTCTTTCATAACATCGCCGGCAAAAGCTTCGCTTTCCTCATGCGTCATGCCGAAAATGGCCGCGGCTTCATGGATCAGCGTATAGCGCAGTTCGAAAGATGTTCGTTCATGTTCAGGATTGATAATGATGTAATGCAGGCCGTTAAAAGTGGCGTTAACGGCAAATATCTTTGTTTGAAAAGCGCGTTCAATTACGCGAAAGATCTTTTTGAGCCCCGGCGGCGCGTTGATGATGATGGCATGCTCGAGGATGTTTGCTTTTTCATGGCTGCGACGTTCTCTCAATGTCCGCGCCGACGCGTCCCGATCCTCGTCATATTCAAAAACTGCTTTGGCCGCCGCGATCTCCTGTTCATGGGCAACGATCCCGGCGCGCAGTTCCGCTTCCCCACGGCGGGACAGTGGGGGGAAAGCATGGGCGGGATCACGTGCCGTGACAAGAGATCTCTGTGTATTCGCTGAAACATGATAACCAACGTAATACCCGTTAGCGCTTCCCAAAGCTTTATACGCGCCGGCCCTGTAACTGTGGCGGGGCACCAGGGTCAAAAGAGTCTCCCGCGTCTTCCCGTCATCCCCGCGGAACGTGACCCGGTAAACTTGATCACCATCAGCCCTGTGATCCCGGATGATCCTGTGAATGAATTCCCGCCGTGCCTGACCCCACGTGATGGCCATGACCTTAGGGCGAAAAGCTTCGGGTTTCCTTTTCCCGACATTGACACCGAACATCTTTGAAACACGCTTCAGCTCATTGCCCCGATAGGCCCTGACATCCAGGCGCTCCATATACATTTGCATCAACCGGCCCACAGCTCCCTGCGCGGTCTTGCTATCCACGCTCGCGCGCAACAGCGCATCTTCAAAAATACGCCTCTGATACCAGGAAATATTGGTTTCATCGGGCGCCAATGTCCTCCCGGCATAGCGGACCTCAACCTTCCCTGCTTCACCCGCGAAAGGGAAAGCCCGGTAACGGACCAACTGGCGGATATATTCACGGGTTTCATACGGCACATTCGCGCGCCAATACATCTTCAGGGGCGTTACCATCTCTTCCCCGGGAATGTAACGGCGCGCTTTATCGTCCGACAGGATATTGCGTTCTACCAGCTTGAACACCCGGTCCTTCTGAACCACAAGCTGGCCGTATCTTCTGTAAAGATCGTTGTCAGCTTCCATCAGGGAGCAGCGGGCCGTTTCAAGATCCCCCTGGGAAAAACTTTCCCGCGCAGCCTTCAGGGTTTCGCGCGACGCACCCTTCGTTGACTCCGTTTTCTCCGTGCCATTTTTCAGATACGCGATCATGTGATCCAGAATTTCCATCACACTGGCCAGCGACAAAACCGGCTTTTTATCCGACGCGATAGATAAAAGAACGCGGATATCGTTCCGCAAGCCGGCAACAATGGCCTCTTCCTTCTGGACACTCTCAAGCTTATGGACCCATTGCCTCTGTTTCGGGTTCAATCCGAAAAGGTCCATGGCCGAAATATCCACGCGACCGGTCTTGGGGCTCATGACCGCCACATGCTGCGGCATTTTCTCCAGGAAATTTGTGACAGCATCAGGCCGACGGTCCATGGCCTCGATCAATGTGGCCGCCGGATCCGGGTTCTGCCAGGTATTGATCAGAAACATTTTCCCGTCATTGGCCCCGTCAAAGACTTTCTTTGGATCTTGCGTCACGCGCAGATGCCCCGCCCGGATCAGGTCCATCAATTTCCAAAAACGGGCCTTGTCATTGCCGTGATAATAGAGCACGACAACCTTGACCCAAGCCGGGAGGCTATCCATGGCCACCGGCGTGAACCCGCTGTACCTGATAAGGCCCATGTCCCGGACGTAATCGGCCTCCATTGCGTTGGCGGTCTCAACGGCAAAAACTTCACTCTGCTCATGCGTCATGCCGGAAATGGCCGCGGCTTCGTGGATCAGCGTGATAAGCCGCTGACGGCGTGTCAATGCATGATCAGGGTTAAAGATGATGTAATGCCGGCCGTTGAAGGTGGCGTTGACGGCGAAGATCTTGATCCGGAGGATGCGTTCAAACTCGCGCAAGACACTTTGCAATTCCGGCGGCGCGTTGATGATGATCACATGCCTGAGGATGTTCTTTTGTTCACAGTTGCGGCGTTCCGGCCACAAACGCATGGCCACATCCCTGTCAACGTCATACGCGTGAACCTCTTTGACCTTCAGGATCGGCTGCCGCTGCGCCACGATCTCGCCTTGCAAACGGCGCTCTTCGTCGGAAGATAACGGCCCCGTGGTGCGGGCGGGGTCTCTGTCAAACGTGACGGGTTTTGTATTTCTAAGAATATAATTAACCGTATCGCATTCTAAACGCAACGCAATAAGCCCGCTCCTTATTCCTTCAGAAACGAAAGTCCGGCCTGTGGCTTGAACGACCTTTTTCAACCCGCACAACAGAACTTGTTTTTCTTCATCTGTCCCGGCTTTAGTGTAAACATCCATCAGGGCTTTGATATTTCCATCCGTGGCCATGGCCAAAGAACGGCGCGACATCACCGAACCCAGAGCCCAGGCGAAACAACGGCGAGACAAAGGCCCTTCGGCATCAAACATCCGCGCCAAATACTGAGGGAACTCGCGGTCCAGCGGATATCCGGACAAAACGGCCGATCGCAGCAATTCAAAGAAAAGATCTTCCCAGCGCGCGGCCTCAACTTCGGATAAATTCGACCTTTCCTTGAACGCTTCCAGGAAATAATAGAAAGTTTCAGGGAACTGCTCAACACAAGCGGCCAAATTGCTAACTGCCTTGTCAACTTCTTCTGTCGTCACGGAATTTGCCCATGCCGCCATCACCTCACTCCAGCGCCTTCGCGCCGAGCGGGCCCTTCCCGACAGATAGGACCTGGCCGTATTTGCCGCCTGCGTCGCCTGCCGGACGGCGTCTTCATAACCAACACCGCCAGCCGCCAGGATCCGGGATTCGTAAGCCAGCGAGGCGAATTGCTCCTCCCTGTTCCAGTTATGCGTCGGCGAAAGAATGATGAATTTCTTCCCGCTCCTGGTCGTGTGGTTCCATGAAAAAATAATGATATCTTCGGGGCGTACCCATGCCTGAGCATCTTCCTCAAACGCCGCCGTCGCCCAACGGACATCCGCCCGCACCAGCGCCAGCGCGTCAGCTTTGGATCCGCGCCGGTCCAGGAATTTCCGCAGCTGGCCTTTTTCCTTAGCCGGGAATTTCGGGAATTTGTCCATGACCTTTTCCCGGTCACCCAGAAAATCCTGCATGTCATCGCGCTCATTTGAACTTAACAATTTGCTGGCGCGAACCGGATCAGCGGATGACGCATTAAAGTCCCTCAACGACGTTGTCCTGCGGCTGTCCGCGGGATAAGGTTCCTGCGCTAACTTTCCCGCCACGACGCCAGCCACCAGCAGCAGTCCCATCCCCGCCAGGATGGCCGCGACGTGGGCCGGCGATGTCAGGGCCAGCAGCGCCGCCAGCGGCAATAGGCTGCACTGGATATTCCCGAATGACATTTCTGCCTCGTCGTCAAATTGACAACGTTCAAAACTGGCACCCGAAAAATTCGCCCCTTCCAGACAGGCTCCCCGGAAATCAACATCCTCGAATGTTGTTCCTCTGAAATCAGCATAACGGCAATCCGCACTGAAAAGATCGACCCCGGTCAAATATGCCCGGTTCATGCGCGCACGCACAAATGAGGCACGGGCAGCCTTCACATCTTTCATGCGAATGAACATCAATGAAGAATAGCTGAGGTTGGTTTTCACCAGTCTCACATCAACAAAATGAGCATCCTCAAGTTTGACACGCGACAAATCAGCTTCTTCCAATGTGATCTTTTCCAAAAAAGATCCGCTCAGGTCAACCCCGGACATGTTCCTCCCTCTGAATATCCCGGGGCACTTGTTACCGATCCATTGAAGCATATGCGCATTAAGTTCAGGCCTGTCGGCCTCAACGATGCGCCACGCATTCTTCTCAAAACCATTTCCTAGGAAACCAGCTTCATCGAAATGTGTAAAGATATAATTCCGGATAAAAGAAAAAGCTGTCTCATCCAGGTATGGCCTGTACAAATAAACACTGGCCCTTCCTGAAGCCAGCTTCCTGTATGTGACAATCAACCCCTCCAACATATTTTTATGCCCGGAATTAACACTTACACAAGGCGCATCAAGTACCAGGGCTGTTTTGCTACCGGAGAAACTATGAACAGATTTTACAAGGATAAGAACACAACCTTCGGGCTTATCCCAAACAACAGGCAGCCCGGCCCCATGGCATTGCCCTGAAGCCGGATAAAGATCAATGCTGGCTACCGGCACTTTGACCAGCGCAATATCCTTCTGATAGCACGCTTTAAGGAACTGGTCCTCCGCATCAGAACAAACGGGACTTACGATCCGGCCCGGGGTCGCAAGGATCGAGAGCTGCGGCACATTTATTCCAAACTTCCCGGAATCCAACCTGGCCTGGACCGCCTGCGGGACGGGAAGATCTTCCGTGAACGCCAAAACTTTCGCGTCATCGACAGATGTCTTTATGCCAGCCCGCCAGTTCCCGGTCGTCCTCCATCCGGGGATCTCCGCAAAAGAAAACCTTTCTCCAACAGACGCAGACCATTGATAAATGGCCGAGGCGACCGGCGAAACTTCTGTTATCACAAGATCGCCATCCTGCATGTCTTCCCGCATACGACGGTAAAAAGGCTGTTCTTTTCTCATCTGTGAATCCCGGCCCGGACGCTTGTCGATCATGACCACACTGCCCGGCTCTTGCGTCCTTTGATAACGCCAGAAATAATAATTTTCCTTGATAAGAAGAATCTTGAACGTGCGTCGAGGGTCAATGCCATCGAGCCGATCATAACATTGCTGTTGAAGGCGGGCGAGATCCGGCACATCATTGTAGGATGTCGAAATAAAATATAGCTCCTTCAGATTCGGGAAATAACGCGCCAGCCTGACGGCATTCAACGGATCCGCGTTCCCCGACGCGGGATAGATCAACGTCGTATAGGCATGGGGATCAACACCCTGCTCTTCCAATACTGTAGAAAAATCATTCAATGACCTTGTCCTGCGGGTGACCGCAGGAACAGGTTCCTGCGCGAGCTGTTCCGCTAATTCGATATTGTTCTGCCGCGCCGCCTGGATCTCGTTGCGATCTCCCTGGTTCTTCTTAATTTGTCCCACCACAACCCCCGCCACCAGCAGCAGTCCCATCCCCGCCAGGATGGCCGCGGCGTGAGCCGGCGATGTCAGGACCAGCGCTGCCAGCGGCAAAAGGGCACACTGGATATTCTCTTGTGAACGGTTGCGACCTAACAATTTTTTAATCGCGCCAAAAACAATACCGGTCAGCTTCAAAGGTAAAGAAAGTCCCACAATAAGGCTCACCAATAAAAGCTTGAAAGGGTTTGTCTGAATAATTTTTTCCCATTTGCTAGGCGCCTTACTCCGGACTATTCCATAGGTCAGCGCAACCGCCCCCAGGATCGTGAAAGCAACAACTCCAACCGCAATAAAAACACCGGCCCAGGTCAACGCACTCCAACCGGCTGTTGCTGTTGCCGGTGCCATCAATAACAAAAGCGGCCAAGCAAAAGATCGGACTGTCCCGGCATCAGGCCGGGGCTGGACTGTTACAGGCGACTGCTTCATGTCGCTCAAATTCCTGTCCGCAACAATCCGCTGAACCCTGGCCGCATTATCACCAAAAGCCCTGCCGGGAACCTTGTCTTTAAACGGTGCTGCAAAATCCATAAATGGTGCCGATAATTGGATCTCGATTTCAAGTTGTGATCCGTTATACAGCACGGTTACAGGCAATTCTTTTCGATTTGCCAGATCCTCTGCCAATGGCTGAAGATACGCAAGCCTTTCTTGCAGATCCCGCATTGCCATAAAATCGTGCGACGTCGTTACAACAACATCTTTAATAAACTGCCCATTCACCTCTTGCATTTGCACGGTCCGATGCAACTGTTGCAGTAATTCTGCAAACGCAACAACATTGACTTCCGCAAGATTTGCCAAAAAGCCCGGACAATAAACACGAATGCGTTCAAGATAATCATGTTCGAAAGCTTCTGTCCAATATCTTTTTTTCTGAAGTGCTTTTACTACTTGCCTGGTCTTACGCGCAATCTCTCTAACTAACAAACGATTTTTTGTAATAAGAACAGATATTCGCTGCTCCAAAGTTAACCCGTCGACCATATACTTGTAACGCGTTGCCCAAGCTCTTTTCATCTGCTCCAAGCCATAAAAATTTCCCCCATTGCGGTCACTCCCATCAACAAAAGCCATTAAGAAAAATATATCCAACCACTCGCCCTTGAATTGGAACATGTCGTTATATAAATAATCTCTCCCGAAATTATCGACAACTCCATGATGCCGCACAAAAAATGTCATGGCCGTCACAACACTCTCGTGATACCCCCGCTTACGCAGTTCGCCTGCGATAATGTTTGCGCCTTCACCATAATGATCCCATTCGCGAATACCATAACGGACACCTGCATCATGCGCCGCTGCACCCGCTATCAGAATGTCCCGGGCGCGCGGACTCAAATTCTGATACACATAAAAGAATTTCTCACATTCAACACCATATTCTTCCAGGGACACCTTACCCTTAATTACAGAAGAAAGGCCATCGTATAATCTTTGCCAGTCACGCGACGCAAGCATCTTTATTCTTTCATTCACCAACATAACATGCGTCTGCTTTCGTTCTTTAATATCAGGCAAAAGGAACGTCTCAATTTCGCGCGCCAAATTGTTCGCATCAGTAAGACCCGTCAATTCAGGCAATACGTTAACTCCAACATTCAAACCGGAAACCCTCTGTGCCTCTGACGATGCCAGCGCTTTCAATAAATATGAAAAATATTTCTGACTAATTTCCTCCACCGCCTGTTGCCGAACGCGCTCCTTGAAGCCACCGTTCTTTTCCCAAACGAAAGGATATACCACCAGCGCGCCGCGCCCTTCACGCACATATTCATTCATCAACATGATCTGAACAACACCTTCAATAACCCGATTCAACATGTCCTCGGGTTTGTTAAAATCACCTGTTTGCTCTTTTTTACGGGATGCGACCTGAAGTTCAAACGAGATATCACCGCGATCTTCATTGCGCACAAGCCTCATTTGCATCTCATAAGCCATAGCCCTCACACTGTCCACAACGTCCCCATTAACTCGAAAAGATGGCCTTTTAAAATAATCTACGACAAGATGATCCACTTGTTCAATAAAAAGATCACTCTCAATGAGTGCCGCATTCGCCGCAAGAGCCTTGATCTTGTCAGCCGAATTGCGCCCCAAAGCCATTACTGCTTCTTTTTCAATTTTTGTCCCACGCGCACCAGCATATTTCCGCTCCCACTCCCATACTCGCCTCTGAAGTTCACCCCTAAGCCGCAAGTCACGCAGATCGATCTCTTCTTTATGCATTTCCCTTCGCATCATGTTCGTCAGGGAATAACCCAAAAACCGCTCGAAAGGACTTATGAAGATTTCCGCTATCACGCGCTGATTCACAGCCCGCAGAGAAATCTGATGTGACGTGAAAGGCGTAATAAAGATCGTATACATCTTCCCATAGGCATCGCTAAGTGTTCGAAACCAACTATACCCTCCCTCGAGCACCGTTAATTTTTTACTGCCGAAGGCTGACGCCAAACCCTTAATAGGGCGCACAACTTTAATATTTTCATCGGAAAGATCAACATCCTTGTCGCCTTCCAAAACAGTTTCGATCGGCGCATCCTTCATGTGCAAAGTAACAGTTTCCTCAAAATCTTCTTTAGCCATACCCTGCAACTGCTTGTTCACACGCACAAGGTCGATCTTACCTTGTGTCGCAAGCGTTAAAAGGCGATTCTTGTCCGCGACACCCAGATTATGAAATCCAAAGTGATATTGCTCACCATCAACCTCACCCGCCCTTGGATGACGTGTATGATAAAGCGCCAACCTTTCAACAAAGTCTCGATAAAGCGCTTTATCACCTTTAAAAGCACTCGCCATAATTGCCCCCTTGCCTACTCCCGGCGGCCCGGAATAAACAAGCATTTTTTCCTGTAAAAAAAACTTATCCAGCGGGATCAACCGCAGAACATCTGCCAATACATCGACACTTAAAGTATCAATCTCTTCATCCTGAAGTTCACCGCGCATCAAGCGTTCAGCCAACACTCTGCCCTTAGGTATCGTCAAAACATCAGTACGCTGTTCCGGAACAATCCCCCTAAGCCCTGCCGTCGTCACCTTGATCCACGCGGGAGAGCCCAGGTTACTTTCCTGCGGATCCAGCGCCGCGATGCTTTCGGCCGAAACCTGCGCCAGCTCAACCCCCATCAACGCCTCATCCGGAATGATCTTCTTGACCGTCGTACTCACATTGACGCGGCTGGCCGTGACGAATACCGGCGACCCCGCCAGCTCTTGACGCATAACGGCAAAAGCCGCATTCAATTCCCGTAACTGTTCAACGTCCCCCTCTTTGAGATAGGCCACTGAAATATGATTGATGTCCGGAACAAAACGCCTGTAACCTTCAGGAAGATCGCCGGTAAAGCGGGCCGCCATCCGCCCGCGCAACAGCGTCGGGTTATCCGACGCCGACTTCAACTCCAGCACAACGGAAAGATCCGGCATCAGCCGCGGGCCAACAACCTGATACGCGAACGGCGTCACACCCCTCGCATCCTCTTCAAGCCCGGACATAAATTCCTGACGTTCCATGATCGGCCGCGGGCCGATCATAAAATTAGCCACGGTCGTATGGATCTTCGCAAGCGCCTGATAGATCGCCTTCCCTCTGTCCGTATCCGCCAGCTTGTCAGCAATGACCTGCTGAACGCGGTCAACGACATCACGGGCAGCTTCCTGGCCTCCGAGCGGAATATTATGAAAGATCGACCATTGCGGCCTTGCGAGGTTCAGGTGATTACGTGCCAATTGATCCCCAACCTGAGCCCCATCTTCCAGCAATTTATCCGTCAATATCTGTTTGTACCCAAAATTCACTGCGGAAGGATCACTCCCTGCCAGCATCCGATCAAACCCGTCCACCGCCTGCACCCCGAAAACTTCCGGCCGCGCCAGGACTTTCCGCGTGGCTTCTTCAATAGCCGGATGCGCCCGCAGATAAAGCAGCTGCCGCGCCATGGCGACGGGCTCATCCGCGCCTTCAACATGAAATTTCTCATGGCCTTCCACGACCCCCTGCAGGAACAGTAAGTACGCGGCCTTATCCTCACCGGTCAATTCAACAAGCCTGTCTAAATTGGATAAATGTACGTAGAGCGTTTTTTCAGCGGGATTGTAGGCGGCAATGCTGTCGGCGGTGCGGGCAAAGTCAGAGGTGACAACCACGGCGCACGGAGGCGCCTGGGACAAATAGGGAACTGCCGCGTAAAGATCCCGCAACACTTCATCACGCGCCTTATTGAGCGTCTGGCCCTGGGCGTCGATGGCGCGGACACGGTTGTCAACGCCTGCTGTCGCTGTGTAATTGAGCGGCGGAACCTGATCATTGTAAAGTTCGCGCGTAGCCGTTGACGGAACAAAGGGGGCGGGAGCCGCTGCCCGGCCCTGAATATTTTTTAACGCCTTTTCGATCACATCCATGCTCTTATGCGCGTAACCATCCGATCCCTGTTCGACATAGATAAACGTGTCCGCCAATAAAGCCCTCACATGCGACACAAAACGCATTTTCTGTCCAACCGCTTCCGGCGCAGCAAAAATGCCGGGGTCTTTCTCGATCAATTCATAATATTTATGCAGTTCCACCAAACGTTCTTTAGCATAACGGCTGCTTATCGCTGAACTTACTTTGAACGCGACCCTCGCCAGCACAAATGTCACAACAGTCCCTCCCACGATCCAGAGCAGGTTCCCGAGCGGGATGGAAATGCGCGCGGCCAGCGTATCAAATGCCAGGAAACCGGGAATGGGCACTATAAAGAACCAGATCATCCCGAAAAGAGCGACGACAAAACTTCTGAGGAATTCGGAATAAAGCCGCGCCTCCTGCATCTTTTTATCTTTTTTAAGTTTTGTCATGTGCGCATCGAACATGTTCGCCAGCATGGCCGGAGGAAAGTACTTGATCAACCCGGCGTGAAAGTTATTCAACTTGCCGGCCTTTTTATTCAGGCCCTCAATTTGCTTCTCCGCGCCAGAATGCCCTTGAACCCTATTGTTCTCCGCTCTTCTCATGGCCCCGGTCTTAGGATGATGGATCTGTTCCACAATGGCCTTTGGATAATACATGAGAACCCACGTTAACAATGTCAACCCAACACCGAAGACCAGCACGGTATACGCTGCCATAGCACCCCAGGTGCCACCCAAAAGGACAAGGGACGACAATCCGGAATACAGGACCCCGGCCACGCCCCATCCTGCCAGCCTTGACCCCCACTGCTTTGCGTTCCCCGCGAAGTGCCCTTCAGGCGTTTTCATGACGAACATGCCAATGACAAGCCCGAGATTAAAAAGAAGCGACGGCAGCAACAAGATAACATTGAGCATATCAAGGCCGGACAAAGCCCAGAGATTCAAGCCGAACAAAAGCAATCCGAAACCCCAGATCACTTTCATGTTGATAAAATTCTCGTATTTGCGCGTGACATGCTTTCTCATTTCAACGGAGATCGAATCTTCAGCATCCGCGCCGGATAACGTGAACTTCAAGCTCTGGCGCGCGGCCTGACCCAGGAGGTGGATCATCTGCTGTGTCGCAAACAGCAGGAAGTCGCGCGGCCGATTGGATAGCCAGCGAGAGAGGCCAATGATAAAGCCACCCGCCAGGAAAGCCAGATAAACCGAAACCGGATCACCTCCAAAAATCCCAACAATGGCCGCGGCGACAAGCGCGAACACAACAGCGGTCTTGGTATAAAACTCGTGCGCCTCAAGGTAGGCAATAAGACCATTGAATGTCAGGACCTGGTTGAACATGCCGCCGAGGATCGCGAATACCAGATTAACCCCGATGAAAGGCAGGAAACCGAACTTGATCGCGATCGGGATCAAAAGGATAAACAGGATCCCGTGAGGTGCTGTAAGGAAGAAGCGTCCGCCGTTATCGCGGATCTCCTTGGCGAAAATGGACTGCGGGCCATAATCCTGGATCTTCTGCATCATCTTGTCCATCATCAACTGCGGAAACCCGCCTGACCACCGGGGAAACGCGGCCATCCACTCATGCTGGGCGTACGTCTCACGGATCTTGTGCCAGAACGCCTTGGACTGCGCAAACCGGGGGGTACCGCCCAAACCAATGACCGTGTGTGCCTGCTGCTGCACAGCCCAAATATCCTCGGAAATACCCACCGCGCTCGGAATGAACCCTACAAGCCCGAACAAGCCCGAAAAATAATTATCCCAAAAGCCCCGGCGCAACGTCCTGGAGCGGATGCTCAGCGGCATTGTCGGGTACTGCGGGTTCATCAAGGCCGTCTGCGCCCTCCAGTAAGTATTCTTGAGGATATTGCCCCAGCCCGTGCCCACCGACTCACCCGCCGCGCCGCCGATAGCCATGACACCCTTGACATACGCGCGATGCCCTTCTTCAATGCTCTGTGAAGACTCTCCATGCGGCGACTTGATATTCGTTGTCCCGCGGCTGGGAACCACAATGACCAGCGAATCATCCGCCAGGGATGTTTTCACATCCAGCACAAAATCATCCATGTTATGAACCGTCGCGTTGCGGTCCATAATAAGGAAGGTGTCTTGGCGACTGACCCATTCATGGACCATATCTGTGCCTGTCATGGCCGCGGCTTTATTGGCAAAAGCAGTCCAGTCATGCACAACGTTTCCTTCAATGCCTGTCAAAGTTTTCACAAGCCGCAACAACTTCACCCGCTGGCCTTTATCGTCATTCCATTGATAATTTTCTGCGGATGGATTTTTGTTTCCATCTTCATACTTGTTGCTCAAAAGGATCATGCCGATATCAACACCCGCAAGTTTTTCCTTCAATGCCAGCGCGATATCCATGATCGTGATGCCCGTATCCTGAGAATGCCCCCCTGATGACTGCATGGAAACCAGGAAACGACGCAGTTTCCAGGTACGGATCAGGCGATCCTTCTGCGCTTCGTCCCGCGCGTAGAGCCAGATATTGTCGTTCGCCACATCCGCCTGCTGCGTCCCGGCTTTTTGTGCGTCAATAAGGATCTGTACCGGGTGCCACAAGGTCACTTTAAATGTAGTTTCAACCTGATGCAGTTCCGTGATCCATTCTTTGACTTTTTCATCACCCGCCGTCCCCACAAGATCGTCCACCTCGGCCATGACATCGATCCCGTGCGAACTGCGGTCCTTGAACCAGTTCCAGCGGTCAATGACGATCTGGCCCCCGAGCCTACCCAGAGTTCCGACCGCATCGCCACCGGCAAAGACCAGCGTGAACAATTTTTTGACACCGTGAGCCTTTTCATGCGCGGCGACATTATCGATGTACGCCTTCTCGATACGGGCGTCGTTGCGGGCCATTAGCAACGTGATGATCTTCTTGTCCAGCAAGCTGGCGGCGATAAGAATGGCGACGACCATCCCATTGACCGGCAGCACAAAAGGCATATGCAGGATCCCGGTAACAGCCGCGGCGACAACATACGCCAATCCAAGTGTTTTCATCGGCCATGTGACAAAAGCCGACGCCACAGAATTGATAACATTGGATATGGCGTAACGCGTCATATAAAGCGCGAGCGCCAGGACAAAACTGCCCGCCCCCAACTGCCACACCACACCGCTGGTCAGATAAACATCCGAGATCCAGTTCACCATGGCCGCCTGTCCCATGACAAACCCGCCGAGCCACATGAACAGGCCGCTCAATACCGCGTAATTAACAATGGCCTTGAACAGATCCATGGCCCGGCCCGTGGGAACAGATGGCTGTAAATGACGGATCAACGAATCCCCCACGATCGACATGGGCCGGCTTTCCGGAATATTCAAAAGGTTCAGGAATTTCGCCAATCCCGAAAATCTGTTGTTGCCCGTCCGCTCCTGGTAATTGATCCAGGTCTGGGTAACACGGCTATACAATGTGAAAAGATATGGCAAAAAAACGCCGGCGGCTTCCGTCCCGGCGACCAGCCACATCAACCCGTGCGTCATGAACCACTGGCCCAGGCCATGTACCGGCACCATGCTTAAGCCGGCACCGATCAGGACAAACCCGATACCGCGCAGGATATGGCTTGCGTGATGAAAACCCTTCAATATCCTTGCGGCCGTTTCATCAACGTTCAGGTATCCTTTATATTGCGTCTTTGCCAGAGCGGAAACGGCCACACGCAGGACCACGCCCACGCCGACGAACGCGAGCGCGAGCTGAATGACCGGCATCGCAACAAGAACAGCCGGCAAAGCGCCAAGGAATGTAAAGATCGACACGCCGCCAACGAACTGCTGATACCCCGCCACCATGGCGATCAATACCCCGACCAACTGCGGCAGGACCTTGGCGATATCAATAAAGATGTACCATTTCGGGATGATCTCGAAATATTCCCTCTTGAAAAAATCCTTCAGCCCATTCTGTATTTTCCCAATATGATCCTTTTTGACATCAGCCGCGCCATTGACCGCCATCACATTGGCAAGGACGGCGATCACATTTTCCGTCGTATTCCCGACGATCTCGTGATGGCCGCCATTCAGGGGAGCCTGTACATTCACAGCCCCCACGATCGTCTCAAGCCGCTGGAGATGCGCGCCAGGCGTGACATAATTCTGAAGGATCTCCTGAATAAAGACCAGGTCGTCCGGCGTGGTGATCGCCGGTGAGCCTCTCGGCTGAAGGCCAAACTGTCCAAAAAGCTGCGCGATAATTCTGTCTTTCTCCGCCACCCCGGAAGCATTGCCCCCGGCAACGACGATCTTTTGCTTCTCATCCATCAGCCTGGTTATGGCGGAACGGTAATATTCGGCATACTGCTCCATGCGGCTCCAGCCGTGGTTACTGTCCATGCTGCCGGCCGAGTTTTTCTTCGACTCAAAACTGCCGACAGAATCTTTCTTCGATTCAAACACCACGCGGCGCGCCAGGAACGCGTGAATGAGCATGAGCTCATCAAGCCCGTTCAGAAAAGCGTCACCGGACATCAATTTGTCATGCAACTCCGCCTCGCTCCAGCCCGCCTTCGCGGCGCGCCAGGCCAGGCCAAGCTTGTAGATCGCGCGCAAATTCCCGCTGAAATTCTCATCCACAGGGCCATCCGACGAGCGGATCACGCCGTCGCAGGTCTGCTGTGCCGTAGCCATAAAATTCGTGAAAAGGATGTTCTTCGCCCAACGCTCTTCCGCGGCCTCCATGATCGCGAGGCTCACCACGACTTTGCCTTCTTTTCTGGCGTTATCCAGACGACGTTTCCATATCGGCCAGATCAGGCTCCAGCTGATAAGATTCAACCCGATAAGTCCTGCCAGAACGTACGCAAAGCCCCACCAGAATTTTTTGACATCATTGGCCGCGTCATGCTCCACCTGCGCGTTGATCGGCATGACCTGCTGCGCGCGGGCCACAGGCGCGGCATCCATCAAGACCTGCGCTGCCGCGGCAGGAGAATAAGCCCATCCGCTCTTGTCATGCGGAACAAGGACATAACTGCCATCAGCCGTCCTTAATCCGTTAACATCGACGTCTTTAACAGAGAACAGCGAATCCTGCGGCGTCGCTACCTCAATATAGCCGCCATGGTTTTGCATGCGGTTAAGCCCATTAACGGCCGCAGCCTCACCCGCGTGGTACCCGATGGAACGGGCGACATCCCGATATTCCGCGGTCATCCTCGACGAAGCCATGTCCACTTCACCGCGCGGCAAGGTCCAGTCCATGCCCCACACGCCGTTGGCCCTGACGCCAAACATGGCCGTGGCGCGGTCCATCCCCTTGAACAACAGCCCCTGGTCAGCGCCCATGGCCGCCTGGGCACGGATAAACGCCAGTGTCGCGCTGGTTGTTGTATGCAGATTCTCGGCGTAAACATTCCCTTTCTTCACCAGGCTGTTGGCATCGTCCTTGTCCTTGGTGACGATCTGGATCTCATGCGTGCCCGTGATCACCACGCCCTCACGCTGGAATCTCGGCAGGATATTGCTGTTCAACCAGGCGCCAACGGAAGCCCTCAATTCCAGTGATACGGCACGCAGCTTGTCGTCACCACGGGCGGTGCGCGCGATACGGTCACAAAGGACATACGCGTTGGCATTGTCGGTTGTATAGAGTTTTTTGGCCTCAGCCCAGAACGTGATCCCGTTATGATCCTCGGTTTCGGGCGCCACGCGCTCGATCAATCCGCCTTGAACAAGATATTTATTCCTCAAAGGCTCCAGAAGATTGCCGGTCATGTCATGCGCATGACGATCACCCGTCGCCAGGAAATATTCATACGCCGCGCGGGCCAGCGCGATCTGCGCGGCCGCGGTCCTCGACGATGGCCGCGCGCTTTTAAACCCGGGAATAAGTTCCTGGGGCATACCCGAATCCACGTGATACCACGCGTAAACCGGGTCCTGTCCGCCATTGGTCAAAATATAATAATATCTCAAGGCCCTGGCCGCATCCGCATATTGCCCCTGGCATGTTAACGCGCGGATAATAAGCGCTTCGTCTTCCGTGGACGCGTAATCATGGCGCGCCGTCCGCGGATGGGTCAAAAACAGCCCGGAGCCATGGTTGCCTGAATACGGTACAAAATTCATTCTGATACCTTCAAGCAAAGTTTCCGGAAGAGCTTCCAATGTGGCCGCGCCAACGGTCAAGCCCGGCTCCCTTTGCGCCATCACCGGCGCCGCGACGGGAAGCTCCTGGCTGCGACGACGCTGCCCTTCGCCGGTATAAAGCGCCTTTAATACGGGATCATTATTGCTCCGGGCGACCGATCCACCGAAATATGGATCCCTGCCCTGGAAGAATGCGTAACGATTTACAAGATTGAAAATGTTAGTATAAACACGGCTATCCAGGTCAGCGGTCGGGCTGTCGCTGTACGGGAAGATCGTCGCGGCTTCATGGCCATAGATCATCGCCTCACTCTTGCCGCCGTGAGAATTGAAAACCTCGATCGTCGCTGTCTCAAATCCGCTCGTCACGCCAAAGACCAGCGTATGGCCGTTACGGCGCAATTCATTGAACTCGGCAAAATCACCGTTAACGCCGTAATTCTTGTAGATCGGGATACTGGTCAAAGAATCCGTGCTGTAATACTGGATCAACGGCAGTGACTGTCTCCCCTGCCCCAGATCTTTCCTGAATGACGTCGCCTGCAAATGTCCGTCATACATCACCTGAGCCACGCGCGTGTCCCCTTTGCCCGTCACATAAGTGAAATCACCCCGATACCCCTGGCGGCCGGTCCCCACAAGCCTGGTCCTGTCGGGATTGCCGTTCACATCCGCCGCGTACACCTTCTGAATATCAAGGCCGTCCTGGCCGCGCCGGATCTCGGCGAAAGTTTGCCATACCACGCCCTTATTGATATTGTTCCAGTCCAGACGGAACGCCTGCAGGGCCGCGCGATCCCTGTGCGTGATATACCCCGTCTTGACCGAGCGAGACGCCGTCGTGTTATCCGTGACAACAACGCGGATCTGGCTGTCTTCCATCGGCGTGTATTCAATACGGCTTTTCTGATCTTCCGAGAGCATCCATATCCCCGCGAATTCCCTGGTGTTGGGATAGTTGTACCCTTCCGCCGCCTCATAAACACGTCCGTTGATCAGGCCCCTGCCCCTGCCATAAACAACACCGACCTGCTTGATCAGCTTATAATCCCTGCCGAAAGAATATACAGGCCGGGCCTCATCTTTTTTCCCAAAGACAACTGTGGCCACGCCGTCCCTGGGCTGGCCCTTGTCAAAATGGAACGGCGTGAAATTGATATATTCATGTCCAACATCCAATGCCGCTACACCGCCTGTCGTGTCCGCGATGATCCCGAAAGCCCTCTTGAAAGATCCACCCACCGAACGCTCAAGGATGTTGATCTTTTTTCCATTGATAATTACCGTGCCGCGATCAACAACAGCCCCAACCGGCGTACGGTCCCCGGCCGCATACTTTTCAAACGCGTAAATTTTATGATCCTCCACGACCTCGGCCTCCCGCGGGTCCGCGGATAAATACAGGCGCTTTGTGATCGTCTTAATGACTTCCCCTGCGGGAGTGATCTTGACAGCCGTCACTTCACCCGTCCGGCCGCCGGCATTATAGATATTGAAATAATTCTTCCGGATATCCTCAAGCCCCATCAGGCCAAACTTCTTATCATTGAAATTGATCAGGATCCGGTCTTCCGCGCCTCTCGCTCCACCATGAAATTCCCACCGGATCACCGCCTGCCCCTTCGCGTCAAACCCGCTCACGACCGGCGCCAGGCTCATGTGCTCGATGGCATTGCCACCGAGCGGGTCAATATGGTCGATCGACAGGACTTCATTGTTATACGCCGGTACCTGGGCGAGGATCTGCTCACGGGTCATGACTTTGGTATTCTTATTCTTCAACACAACGACAAAGCTGTTGGCATCGTACGGACGGTTCTTCGCTTTTGCGAGCGCCGCTTCGAGGGCCTTTTTCATGGGCTCCAGGATCATCGGATGGACGCTGGTCAGCGTCTGCCCGCCAACCTCATAGGTTCCCGCCGGAAGGACCATGGCCTTGCCTGTCCCGAGATCAACAGCCTGGCCGTCCAGCGCCCCTTCATAACGGCGCGTATCCTTGTTATACCGCAGGCCCATCGCGGCCAGCGCCTTGTCGCCGGTGTATTCAAGGACTTTCACATTCTGGACGATCCGCTCATAGTCCGCCATGGTCGTGATCGGCACCGGCATCAACTTGCCCTGAAGGATGAGGCGGCCGGCATCGTCGTGCATGGTCGCGATCTTGCGCAGCATTTCCGGCGCCAGGAATACCCTGGCACCGTCCGACGCTGTCAGCACGTCGGAAGCAACCGCCTCGCCTTCCAGGATGAATTTCCGCCCGGTCGGCGTGAACTCCGCGGTATTGAACTGGAAGAATTTGCCCAGGTTCTGCACGGCATTACCGTCGATCCGCGCCTCTTTGACCTGCGGCTTTTGCTTCTTTTCCGAGAATGAAATGTTCGACAACGGGTTGTACCAGCGGTTGGCTGTCAGGGACGGTGCCCAGGTCATATCCCCCACCGAAGTATTAATGGTCGTGTTAAGGCCCCAGGTCGGACGGTCACCTTTCAACCCAAACTGCAGTGATGCCTGAACGCCGGACTCCTTATCGCCGATAGCCGGGAGCGGCACACCCGTCACAAAATTCCTGGAATCCTGAACGGTAAAGGCAACGCCGCCCACTTTACCGCCAACCTGTGTTGTCTGCTGGCTGAGATTGTATTCAGGGCTGACCTTAACAGGCACACCCAGCACCTTGCTTTCCACGCGCGCGCCCACAACAGGACTGGTGCCGGACATCGTGTCATGCCCGACACCGCCATAGAGTTTTACGTTCTTGCTGAGATCAAATTCATAGATCGCCCGCGCGAACTTCGCGGCCTCGGCCTCCGTCAAATGAACCTTGAGATCCGGGACATCGTTGCCGTTGGCATCACGCAGGCGCATGCCGGTGAACGTGTCCCACCACGACAATGTCAGATCCCTGCCGGCCTGGCCATTAACAACTCCCGCCTCCAGAACAAGCTTGTCCTTGAACCCGATGATACCGTTCACCTTCGCCTGGACGCTGGCGCCGGAAATATTTGAATCTTCAGAACCCTGCCCTTTGACCATGAACCCGCTGATCCCCAGGAATATTGATTTTTCTTCCTTACCATTGCTCGCCGTGCGGATCTGCGTGCCGATCTGGTCAGCCACAAGATAATAATCCGACGTCACACCCTTGCCCGTAAGATCATCGGGATTTACCTGCCACTGATAATTACCGAGATGCCCGGCCGTCAAACGGTTCATCAAAGCCACATTGCCCTTGCCGCCGGTCATCGCATCAAGATGGATCAGCCGCACCGTATTTTCCGGCGCCGCGCTGTAACCGGCATTCACAACACCCTGGGAAGCGCTGACAAGAACATTTTTAGTATCCACCCAATTCCCATGCGTGCCCATCTGGAAAGACGTCGCTCCGACCTGGCTGCTCCCGACGAGCTCATTGACCGGCGCCATCCGGATGACCTGGCCTTCTTTCAGGATGAACGGCAGGCGGACCGATCTCGCGTTGAATTGATCGGCAAGCTGCGCCGCCATGATCTCACGGCCATCAGGCGTAAGGCTCACGTTATCCAGGATCTCCTGGCGCGCCTTGCGGTAGGCAGCGCCCAGCTCCTGGTTATGCGCGTTCACCGCTTTCGTATACTGTTCAAAGAACGCCGCGATCTCTTTACTCTTGCCCGCGGCCTGGTCCTTGCTGGAAAGCATCTGCCGCTGGGCGGTCAGGACGGCATCCACCGCGTCAAGATTGGCATTCTGGTTCTTGCTCAGATCGCGCGCCGCGTAGCGGCCTTCGTTGATCGCGTTCGTGACATCCGTAAGTTGCTGAGCATTGAAGGCAGCAACCTTCTTTATCTTCGCCGCCACTTCAGGTACAAAGATCGTTGCGTCGTCAAATCCTGTCCGCAATTCCTTGCGCAGCTTCAAATTCTCGATCAGGAGATCGGCCATAGCCGTGTCATACTGGAGCATGCTTGTCGCCGCATTCATGATGGAGGGCGTCCCGGACATCGCGGCGATCTGAGCACCCGCCGCCGTTTCCTGGGCTTGAAGATTGTTGATCACCAATTGAATGGTAGCCTGGGCATTAGCATTCAAACGGCCGCTGCCGATGGCACTGTACAGATACTCCACCTCATTTTTGATCTCGGTATGATGTTTTCCCGTCCAGTACTCAGTGAATGACTTCGTGTCAAGCATGGGGAACTTTGTCCAGTCACGCAAATTCGTCGTGACGGAACTCTGGAGCAGTTCCTTGTCCTGCTTGAGCCCGTCGACCGTGGACTGGGCGATGGTGATCTTTTCCTGGGCCACATCGCTCAGGGAAACATTACTCCAACTAAAGAACCGCAGGTCAGGCGCGGCGTTATACAAGGCCTTGCTGGCCTCCAGCACCGCGATCTTGGCATTTACAATATCGATCTTTTCCTGGACAACCCCGGCCGGATTGCTCGCGCCATCATGCGCGCCATCCTTCTGGTCACGGGCATACTCGGCCTTGGCAACCACCAACGAGCTCTGGGTGTTGGCAATTTCCTGAGCGAAGAACGTCGCCCAGGTACTGCTTCCCTTGTACATATCCAGATCAGACTGGTTCTTCCAATACGTGATCCCGGTCTCAAGGCGCTGAATATAACCCATGACACTGCCATAATTGGCTGACTGGCCATCGTCCTTATTGTAATAAACTTCCGCCGCCGCCACCTCGGCCGAAGACAGGAATAACGTGCTGTAATACACGCCTCCTATCTTACCAATATTCGCCTTAAGCTCGCTGATCTGGGCGTCAATGGCCGCCAGCTGATCCTTGCGCCAGGCCGCTGCCGCCGGATTAACCGCCGGATCGCTCGCGGTCAAAGCAACAGCATCCGCCTTGTTACGGGCCTCCGCGGCTTTGGCATTCGTCAGGTTGTTCCGGGTATCTGCCAATGCCTTGGTGACAAATGCCGTTCTGATGTCATCGCCCGCGGCCTGGACCAACTCATTCTTCCAATAAGCGATCCCAGCATTAAGGCGGTCAATACGGCCCATCACCTTGCCATCATTTTGGGCGGGTTGGCCATCATCCGTATTGTAATATGTATTCGCCGTCTTCACCTGTTCCGCCGACGGGAGTAACGTGGAAAAATCCTTGGTCTTGACCGTCAGCTGGAGCGCGGCAAGATCCGCCTGCGCCTTGGCGATCGCGGCATCGGTCTTGGTTATCTCGCCCTGGATATACGCCGCTGCCGCCTCATTCGTCGTCACCGTCGAGGGCGAAAAATACACCAGGGCCGCGCTAACACTGGTGTTGTTGATGTAGCGGCTCAACGTGGTCACGCCATTGCTGTACTCCGCGATCTGGGTCGGAATACCGTTGAGCGTTGTGTCATCAAAAGAGCCAGGGACAAAAAAGACATTCTTTCGCTCTTTAATTTCATCGTAATTAAGGCGCTGCCTGAGCACCTCCTCAAATGACACAAGGCTTTGGGTGAACTGCTTGTCCGCGTTCATGGTGGCCGTCGCGTTAACGCCCGCGCGGTTCTGGCGCGCCTCATCCGCCTTGCCTTCAAGACCCCCAAGATCGGCCTGCAGCTGCGCGAGCTGATCCTCCAGCCGCTTGATGGTCATGCGCCCGGCATCGAACGATGTAAGATCGACCGCTGGGATCTTCGCTTCAGGCCCGACGTTGACCGGACGATTGGCCACAGAAATATTTTCAGCTTCTTCCTTACTTACCGGCTTGATCGTGCCATCTTCATAAACCCTGACCGCGGCAATTCCCGGCGTCCTGAGCATGTCATTCTTGGCCGCGTCGCTGTTGGCGCCGAATTCAAAGATCCCGACCTGGCCTTTGGCAAGGCCGGCGCCGGCAATGGCAATGTCACCCTCTTCCAGCGTCTCTTTATTCTGGATGCTGTTACCAACGAGTGTTTTTGTTTCCAGCGATCGCTCTTTATCCAGAGAAAGCGTCGCGTACTTCCGCGCCTGGGCATCTGTCAGGAACAAAGAGCCGTTCTCAAAAATAAGGCGGCGGGCAGGAATATCACTAGCCTTGGAAATAAAGAGCTGCAGTGTATTGCCGTCCCTGCGGCCCGGCAGGCGCAGGCCGACCGGCAATTCCGCGCGAGCCTCGCCACTGCGCAAGACCGTCGGCGCGAGGACTTTTGATGAACCCGCGGCCTTCTCCGCGGCTACAAATTCCGGCTCAATGGTGAGCATATCCTTATCCGACCAGGCGATGACCGGATGAATGCCCGCCGGATCAGGTTCATATGTGTTGTAATTTTCCTTCAGCGTGGCCGGGTGGGCCAGACGGAACGACACGACAATACCGGTATCCTGCGCTGCGAACTTCTGCAGGAAAGACACGCTCGTCAGCTCGGCCTCGCGGCTCAGGACCACGATCGGGTACACAGGCTGAGCCGGCTTGCCGTCAATGGACGGGTACATCAACATCCGGGATTTTTCATGATCAGGCCCGCCGGTCACAACCTCGCCTTTGACATTGATCCTGATAGGATCCATCCCCACCAGGGCCTTTTTCTGTATCCAACGGCCCTCTTCGTAAACCGGGATCAACCTCTCCTGCGTGGCGGGCATCCAGCGGCTTTGGGCATACACGCGGATGATCGCGCCCGTGAACGGATCGACCTCCGCTCCGGCAACTTTCTGGCCATCCACCTCGCCCTTCTTCACCATATTGATCACAGCCGCGTTGCGCACCGCCACCTGCGGATTGAACAAACGATGGAACTGGCCTTCGCCCAGCCACTGGTTGACATCCGCGCCCTTCTGGAAAGCTTCAAGCTTCGGATCGATATCCTGCCATTGCCCGTCCTTCTGCGCCTGCGCGAAACGGAACCCGCGGGCTAATTCCGTGATCCCCTCCTTGCCGTCCGTCGCGCGCGCGCGCCCGATATCAATTTTGTAATAGAACACATATTGCGCGGCCGGAACATCCTTGCCCCTGGCATTCTTGATGGACTCACCGGATGTGCGGCGCGCGATCACATAAGCAATATTGGGATCCTGTTCCTGGCGGGCCAACAGCGTAATGAACTTTTCAACCTCACCCATGATGCTGGCCGGTTGCCTGTTCCAGATCGACGTATGGTTCTTGTTACCAAAGATCAGGTTAAGGCCGGGCACCGCTCGCGCGAACTCGGCAACAATATCCTGGGATACCTGGACAATGCCGATCCCGCGATAATGCGTTTTGGTCTCCGTCCCGTCATTGATCGCATCGGTGGCCAGGATCAACTGCCCCGGGCCCTCGCCAGGCATCACCACATACCCGTTCTGCTTCCCTTCCGTGTTGCCAATAATGACCGTATCCGCGAACTTGATGCTTTCATGGATCAAGCCACCGATCGTCCACACCTTATTCCACGGATTTTTCGCGTTAAAAACGTCCTTGTCTTTAATGAAGCTGTAAACGTCGGCAATGTACGTGTCCCCCGGAACATTCAGCCCGCTATACAACTTAAGGTACTGGTTCCCGGCAATGTTGAACATGCCTGAAGGCGACTGGCCTGTCAGGCTGACGCCCGCAACCCCCGGGCTCTTTTGATCTGTAGCGCGAAGTTTTTCGTCATACTGACCGATCGCCGCGGCAACAACATCCGGATCTGTCTGGGCTTGCGTGGCATAGCCATTCAAACCGCCAACAACAGCTTCGAGCAATTTTTTCTGCTGTTGGGCGCTGACCGTAATACCTTCTTCGATCGTTTTAGCCGCCTTTAAAGTTTTGGCTTTATCAGCCTCAAGCTTCTTCAACGCCTGCACCGGGTCGTTACGCAGATCCTGCCCCGCGAACCAGTTCTTCACGGCTTCCGTGACACTTTCAGGCAGGCTCCCGGCCTTACGCAGGCGGATGCTGGCCACACTCACGGGCTTGCCATTCTGGTGGATCTCGACCGTGTACCCGCCCTTCGCGCTGGCAGAAGCGAACACCTTGCCAGCCGTTCCCGCGCTCACAGGATCAATATTTGTCAGGCCCCTGTACGTGACCGTGATATTTCCACTGCGGATCTCAAGCACGCCGTTACCAACAGCTGCCGGCATTCCGGTCAAGATCGAACGGACACGCGCTTGGGCAGGCTCGCGAACTTGCCCATTGGTCCCACGCACGAGATTGTAACTCTTGACCCCAATAACACCCGGCCGACCTGTGATGCCCGCCGATTCCGCAACCGGGTCAACCGTGCTCTTTTCCATCATATATTGCGTCAGGGCGGAAGGCGTGGCCTTGGCCGGTGTCTTCCATCCATTGCCCAGCGAATCCTTCAACCCCCCCTTGATATTCTTATCCGAAATAGTGGTGTCCGGCATAATACTGATCACCGGTGCCTGGGCCTTAACCGCCGGTTCCTTAGGCCCGGTCGCGCAACCCGCCAAAGCCAACAATGCCGCCAGGACCACCATCCGGATGCGTTTCTTCGCGGTAAAGAACGCGGAAACAACCAACCCGATCTGGATCAGCCCGGTAACAAGGTTGCCCGCCATGGCCGCCATGGAAAAATGATGTGTGGGAGCCAGGCCAGGAACAGAGACGGAGGGATGCTCTGCTGACCCGGCCCCCACGCCCGCGGACAAAACATCTCCCGCGGGAACTTGGGTTGACGAACCCGAAATTTCTTTATTGGAATTCAGTTTGCCAGATCTGGCAATGAGGATCGTACGTGTGGTATCTGAAGGCGCGGTAAAAACAGTTTTACCGGCCTGCTGTGTTTCCACTTCGGCCGTTCTTTGATCGCGCGACTTTACGGGGACAAACACTCCAAGCGGTGATCTTGATGCTGATATCTGATCAAGGCCCAAGGCTGTCGAGAATATTCCAGTGGCATTGGGCTTCGGCTTAGTTCCGCCGGCCACACGCATGGAACCTTCAAACGGCTGTCGTCTTGTAGTATTACTTATTATCTCACTGCCTGCGGCACGACCAGGGTTATTCCTGGTCATCCTGTCAGAACGGGTTGCGATCCATTTGGTTCCCAGGCCACTAGCTTCATCGGCCTGAGGATACACCTCTTGAACCGCCAGCTTTGCAAACCCCTTACGGGCGGCCGGAGATGAACCGGTCGTAAATGCATTGCTGTTTGTTTCACCCAACTTCAATTCCACGCCAAAGGTCCGCGCGTGGACAGAGCGATGATACTTATTTACAGTAGCCGCACCAAAGATCTGGGTACGGGCGTTCGTGAACTTGTTCAATGTCCAATCTGTCTCTTCGGCGGCGATCGCTGCGCGGATCGGACGAACCGCAGACGTGCCGTTCAAGTTACTGCCACTCTCAGCCAGCACCCCAAGATACGGGGTGCCCTTGCTCTCGCGTTCATTGTTCACGACCATGTTCATGTTCATGCTCGTGTTCATGCTCTCGCGTCCGATGCTCTCACGACCATTGTTCACGCTCTCGCGCTTCTCATTCACGACCATGTCCATGTTCATACTCGTGTTCATGCTCTCGCGTTCTTCGATCGTACTCATGCTACCAGTAACAGTATTGCTCTCATTTCCCCCTTGGTACCACGCATATCCCGACGCCTTCGGAGAAAGGCTGGGATAGAATAAACGACCGCCGTCGCCATACATTGATTGAAGTAATTCTTTAGACATCCCGCTGATGCGGGTATCAGAAGCTGTCACATCAGCCCAGGTAAGAGGGCCAATAGAGAGGATCGGCGCCAACACCGGCAATGATGGTGAAAAACCGCCTGGCCCGCCAAAACCTCCCGTGGTCGGCGCCGGCGCGTTGGATACCGGAGGAGCAGGCGGTAAATTTTCATTCGGGAAGACCTGGACTGCCCTGGTTTCCGGCGGCACAGCTTTTTCATCGCCAAGAGGTATGGGAAGGTCGCCCTTGGACTTCATCGGCTCAGCCGTTACTTGTCTGACCTTAACAACGTCACGTTTTTCAAGTTTTACCGGTGCCTGGACCTTGGGGGTGTCCATGACCCTGGTCACGGCAGGGGCCTTGGTCGGAGTCGCGTCCTTTTTTTCCTGGGACATAAGCGACGCCGTAATCCCGACAACTCCGCTCATGATAGTCGCAACAAGGAGGTGGTGGAGGTTATCGCCGACCTTATCAAGCAGTTTCTGTTGGGTCACGGCTTGTTCGACCACAGGCGTGGTGACGGCAGAGGCACTGCTTGTTATCGCATCCGGTATCAGTGCTGAACTCTCCCCCAGGGCTAATTCGTGTTTGCGCTGGATGACGTCGTACGCGACAACGCCCTGGCGGACCAGCCGATTGTCCGCATCAAGGGTTCCAACGGGCGCGTAAAGCCGGGCGCCTTCGACCTTCACGGATTCAAACCCGGACATCCTGTGATCTTTATAGAAGGCAACGCGCAATTGTGTGGTATCATCGCCCTTGAACACAAGGATGGTCTGGAAAACCTTGGTGGCATCCTGCTTTTCAAGGATCGCGCCCAGGTTGCCTCTCACCAGATCAGGCTGTTCATTATAAAATTTATGGCTGAGCTCGGTAACGATGCGGTCGCCGGCCTGGATGCCAAGCACCGGGACATCTTCCTGGACTATCGCCAGCTGAGAATTGCGGCCATCCGCATCAGCCTTCACTACAGACGTATACGGGATATTGACACCTTGGATCTCCACGGATGCCTGGGTCTTGGTATCTTTCACGTCCACCCTCCGTGCCCAGCCCTGCTCAAATACAGCGATAGCTGCAGGTTTTTGTTCATCGTACGGAACGCTCCGGCCTTCCTGGTCAACTTCCTGTGTCGCGACCTTCTCATATATCTTGTCTGTCTTCTGGTCGTAAACTTCCCCGGACTTCAGGGCTACCTTGCCCCGGCCGGCGACCGTCAGGGTCTTTTGGTCAGCACCCTGGGTCAAATAACGTGTTTGATCCTGCAGACGGCCGATCACCGCGGCAAGGCTCTGCTGGACCGCGTTGCGGTCGTTGACGATATGCGCGACCTGGTCAAGATTACGGAAAGCGGTCAATTCATCGATCTCATCCGAAACGCGGCGCACCAACGCGCTGCGCTTGCTTTCATCCGTCCATGACGGCACAGCCTTCTTTTCATCAAAAGTGAACAAATTATCGTTAATATTCACATAATAATGCCAGGTGTCTTTGAGATCAGGCATGCCCACGCGGTGCTGGGTGCCGGCACGGCCAAGGGCCTGTGTGGCTGACATCAAACCTTTGAGCGACAGCAGGTAGGTCGCGCCCCAACGGACGGCCGGGCCTTTCCTGTCGGTGAACGGATTGCCGCCGGTCGGTTCGCCCACCATCAGCGCGATCATTTTTCCGCCATCCTTGCTCTGCAACTGGCTGTGAATGGCCGCTGTTCCTTCCTCGTTCATCTTCCGGTTCTTGCCGTCGACATATAAAGGAACATAGCCTTTGGCTTGAAACCCTTCTTTGGCCTTTTGAAGGATGTCTTCGGAGCCATAGATCACAACACCCACGTTATCGCCCTGTTGCAAATTCTTTTCCACAACAGGAAGAAGCGCCGCCACCTGCTTCTCGGGGGAATCGAACAGTTTCATGTATTCCGACCCGATAAGAACTTCTTCACTGATCACCGCCACTTCGACCCCCAGGGCCGTGACGGCTTCTTTTTTGGCCAGTGTCCCCGTGGTATAGCCCACCCGGTTAAAACCGACCTGCCGCACCGCCTCCGCGATATTGATGTGCTCCTTGCGGGTGGCCATCAGGGCGTTCATGATGAAGAAATCAGCCTCGTTGGCGTCAAGCTTAAGCTCCCGCGCCACCTGGGCAGTCACCACAGCGGCCAGGATATTGTCGCCGAAGATCGTGTTCTCGCGAACCACATTATCCTCGCCGCGCAGATGATACAGCTGGGTTTGCCTGATGCCGGCCTGACGAGCCTTGAGATCTTCCCAGGCCGCCAGCTTTTCGCTCACGGGCAGACTGTCGAACTTGTTGCGATCCGCGAGAAATTCACGGATAGGCGTCAGCTCCTCGGCCGGGACAGGATCATAATTCTTGAGCGCCACCATCTGCCGGAGCCGCGCGGCCGCGTTGACATAAACGATCAGCTCGTCGACCGTCTTGATGCCGGACGGGAGAGTATCATTCGCTTTCAATTCATTAAAGAACGCCTCGGCCAGCCCGCGTTTTTCAGGGTTCAGGACCGCGTTGAAACGGTCAGCAACGCCGATGCCGGTTGAACGGGCCATCCCGAGGAGCGGATTTATCCACAGGTCCCGCGGCGCGGCCTTTTCCCACTCGGCCACCTTGTCCAAAAGAAGGCGCACGAGGCGCGCCCCGGCCTGGCCCTTGCGGAACGTATCGGTTTCCTTGCCGGTATCGAAATACGGGATGCCGGACGAGACGATGTGTTCGCCTTCTTCATCAAATTTTTGCTTCTCGTCCATGACGACGACCAGGATCTGCGGGAGTTTGGCCTGATGCCACGCGACCTCGTTGGCGCGGTTGAGGCCGGCATCCTTCACCACATAACGCAGGGTGAAGCGCGGCTCGTTCTCCTGCGGCATGTCCTCGACCTGCCCCGGGATCATCTTCTCTTCAACCACATTCCTCGGATCATGGGCATCCGCCTTAAGAGAGGTCACGCTCGCGATGCCGCTGTTGCTGATGCGCGTCAACGCATCCCAGGCGAAAGGATCGCTCACGTGCAGGCCATCGACCAGATTGTTGTTCAGAACCCAGATCTCGTAGGCACCATGGGCTTTTTCATCGCCCTGCCACAACGTAAAGGTGGCTTCCGCCGCCAGGATCTCGGCGAGCGCCTTGCCCGCGCCAAGCCGCTCAATAATGGCCAGCGGCACGCGGGCATCAGTGATGTTCAGGTTATTCGCGACCCTCAGCATCGTGTGCGCGATCTGATCAGGATTCACGTCAAAAGGCTGGCCCAGTTCATTGCCTTTGGCAATGGCTTTTTCATACCCCTGGCTGACAATACCACTGATACTGTTCTTTTTATCAGCCCACAAGGCGACTGACTTTCCAAGTTTCTGCTCAGCGATGATCTTCGTATCGATGATGACCCTGGCCGCCTCGATGGCTTTGGCCAACGCCGCACGCTGATCCGCCGTTATGGCGGTGGCCTGCGCGCCGTCCGTGCCGGTCTTGGACAATGGCGCAACGGGCGCCTCAGGGGCCGGGAACTTGATAACATTGGAAGGCAGCCGCGGTTCAATGACCTTCGACGCCACCGGCGCGGGCATCCTGATAACATTGGACGGAAGCTGTTGTTCCGTGGCCACAGCCTCCGGAGCTTCGGACTTAGCTTCGGGCTGTTCATACTTCCACGGATAAAGGCGCTTGTCGCGAGCCGTATCCACCTCAGATGTCACCTCGGTCGAAGGTAACCCGTTCACCAGATCAAGGTAGTTGCGCAGCTGGGTTGCCGTGATCTTCCCTTCATGATACCGGCGCAGCTGTTTCTGGATCTTGATCTTGCGGGCCAAAGCCTCGTCACTGTCCGCAGCCTGGGCAGCTTTCACGGCATCCGCGGGGTTCAAATAGACGACGTGATCGTCAGAGCTCATGGCATAATCCCACTTGGCAAGATACGCCACAAGTTTTTCACGGGTAATCGCACGGTCGCCGTAAAGGTCGATCTTCTTCTGCACCGCGGCAGGGATATGCTTCACCCTCATATTGCCATCAGCGGTCAATGCCTGGCCATTGCTGGCAAGTTGGGCAAGCAGCGTCGCGGTGACGATCGCACCGAAGGCAATAGTCAGCATCTCCTTGACAAGGTCAAGGCGTCCGACAACCTCAGGCACATCGTCGATCGCAGCCTTGATCTCGGTAACAATCCTGTCTTTCTTATCCGCAAGCTTGACGAGGAAAGCCTTGATCTTGTCAAACGACGCATCGCCGGCCAGCGGCTTGGTACGACCGCGCAGGAGCATGCCGAAGAATTTAACAGGATCATCCCCCGCCTTCTTCATGGCGTAATCGAGCCAGGTCGGGTCGTCCATGTTGTAGATCTGTCCGTGCTTGCCCTTCTTCGAGGTCTGCGAACCGGCGTAGAAGGAGGCGCCGACGTCCTGCGCCGCATCCTTAGCTTCTGTCAACGCGGCATGGTCTTTGAGTGTTTGAACAGCCAGGGTAAAGTCAGGATTATCTTCGTTTTTCGGATCATTAACGATCTTTTCAGCCCAATCGATATTCGCTATGCGCGCTTTTTCTTCCCGCGTCAATGTCATGGCCTCAGCGAGGTCGATCTCAGTGACATTCTTGATATCGTGCTTATTAACCGTCACAGGAAGCTCTTTCAGGATCTGAGCTGCTTCTTTAATGACTTCGGCACGGTCTTTTTCACTGGAAGGATCATAGTTGGACAACGGGGATGACGGGATAATTGCAGCTGCAGGCACAACGATCGGATTGGCGACCGGAGGTGCTGTTGGCGGATTGGCTGGCGTCTTAACAGCCTGGCGATCCGGATTTAATTTATCCAACAAGGTATCGAGTTTGACGATCATTTGCTGGAAAACATATTCTCCACTGTGATTTTCCCCGTATTGAACAAAGCCGAGCTTGGCATAAAAATTCTTAGCCGAATTATTCTTCTCAACCCCCAAAGCCATAGATTTAAAATCAAGATCATTGGCACGGAGCGCCAAAGCGTGCATCAACTGGCTACCGGCGCCTTTGAAAGATTTCTCATGATCAACACCCAAACGATATAGCCAGAGCGTTTTGTCGGCAGTTGGATTAGCCAGGGCATAGCCAACCACTTCCGGCGTCGCGCCCCCGTTACTGTCGCGCAGGAGCACCAAGTTCAAGGCCGTCTCCGCCTCCAGAGTTTTCTGGAGAGATTTGTTATCGGTATTCTCCTTGATCACCTCCCCGTCGAGAGCCTTGATCTGCCAAAGGATTCCTTTATTCCCGGGATCAACAAGCGCGATCCTGTAGCCCTCCGGCAGCTTGCTGTTAATATCCTTGAGCGCCGTGCCGTTCTCCCAATTCTGCCTGTTCTTTTCCGACGCCTTGACCGGATCCTCATCCCAAAGCCTGTCAAAATCTTTATCCCCGCGCTCATGGGAAAGCTTGACCTCCAATCCCCTGATCTTGACTTCCTGCTTGTTGATCTCTTCATCCGTGACCCCGGCACCCTGCATTTTGACAAGCTCGGCCTTCTCAATTTCCAGGTCTTCTTTCAACGCGACAATGGCATCCTGGGATCTCAGTTTGACCGTTAACGGCTCCAATTCATCCAATTTAAGAGTGCTTTTTACGTTTGCTATAAGTTCTTCCGTCTCCTTATGCCACTTCGTCTCCGTAAGCCATTTTTTTGTTGGCTCATCCCTTCCACCAAAAACCCATTTCTTATAGGAAACGCCACTATTAAGCGCTTTGTTAAGATCAACCATCGCATTTTCTTTCTTGAGCGTCTCCGCGATCCTGGCACTCCTGTCACCCAATTCCAAATTTCTCTCAATGGTCGCCTCAATGATCTTCATCAACATGTGCTTAACGCCCTTCTGCCCTTCAAATTGCTTGAACTTGGGCCTTCCTTCGAGCGGCAACGGCTGCTGAACTGTGATCTCAAAAGGCTTATCGTTATAACTTCCCTTGATCTTCATGTGCGCGGCAACACGGCCTTCCTTTGCCACCAGCTCGACGTCGTTATCCTCAAGTGCCTTCAATAGCGCCTGGTAAACAAAAATATTCTTTTGCGCCAGCTGGGATACTCTCTGACTGATCTCCGCGGCATTGGAAAAAGCACGCGCCGCCTCTGCCAGCCTGCCTTCTTCAAAATTCCTGACGCCATATTTTAATTTTCCGAGTGCCTCCATGAGCTGCGCGCCGACTTCTTCAACTGAATAATCCCTGTTGGTCCCGTTATCGTATATCCCGGAAACAATACCAACAATAATGGTTCCTATCAGCTCATTGACCACCCTGGCCTGGTCAGCTACGGCCGCGTTGCCCATATCGCGGTTAAGGCGCGTGCGCCCATGAAATTTCTCGTGATAAATAACGACGGCTGAATCCGCGGTCTCCCGCCCGGACAAGAGTTCCCAAAAAGCTTCCGCAGCCACACAAAGCTTTTCATCCATCATCAGCGCGGCAGACTGCGCCCGGCCAAGCTCAGGATTGAGCACAACGGATTTCTTCCCGGCTTTTCTTTTCTGACCTGATTCATCCTCATATTCATACTCAAATTCATTCTGGATCCTCTTGATGAAAAGAGCCAGTTGGCTAAGCGGCTTTCCTTCAACTTCATTAATGACCAACTCCCATTCCCTTGCGCCTCCGACCCGCCTGGGTGTAAGCGTCACATCACCTGCCGTCACATCCACATAACGCTGAGCCCGAACCCGAATGATCTCATCATCTTCAGCATCTTCGGCCTCTTTCTCATAATTGCCGCGGCGGGCAAACGCTTCCTGAACCAGGCGCTTGTCCTCATTGAGCGTCTCGATCTTGGCAAGCTCCTGCTCGGTAAAGATATAAACATCGCGGACCACCCCGTTCACTTCCTTTGTTCCTTCCTCCTTTTGAATCGGGAGAACTTTCATCATACGCTCGATCAAACGGTCACGCGGCGCGTAGAACCTGCCGGCCCCGTCGTCTACAAAGATCTGGTCCTCCATGATAAACCCGACCTTCTCTTCGGTGCCGCGCCTGACCCAGCCATCAACCCCGACAAGGTCGCCCGGCTTGAAATCGGCAACCCCCTGCAAAAGTTTATAGCCCGTATATATTATTTTTCCAGCAGGATCAATCTCATACGATCCGGTCACGCTGACATGGCGTTGGATATCTTTCAGCCCGTCCGCGTTAACCTCAGGCGCCGAGAAAAGATCATCCAGCGCGCGTATCTCTTCGCGTTCAAAGGTGTTGTCAACAACAACATGCAGGCCGCCGTCAACGATCACGGCTTTGGCGCCATTGCTGTCACTGATAACGCCAAACACCTTGTTATCACGACCGACCTCCATGCTGAAATTATCCCCTGCCTTGATCGTGATATCGCGCACGCCGCGGATAAAAACATCCTTGCCTGTGATCTTTGCCCCGTTGTAGGTAATCTTGCTGTCTTCACCAAGCTTATAGGCATGCATCAAAGTCAGGACCCGCCGCCCGAAATCCTTGATCTGCAACGAAGTCTCTTCACTGACATCAAAGGTGCCATCCTCCTTCACGGGGGCATACTGCCCGTTCATGATGACACCATCAACTTTCGTGCCCACTTTCTTGCCGGTCTTATCTTTAAGGACCCGCTCGACCAGCTGATACTGCTTGTCAAACCGGCTGAGCGTGTTCTCCAAAACCTGCAGATCAGGATGTTCGGTCACCATGCCTGCAACAAACGCTGGCCGCCCATTGACCTGATCCATAGCAAAGAACTGCCTAGTGTTCATGAACCCATCCGGTCCACGCACCTGTTTTTCCTTCACCGCGATCTGCTTTCCTTTGAATTTATCTGAATCCTGAAGCGTTTTCAAAGCTTCAATTTTTTCAAGCTCTTCGGGCGTCAATATGTGCATCAGGGTCCATTCATGCTTGACCTGCCCCGGTGTCGCGAAGATCGACGTATCCGGCATTTCCTCCATCTGAAGCATAGCCATGGCTTTTCCCTGGCCCTTGGGCTTTTCCCATTCCCCGGTCTGATATACAAGACCGGTGTGCTTATCCCAAACAGTACCGGCGGGGATAACAGCCTGGTATGAATTCCCGACACTCATGGCCTGCGTCAGCGCCGTAGCCTGCGCGATCACCTGATACGGTGCATTGACATTACCCGGATTGTAAACAACAAGCGACTGGCCTGTGCCGGAGCGCATCCGGTATACTTTCTGCCCGTCATGCTCGAGAGGATCCGCTTGTACCTTTGTAATATTGATCACTTTTTCCAGATGATCAGACCTGATCTTCTGCAATTCCCTGGAGAGCGCGTCAGGAGAAAGATTCCTGGCTGAATGATACACTGAGACAGTGCCATTCTCGAGTTTCTGACGTTCAAGTTCCTGCATGATCGTATCAACGGCTGTCCCAAGACTTCCCTCCTCCTTGGCCGTGGCAAGCGCATTCCGTTGGACGTCATCCAAACGAGGATCAATGGAAAACCAATGCGCTTTATAAACTACCGGCGTGCGTTGGATCGGGTTACGCTTCCGAGCATCCTCAGGGCGTGCATCACCGCGCATGGCAGCCTGCCCTGTTCCCGAATAACTCCTGACAGACGTGTCTACCACAACAACTTTATCAATAAATTCCCCGACAAACAAATTTGCCGAAGTCTGAATGCTGGATGCCAAAAAGATCTTGTCGTCTTTCTTGATCTCATAGGTTTTACCATCGACCAACACCACCCCCGTTCCCGTCTCACTCTCACCGATCCTCCTGAGCGCGTCACAAACATTTTCAAACTGGCCGCCATCCACATTGATCACCACAACGCCATCTATTTTCAATCTTTTCAAGTCCTCCGACACCTTCTTGCGCACATCCTCATTACGTTCATAAAAAGCAACCATCTTTCGTCCAGGAGGTCCTGACAGCTCTTTGTCAAATACCTCTACCAACACATTCACCTTATCGTCAGTTGTCCGAACTTCATGATAGTCTATGCTGCGTTCGATATGTTCCAACTTGATCATGTCGCCTAATTTATATCGGTACGCTTTGAGACTTTCGATAGCCCCAAGAGCCGCCTCGGGCGTTCCCGTCACGCCGATCGCAACCCTGGCAAGCGCCATCATCTTGGCGGGCTTGGCCGATGGCCCCTGCTCGTGCAGGACATTATCCGCAAAGTTCTCCAGAGAATGTACTTTTTCAAGGGCCGCGTCAACATCCGCCCTGGAACCATTTTTAGCAGCCTCTTTAGCCTTGATCATATCGTGATAAGCAAAGATCGCCCGCATCTTCGCGTTATTGCCGGTTTCATCACCGTAACGTAAACCGTACTGTTTTCCACCTGCCTGATCAAGCTTATAAGGTATAACCTCAACTTTCCCGCGACCCAACTCTACCAGTAAATACCCCGATTCCTTCGTATACGCCCCATTGAGGACCCAGGCCATTTCATCAATAAGCGCGTCCTTCAGGCCATCGGCAAATGCCCTCTCAACATACCCACGCGCTTGGTCATTGTCCCCAAAGATCTTCGCCTCGACCAGTTTATCGATGAACCTTTTCTCGATCAACCCGCGAACATCCACTTCATCCTTACCGACCTTAAGCTTGCCCTCCTTGATCGTATACCGAATCTGATAGGCAGACTGGCCGTCCTCCTTCATCTTGCTGGTAATAATTTTTGCAGTACCGTTTGAATCCTTTTCCAACTCCTTTATCACCTCATCCATAGCCTCAATGTACAAACGGGTCGCATTGCGCTGACGCCTCAATTCGGTACGGAACCCCGCGTTTTTCATCGCTGCAGCCACAAATTCTTTGCCAACGCTCTCAATAAGACCACTCATGTTCAGGAAGTCATGCAATTCATCGATCAACAGTGCCGAATCCTCAAGCAGGTTATTGCCTGTCTTAATGAAATGAAGGGTCACATACATCCCATCCTCATGCGACATGACCATGATCTTGCCCTTAAACCCGTTCGCGTCATACTCCCCTTGTTCCAACCCGTCCCGGTTAAACCGCTCCATCCCCGTGATCCCCATGTATTTTTGGGTAACATCGGCTTCCGGCGCCAGAAGGATAATGCTTTTTTTCTTTAAGATATCCTTTACGTCCTCTCCCAGGTAGCCTTCCTCTCCCTCTTTACTATTTTTGGCATCAAGAAGCGCTTTCATGACCGCTTTGATACTCTCAGTCTTACCGCCGCCCATAGCTTTTTCAATAGTTCTCATGTCAACGACATCCGTGTCGCTGGTAGAACGTATCAAACCTTCGATCATCCAGCGAAGTGCGACCCCGATCCCCTCCCCTTTGGCCCAACTCCATTCCCCAGACTTACTTCCATCACTCGCCATCCTTCTATCAAGATTATCAACTACCTGCAGCATGAACTTATCAACAAGATCATTCAATTTGCCCCTATTGCTTTTAAGATACTGAATATATATTTCATCCAACTTTATTCGATCTGGATCATCAAGTTCCTCCTTACCTGCGAACTTGCTAACATCTTCCCCAGCTTTTTTCAACATGTCCAGCAACGGTTTGAGCGGCCCTGTGCTGATAATTTTGTCGGGAGCGTTAACCTTGGCCGCATCTTGATTCTCATAGGAATGCTGCATCTTGGTAAATCGCTGCACAACCTCCATTTGCTTTTCAGCGCTAGCCCCCTCAAACTCTTTCATAAACTGGCGCGTGCGCTCACGCATTTCAAGCTTTTCCAAGACCCCACGCACTGATGTCTCGCTCAACGCAGAAGATCTTTCCATCCCACCGTCGAAAGCCCCCTTGATCACACCCGGACGTAACACTTCAGCCCTGTCCTGGTGCCCCGCAGGGGTACTTTTGCCACCAGGTGCCATAAGCCACTTGCCGGCATACTCGTGAGGTAACATGCTCAACACGCGATCCACCAATTCCTGTCCACCAGGACGCGTGGTATCGATCGTCCCTTCCTGGGCCGCCAGCCTCAACAACATTGCGCGCACTTCCGCCAGCTCATGCCACAACACCTGCCGCGAGCCATCCCACATTATAACGATCTGCCGTTTCCCGGTCGCGGGGTCGACTTGCATATCATACGTGTTAGACCCGTTCCCCTGGGCGTACAACTCCTTTAAATCGGCACGCACTTTGCTGAGTTTCGCGTCATTGGCGGCGTTACGGGGGCCTTCCTCAAGGCTCTTCTTGGCTTTCAACTTCTCGTTGATCTTTTCCTGCCGCGCGATATGGTCTTGCTGCAAAACAGGATCAATCACAAATTTAACATCAACACCCAAGGCTGTTCCAAAAGTCGTCCGATCCCCGTTCTGCTTGAACGTGCCATCAAAACCTCCCGTGACCGTTCCAACCTCGCCCTTGGTCATTTCCTTATGCACTCTCTCCGCGTGCTCTATCATGCGGCTCAACTTTTCCTGCTTAGACGCATCTTTCTCAACACCAAAACGGGCATAGAGATCGGTAAGGATCGTTTCACCAAACAACCGGTCAACCAAGGCCTCAACATTCGTTGCATCGGCCCCCGCATCAAACGCAATCTTGACCTTTTTGGCAACAGCCTTCCAACCTTCCTCCCAAACCGCCTGTTCACCCTTCGATTGTTCCCGGTCTTGTTCTTTATCGGCAAGCTGTTTGTTAGCAAATTCCAATTCCTTGTTAAGTTTCTGAAGTTCGCCGTTCTGATCCGCCTTTGAAGTATCATCGCTTTTTTCTGTTGCTCTGCCAACCTCACCCTGTCTATTGATCTCTGTCTTCAAACGATCGATCTCTTTCTCCAAGTCAGCGATCCCTTGATCACGCCTGGCATCCAGATACAAATAATCCAGCTCCTGGCGCGCCTTTGAAACCTCAAGATACCGTTCAGCCAAAATATTACGATCTGGTTTTGCTGAATACTGCTGCCTATACAACTCATTCTCAGCCTTTACCAGCTGCAAATTTTTGCTGACCCGTTCATCCCCCGGGTTCATCCTCAACCGGCGCAACAAAAGTCTTTCGAAACCAACGGATATTGTGTGATTGCGCTCTCCCTTTAAGGTTCCCGCCGCGTCCGTATCAGGGTTGGCATCAATCGCGGCCGTGATCTCGTCATAACTCTTAGCCCCCTTCTCACGTCCGAAATCATAATGCAGACGCTCAACAAGCGTATCTCTTTTTTCCTTAAGCTTGCTTTGCCCGGCCTTATGGGAATCATCTTTTTTCAATGTCGGGTTTTCCAACCCTTTTAAATCATGTTCTGCCAGCTTCACATCGACCTGATCACGCGCGACCTGGTGTTGATGCAAAATAAGGTCTTCTTTGTAAAGCTCCCTTGTCCCTTGATCCGGCGCCATTTTGATCTTCTGATCAAGCATCCGGTTACCGGCAGCCGCATCAGCATTGTTAGCCGCCGCATCAAGTTCGATCTTCTTCTGTTCATGTTTCAATTCCGCCGCGTTTTTCTCCTTCTCGGCATTTATTTTGGCCGTCGTATCAGCGCTCTTATCATTGTCGATCTTCCTGAATGCTTCCGCCTTAGTATCGGCCTCTTTCCTGGCCTGAAAAACCTCCAGGCGCAACTTCGCCAGCGGATCCGTATTCTTCTTCGCTGCCGCTGTGAGCATGTTTTCAATCCCGCGCTGGATCGTATCCGCGCGCGCCTTGATAAGATTGGCCCTGTCTTCCGGCGATCCCTTAAATTCACGGATCTGGCGATCCAAGGCCCCCAAAGTTATATCAGGCACCCCGTTCTCACCACCTTGAATGTAAGGGATCCTCTCGCTGCTAACCCTATCGATCATCTTCTGATAACTGGCTATCTTTCCTGTCAAAAAGGTCTGTTGGGCCTGCAACTGCGTGATCTGTTGCTGCTGACCCTCTGTCGGCTCTTTAACCTGTTCCAATTGCCGCAGCTCAACGCGCGTCTTTTCAAGCATGCCCTGGTGTTCATGAACGGCAACCTCAAGCCGCCCCTGAACAGCTTTCTCAACGCCAACCTGCGCCTTCTGGATCCTGGCCGTGTCTCCGCTTTTCTGGGCCTCGGCAAGCTCTCCTTTGGCCGCAGAAAAATTCTCACGGACTTGCGCGCGCAGATCAACCTTTGATCCATAAGACGGAACTGCCAGCATACCGATAAAACCAAGATGCTGAGTTTCCTTGTCGCTCAGGACAGTAGCTCGCGACCCGTCATACTCCTGGCCTTTCTTTAACGCGGCATCCAGAGCATTCCTATGCTCATTGTATGCCTTATCACCGTAAACCAAACGGCTCGCCCGCTCATTGGTCCATCCTACAGCGGCATCAATTCCCGTCACAAGCGCCGGCATGGATACCATATCGCGATAAAATCCCGCCGCAGATTCGTTCTCAAACCCGTTCATGGCTTTATGCATGACCTTGCCAAACGTTGTTGTCGCCACACCGCCATTGACCTGCACCGCGCCAAACGTAGGCGCCATCCACGGACCATCCTTGATCCCGGTGATCGAGGATTCAACAAGCTTTTCCATGGAAAGACTCTTGAGGTCCCCGCTCATGAGAGCACGCCCGACCGTGAACGCGGGTGACACATAGGTCCAGCGCATGGCGCCAATGGCTGATGTTTGAACAAACGCGCCAGGAGACTCAAACAATGATTCAAAGGCGGTCTTGTTCACATTGGAAACCATCCTCCCATCCGCGTCCAATATGGGCTTGTTGACACCCCTTATCCAGGATGCGGCCAACAGCCCCATGCCTGCGCCAAAAACAGCATCCGTTATTCCGGCTTGCCAGGTATAATCCTTATTCTCCATGTGCGCTCGAAGATCACCAAATACAACCTTGGTTCCCGCGCCAGCAGCCGCAAGTCCGCCGAATAATTTTACATTTTCCCAGGTCGATGGTGCTTTGGTGCCAACCCGGTCGATCAGCGCTCGCGATCCCAGAGCCCCGAACAAAAGCCCTTCACCCAATTCAGACCTCCATTGTCCCTTTTCTCCAAAGAACGAAACATCCTGCTTGTCATACCCTAGCGTCCTTCCAATGCCGCCAGCCACAACATTGGACACGCCCAGCGCCGCGGACGTGATGGCCCGCTTCTGCCAATCCTGCATCTCTGATTTGGCAATGCCACCCAACGCGCCCATCGTCGCGCCAAACAAAGCACCTTTGGCAACGCCCGCACCATAAGATCTCAAGAAATCAAACCCTTGCTTGTTGGAATCCGGAAAATAATGCGCCTGCAGCGCGTCGGACATCACATTCACATGACCCCACAACGTGGCCTGACCCACCATTGAACGGCCCATCAGTTCCGCACTCTTTTGCACGCCCAGTTCTTTAAGCGTCAATCTTTCAACATTTTCAGCCAGCACCGGCGCAAACCCGCGCGCGAACTGCCCGCCAAGATGCGCGACAGCCGCCGTTGCGCCAAGAGCTTGCGCCGTCTTCCAATCTCCCGTAAGCATCCCATAACCGGCGGTTGTTCCCAAACCTGTCACCGCCATTCCAGTCCCCGTCCTTATGGCGCTATATCCGATGCCTTCTTTAAGAGCAAGATCCCCCAGGCCCATTCTTGCGAACCCCTTGCTGACCCAGGATTGACCTGTCACATTACCGCCAATACCTCTGAATGCCGCAAGAGCACCATCCTGCATCGTATCTTTCACGACCTGAAGGCCAGTGCGGTCCGTAAAACCGCCTGTTGTGGCAAGACTGTAAGCTTGTCTGGCCGCAAAACCGCCGATCATGAATTCTGAAACTCTGCCAAAGGCTACCCTTTCCAATGCACTCTGCCCCACCTGCCTGCCTATGAATTGCGACGCAGCACGCGCAAGCAGGGTTGTTCCCACTGTTCCCGCACCTTGATCCGCACCTGCGGTCAACGCGTCTGCTACAAGGCCTCCAACAACCAAAAGAGCCCCCGCCTTTTGTACGCCCTCCTCTATATTGCCTACCCTTATGAGACCCTGCTGGTAATGATAGCTTTCTTGTACAGCCTCATTTTTGTTGTACATGCTATACGATGACGCCAGGAGCGCATACGCGTCAAAATCTCGCGGATCAACGCGATTAACTTTACCACCGGCGATCACGACATAATTAGGGGTCGTCGATTTGAACTGGAAATAATCCCAAAACGATCCTTTAACCGTCTGGAACTGCGGAGTTTCTGTTTCAGGCATATACGCGAACGATGCCTGTTTGGAAGGGATGCCGTCGTTATACCCCTTGATATCACTGCGATCCACTTTGGTCTTGATGCCAGACGCTCTGCTCTGTTCACTCACGGCAATGTTGTTCTCACTCCTGTCAAACCAGCCACTAGACCCGTCATTTGCTTTGTTCTTCTCAAGGGTTGCCAGAGAAACTTCCCCGCTGCGCTGCTTGCCATCGCCTGTGCCTTGCGCATCTTTATCAATGTAACCAACCGTGACCATGACTTTATCTTTATCAACATATGTTTTGCGGCCCATCTCGTCCGTCACTTGCACTTTGCCGGATACAAACAATCCTGAATTCTCCGAAGAGACCCCCTCCGCCCCCGGAGACTCCTGGTTCTGCTTGGCAAATTGTTTGAGATACTCACCATAAGACATGCCTCCTACAATGCCGTCACCGGTCTTAAGTATGATCTGACGATTCCACAGCCCTGACTCTTCCTGGTCGATCCCGATGGAGAAAAACTTCCAGGCTCCATTGACCTCTTTTTTAATATAGATCTCTTTCCCCCTGGCGCCTGCGTTAAACGTACGCTCCGATATCTGTGTTGCATTCGAGATGTTCTTATTCATAACATAGGCGCTCATACCTTCAGGTGTTTCATACTGCGTCGCTCGCTCCCCATATTTCGGCGCATGGGAAATAACATATTGGGTCAACGGTGTTGTCGGCAGCATATATCCCGCCCTAAGATCCTGGCCCTGCTCGATCGCGCCGTTGGCCATGAACATGCCGCCGCGATTTTGGAAATATGTATCTACCGCCGTACCCATGTTCTTGACCGAGGTCAGGGTGGTTCCCCTGGCAGATGCCGTTGAAAATAACTCAAGGCCTGTTTTATCCGCGTTCAAGCCGCCGTATTCCAGGACAAAGGACTTGCCGTTACTCACGTTGACCCACAGGCCGCCTTTGCCTTCACCCAGGCCGCCCTCTGTGTTAATCCCGTCCACCTGAACAAACTGGAACAAGTTGCCAGGTTTCGACTCAGCATCCTTCTCTTTAGAAGGAGAAGAATTCAATAACTTGAGGATCGATGAGGCCCCGCTGATATACGGCGCTTTGCCAGCAGAAGCTACCTGATCCGCACTGGCAGGAACAAATACCCGGGAAGGGCCACCTTGGCTGGCCGTAAGAACAAGGCCAAGACTGCCGCTGTCCGTGATCCTTGCCCCGCTCAGATCGTAAACATCCCGACCGCTGACATACTTGCCATTGACCTGATAATCCGTCAGCACGCTACCCGAAGCGTCTCTCTTGCCATTGGCCAAAGGATTGATCGCGGTCGTGTTGGCCGGGCCGTCATTGAGGCGCGACAGACCGGACATGGCCGCATTGATCGCAACCGTGCGCGCGCCGGAGTCATCAAAAGCCCTGGCAAGATCGACCATCTCCACGGACTTGCCATTCGCAAGTGTCACGGTCCGCACGAACCCTTTAGCTCTCCAGGTCGCTATAGTTGCATCAATACGCGCTCCGACAGCCTTCACATTAGGATGCTTCTTCGCAACGTCTTCTTGCGCATTCTTGTAATCGTTCTCGCGAGAGTCATACGTGGCCGACGACTCCTCGTTCCAATTCACGTTAGACATAAACTGAGCATCAACCTCTTTCTTGTAAGGAAAAAGATTGATCTTCATCTGTTCCTGAATCATAGCTTGTTTGACGGAGTCAACCGATGCCTGTGCTCCGAACGGCTGGTTGGCAAAAACAAATGCCTTGCCGTTGACTTTGATGTCCTGCCGGACAATGAGCGCCGCGGAACCAAAGAAATTCTTGCTTTTTCCATCGAGACCATAATATACGCCGGCAAACCCGTTGCCCGTACGATAAATATCCTGTTGAGCGTCAAATTTGAACGTTGGGGTGGTCTGATGCACATCCATGGCAAGCGCATTTTTGATGCCGGGCACACCAAGTCCTACAGCATAAAATGCGCCGGCCCCGCCGGGTGCATGGGTCATCACGCCGGTAAATTCATTCCTGTTTGTATTCTTGTTCTTAACACCAAGTTCATAATCAAGAAAAAGGACCTGCTGTCCGTTCTGTGCCGCCTGAATGAACGTGTTCAAGTTCGCATTATTGGAAGGCGTCATTTGGGCCAATTGCGCAAGAGCACTCTTATCGGAAGAAACAAGAGCAAGCCCGCGAACAAGGCCCTTGCCCTTGATCCCGGTGACCACCGCTCTTTCACCGTCTTTGATAATTATCTCGGAAGAAGGCTCATCTTTTGTTGCCGAATCCTGATAAGGTGACCACATGATATCCGTAGCGCCAACGATCCTGAGCGTGCTGTCAGCCAAACGGTTAGAGCCGTTTCTTATGATCTGAAATTCGCTGCTGGTATAATTCAGTTCCTTGCCTTTTTCGGTATTGTAAAAAACATTGTTTTTCCCAACGAGCTTTCCCGTGAACTTGGCCTTTATATCGCTTTCCTTCAGATTACCCCAGTCCGGATCCGTACCGTTCTTGCCCATATTCAAGGCTTTTCCATGCATAATATCAAACCATGCGGCATGCGCCCTGTCCCCATTTGCCGTGCTTTGAGCACCCAGCTTGGCCTGTTCATCGATCGTAAAACCCATGCCGAGCTTATCGGCATACCTCACAACACCGTTCTGCGCGACGCCCCTGGCAAACGTCCATACCCCTTTGGCCTGGCCCTTGACCCAGTCAGCTCCTTGCGGCGAAACACGCTTCTGCTGCATGATCGAGCCGTTCTGGATATTGGCCCCGCCGTTGTAGTAATCCACGAACCCGTTATTAAGGTCCGTATGACCTCCAATTTTAGTCTTTGAGATCGTCAGAGGATTGGCGTTCCCGCCATGATACTCATACCGGGCACCATCGTTGCTAAGTTCCGTCAATATGCCCGAGAACGGCGTGATCTTATATCCCAGGCGATACGGCCCAACAGCCATGGAACTGAGGTTGCCTTTGCCGATACTTTTTTGTTCTTCACCATCAAAAGAAACAAGCGCAACATGATTTTTTTTGTCCCAATTTTCACCTTTACCAAGGTTAATATTAGTAAGAATGCTGGCCGGGTCCGTGGTTTGCTGATATTTTCCCGCGCTGCCGCCCTCAGCTGCCTCCTGGCCCAAGTTCCCCGTACCAAAAACAACTTTCTGCGCACGATCGACCGGCACCAAAGAAACGATCGTCCCGTTCTTGTCCCCATCATAATGGATATCGAAGATGTTCTTACCGGTAATATCGTTCATCACAACACTTTTAAGCTGGACAGGATCCTTGCCCTCTGTCTGTTGTACGCCCGATACAAAGGACAGATCACCCTTGGTCCCCACAACACCTTCCTTATTAAGCAGAGACCCCCAATGCGGATTGTAGACATAAACATCATTGTCTGCCGTGCTCTGCGGCCCCGTCGCCCCATATTCCTGCAGGGGCGCATTCGGATTTTGTTTTGTCCCCGTGGAATATGCGCCAACAGCGTTGATGACGATCTCAGTTTTAACTTTCTTGCCATCTATTTCTTTTGTGTCTGTCGCTGTCTGTTCGCCGTCCGTGGTTCGCCAACTTCTATTTTTGCCATCTACGGAGAACCAGGCTGACACCTGAGATCCCGCTGCATATTTTTTACCATTGATCTCCGTTTCTTCTGGAAGGACTGTCTGAACACCAAGATTATACATTTGCGAACCCTGAAAATTAACGGCACCCTCCGCGAGCCCTACGAACGTGCCTCTTGTGTCATCAACCCCTGTGGCCGTGAAATAAAGAACAGGCGCGTATTTGCCCTTGATCAGAACGGACTTACCGTTCTGATCCGTGGTCGAAAAGGTCGATGCGCGCATGCCAGCCTTGGCATTAGGATCATAATTGGTAAACCTTCCGGTACCCGTCACCCCATCCCATGACGTCAAGCCGTCCGCATCCCGCGACAATGACGACGCATTCAATTGAAAAGCTTCCGTTCCCGTCTCAGGCTTCAACAGCTGGACCATAGACCCCATTCCATCCTTTGGAACTTCGAACGGCCTTGGCTGTTGGTCAGGATCTTTATATATTTTTGGCCTACCCGCAAATTCCTTGTCCAAAGCTTCATTATAATAAGACGTTCCCCATAAGGGTTTCCCCGTTGAAGCAAACACTTCGCCGGCCGTCGCCGTGTCCGCACCCCATACCCTGTTCTCCGAGATCATGCTTGCTTGGCCATTCCCAAATATCGCCGTGAAATCCTCTGCTTCCGTCTTGGTAACATGAGTCCCTCCCATCACAACAGAATTCTTGGCCGTTATGTCGCTCCCGTTGAGATTGATAGTTCCACCAATAGACATCAGTGTTCTAACTATGCCACCATCAGAAAAGATCTTTGATTGCACGTTCGCATCAAGAATCTCGCCCTCCTTATCCATTGAAACAGCTGTCAACGTCGCCTTCTCAATAAAAGGTGCTGTTTCCGTGATACCCTCCAGCAAACCATGATGCTCTTCCGGTTTCAGGTCCCCAACCCCGTAAAACAAACCACTGCCAACAACTCTTCCCTTATCGGTTTTCTGCAACGTATAATTCACAACACTATTGCCGCTCTTGCTCACATCAACCACGTTGTATGACCCGTATGTCGTGGCCTTGGCATCTTTGGTCTCTTCACCTGTTGCCGACGGCGTCAAAAACCCGCCTCCGACCAATAAAATGGACGCCTGCTGATACAACCTGTTTTTTTGATCCTGTACTTCTAATCCCGTCTTTCCATCCAGGGCGCTCAAGCCTTTGTTCAAATTGGCTTCGATCTCTTTAGCCCCGACCTTATTGCTCAACTTCATCACTTCTAATCCACTTTTAACTGTTGCCTCATCACTGGTTTGCCATCCGGTATCGAGCGTGCTCGTCCGTACATTTTTATTATTCAGATCAAACATCTGGGTCACAACACTGCTCTTGCCAAGGCGCGATTCCAAACGGGCCTCCACCCTTCCCTTATCCATGCCCATCAACATCTGCAGGTCAACTTTACCGCCATTGTCGAGCACTGTTCGCTGATCCGCGCCGGACACGGCACCACCCACAAGCTCAATATCCTTTAGAAAAACCTTCCCAAAATTGGGTATATTGAATGTTCCCTGCCTCGCGGTCCCATCGGGATTAACCTCCCCATCCGGCACCGTAAGGTACCAGCCTTCAGCCGTGTGCAATAGTTTATACTTGTCCTTGTCTACACCGATCGCTTTCGCTAAATCTTCACCATCTCTATCAGTAAGCCTTCCCCGGTCACGCAACTGGCCCCCAAAACCTTTCGACATCCCGGAGAGCGAAGTCTTTACCACCTGACCACTGCCCGTGTCCATCAATCGAAATTGAGTGATTGCATCCGTTGTCAGATAATTTTTAACGAGAGTTGTCCCGTTATTATGCATCATCACAATATTCTTGCCGCCTTCACTGTAATCAATGACAGGGCTCACGGTATCAAACCCGGCCAGATGGTACATATTGGTCACAAACCCTGTCTGTTTCAGGAATGGCGAGGCTGAATATTCAATGACCGCCTTGGCGTTACCGGTGATCTGCTGGCTCAATGCCGTCGAAAGGTTTTCATAGGTATGGCCGTCAATGGTGTTAACCACGCTCAACGCCCACTGGTAATGCAGCGTATCTTCATTCGTCGGCGATGCCTGCTTGGCATTCGACTGCTTCATGGCCTCCCAGTTATTGTTCGCATACACGGCCCATGACGCCGTCATGTTCGTCTTCATGGCATTCGCACTGTTGGCGTTAAAATAGGCATTCGCCCTATCGATAAAAGTACTAAGGGCAACAACCCCCGCGCGTTTCCACCCCGTCGGAGCCGCTTCAAACGTCGCTTTCTCCAAACCGGGTATGCTAGCGGTCCCCTTCCCGTTCTCGTCGTAAGACACCTGCTTTTTATCGACCACCAGAAGAAATTTATTAACTGTTTTTCCGTTCTCTTCCACCTTAACGGGTGTCATGCTCTCTACGCCGGCATAAAGAGAGTTTTGTATCTGTTCCGAAGCCATGTCCTTCGTGCTTTTTCTGAGAGCGGCAGCTTCATCTGGAGAAATTAAAGTCGCCGCACGGCCATTATCATTGACGCTCTGCATATTCTTGCCACCCTGGGGGCTGATCGCGTCAAAAACAACCGCGGCCCCAATAGAGACCGCGTAACTGGCCGCGTAGATCTGCTCCAACCTGTCCAGCCGCGCGCGTTTTTCGGCATCGGTCTGGGGAGTAGATTTATCAATAAAAAGGTTGGTCATGGCTGTGTTCAGAGCAAATGAAGTCCCTGAGGTCAACGCCGTGCGCCCAAGTCCTTCCAGAAAGGAAACATCCACTTCTTTTTTATAGCCCACTGTTCCATCGGAAAATTTCGTAAGAACCTGACCCTTATTGGCAAGAGCCCTACCCTCCTCTGAATCCCAGGGTATAAACACATCTTTCTTCTGATTCCCGCTCATCACATAACCTGTCAAATATTTCCCAACCTCACCACCGGCCACACCTATCGCCTGCGACGTGGTGTTGGTCTGGGAGTCAGCGTCACTCATATCATGCCGCCCATTGGCGAGCCATCGGGCCATGGCCGTACCGCCAGCCTCGCCCGTTGCCATGACCATCTTTCCGAAAAAGGTGTTGGCCGTGTTCGATGGCGCCGAAGGAGCGCCCTGCTTCACAGTGTCCCAACCCGTTGCCCCCTGCTTCGCGCCCGGTTGATCAGCAGGATTGCTGGTCGCCGGAGTTGCGGCCGTCTTGGCTGTATCGCCCCAGCCCGCCGCCCCCTGCTCCGTACCTGTCTGATTAGCAGGATTATTGGTCGCCGGAACTGCACCCTGCTTGGCTGTGTCCCAACCCATTGCCCCCTGCTCCGCGCCCGTTTGATCCGCCTTCGTCGCGTCAGCCTTTATTGTCGTGCTGCTACCCGACGTACCGGACACCGCTTCACCGGCATTGTTCACCAGCGAAGGTATCGCGATGTTAATAGCCGCGCTGGCCACGGATGTAACAAAATTTTTAAAGATAGCCTGATTCGTACCCAGTTTTTCTTCAATGATCCGGGTCACTTCATACAACGCCACGCCCTCGGCAGCGCCAACCGCCGCGCCAATGACAACGTTGCTGAGAATATTGCTGCCCGGGACCACGGAAAAAGTCCCCGAGAATGTGTTTGTGCCCGACGTGAACCCGCTCGTCCCGTAAGATATCGCCGAGCTGATCGCGCTGCTGAGGATCATGGCCGTCCTGGCGTCGCACTTGCCGGCCTGCATGCACGTCTGCGCGATGCTGGTCGCCAATGACTTCGCGCCGACGCCTATGATAGTGATTTTTATCGCCTGGCTGATCGCATCGACCGCTTGAGCACCCTTGAGCAAACCCTGCGCGCCAGCCGTAAGAATAGTCAACCCGAGATCCAGCGCCATGCTCCCCCAGAAACCATCCATATTGACAAGACCGGGCAGGTCCTTTGACCGATCATGCCACTTGTCACCCCAGACAAACGCCTGCATGGCTTCCGGCACCCGTTCAAAATCAGCCTGATAAAAATAATCCAACCCCCCGGCCAGCACAAATCCGTTCGCCTTCTTCACAAATTCAACGCGGGTCGTAACTGCAGGCTGGCCAATATCATTCATCCGTACCGTATCGCCCTCGATGCCCGTGACCGTCACGAAATGCTCCCCCGCGAAACTGGCGATGAACGGCGGCGTGAGCTTGAGCACATCTTCAGGCTTGAGCTTCGCGGCCGTATAATCCAGCTTGAACGCTTTGGCCACCCTGGCAATAGCGAACAAGGATGTCTTCAAAGTCGGGTCGCCGGGCTTGACGATCCCGCTCATCAGATCAAGCGCAACGGTCATTACGGAAACTTCTTCGGGTGTCTTTTTGATCCCCTTTGCCGTGAGGATATCGTTCAGCGCATATACGCCGCAATTCAGATGATGGATCGCGGGGTCGGCCAGCCAGGTGCGGATCGACTGACGTTCAGTCGCGGTGAATTTGGCGTTGAGGTCGATGTCGAGCGTGAATTCAGGCGCTTTATGGAAGAGGCTGTTTTTCGCGACGCCATTGTCCATTTTCAATTCAATGCGCGCGGAAGGCTTGCCCTTGACCTGGTCCAGCAGATGTTCGACACTGCCGGAAACCAGCATGGCCGCCTGCTCGGAGGGGGTCAGCATCCCGGTCATTTCAACGGACGGCGCCATGTTCCCGTAAAGGATGGCCGGATTATAATTGAACGCCCAGCTGATCTGGTTGGGGATGAACACACAAATGACCGCCAGCGCTACGGTGCGCAGCCAGCCATTGAACCGGCTGGTGAACGGTTCAAAATAAACGGACATCGGGCTTTCAGAGGGAGTTTCGGAAGGAATTTCAACAGAAGCTTCGTTTACGGGCGCAGGAACAGAAACGTTCTCTTTATTATATAGAGAAATGAAGAACTTGAAAATCTGTTCGATGATCCCGTTTTTCATCGCCTGCCTCAGGTTTTGGTTCGTTTTGCCCGAATAACCGCAAAAACGATCCAATTAACGTGCAACAGGAAAAGTATAACATATAAAGGCAATAAAACAAATTTTGGCAAAAAATTTTTGATTTCTCAAGTCGTTGCGTGGCAACATGTTGCGGGAAAC
>CAIUQE010000012.1 GCA_903901225.1 Candidatus Omnitrophota bacterium
GGGCATCTCGACCATTCAGGGTCGGTGGGCCAAGATCCTCTCCATGGCCGTCTGATCAACCGACTATCAAAGAGCTACAAACAAAATCTTTTGCCTCATGCGGGCCGACACAAGGGCGGCCCCTACGCTCCTAAACTAACCCAATCTTAAAAGCCCAACACATCCAGATTCTTCATACGAACCATCTTTATTCACGCTCATTCTTCATAGAACTTTTGACACTATCGCGTTACGCGATTGTAAGCGCCTGTTCGATGTCGGCGATAATGTCCTGGACGTTCTCGATCCCGATCGACAACCGGATAAAATCCGGCGTGACACCCGTTGCCAACTGCTCCGCGGGCGACAACTGCTGGTGCGTGGTCGTGGCCGGATGGATCGCCAGCGACTTCGCGTCACCGACGTTCGCCAGGTGCGAGATCAGCTGCAGCGAATCGATGAACTTCTTGCCCGCCTCAACGCCGCCCTTGATGCCGAACCCCAGGATCGCGCCATGGCCGATCGGCAGGTATTTCTTCGCGCGATCTTTCTCGGGGCTGTCCTCCAGGCCGGGATAATTCACCCAGCTTACCTTGGGATGGTTCTTGAGGTACTTCGCTACCGTCAGCGCGTTCTCGGAATGGCGCGGCATGCGCAAATGCAGTGTTTCGATCCCCTGCAGGAACAGGAACGCATTGAACGGTGACAGCGCCGGGCCAATATCGCGCAACAGGGCCACGCGCGCCTTGATGATATAGGCGATGTTGCCGATGGGCTTCAGCGCCTCGACAAAGTTGATCCCGTGATAGCTGGGGTCCGGCCCGAAAATGAGCGGGAACTTGCCGTTGGTCCAGTCGAATTTGCCGGAATCCACGATAACGCCGCCGAGCGACGTCCCGTGCCCGCCGATGAACTTGGTCGCGGAATAAACGATGATGTCAACCCCGTGGTCAAAGGGCTTGAGCAGATACGGCGTGACCGTGTTATCAAGGATAAAGGGAATGCCATGCTTGTGCGCAACCTTCGCAATGCCTTCCAGGTCCGCCACGTCCAGCTTCGGGTTGCCGACGGATTCCGCGTAGACCGCCTTGGTCTTGGGCGTGATCGCCTTGTCCAGAGCCACGAGGTCATTGGACTTCACGAAGTTCACCTTGATGCCAAGCCTCGGCAATGTGTAATGGAACAGGTTGTAAGTACCGCCGTAAAGGTTGTCCGCGGAAACGATCTCATCCCCCGCCTGGGCGATATTAAGGATGGAGAGCGTGATCGCCGATTGCCCGCTGGCCACAGCCAACGCTGCCGCGCCACCCTCGAGTGCCGCGATACGCTTCTCGAACACATCGGTCGTCGGGTTCATCAAACGGGTATAAATATTCCCGAACTCGGCGAGGCCGAACAATTTCGCCGCGTGGTCGGTGTTCTTGAACACGTACGATGTGGTCTGGTAGATCGGCACCGCGCGCGAGCCTGTTGTCGGGTCAGCTTCCTGGCCCGCGTGCAACGCCAGTGTTTCACGCCTTAAATTGTTTTTGAAATCCGCGTTACCCATGATACGTCTCCTTGTTGTTGTGCTGTTTATTTCGTCTAGATCTGGTACGGCTGATCCTGCAATTTCTTTATTTCTTCATCCGCGAGCCGGCGGAGCGTGAACGATTCCAATACCTGGATCATCTTGCGCGTGGCCTCACCCCAAAAATCCTGCACCGCGCACCCGCCAGAACGGACGCAGGCGAGCGGATCAGAAACACAACCGGCCAGGCAGATCGGCCCTTCCACCGCGGCGATCACATCCTTTAAGGTAAGCTGCTCCGGTGGCCGCGTAAGGGTAAAACCGCCATGGGCGCCTCTGGCCGTATGGATAAGTCCTGCATTTTTTAACAGCGGAACCAGATGCCCCATATATTTCTCTGAAATATGCTGGCGTCTGGCAATATCTTTAAGAAGAACGGGACCATGGCCGCCATGAATGGCCAGGTCGATCATCATATGAACCCCGTATCTGCCTTTTGTCGATATATTCATATGAGCGGCTGAATCCCTATATTCACTACCAACTTGGTAGTAAATGTAGCATTCAAAATAAAATTGTCAAGAAAATTTAGAATATGATTTCATGGTCATATAAAAATCCAAAACGAAGAGGTTTACGGCATATCTTGATACGAGTTCAGAAACCAAGATTTCCTTAATACCTTTTAGAAAAATCTGTTTCTGCTGTCTGAGTAGCAAGATATGCCGGAAAGCTCGAAGTGACTATAGATTAGATTCTATCTGGAAGATCAAAATCAACAGCCCCGGCATTTTCTCTCACCTGCTGAGGATTCCGGCATCCTGCCAGCACTGTCATCACCCCCGCCTTCTGCCTGACCCAGTTCAACGCGACCTGGTTCAACGGCCGCCCGAACGCCTGCATCTCCTTGACGATCTTCTGTGCCTTCTTCAACTTCTCGCCCTCAAAATGATCATAGAACATCCGCCGCGCGTCCCATTTTCCAAACGGGGGCACCTTCACGTACTTCCCGGTCAGGATGCCTCCCCCCAGCGCTCCGTAAGCAATGACCCCGATACCCTTGTCACGGCAAAAAGGCAGCAGCTCGGCCTCGATCCCCCGTTCCAGCAGGGAATACTGGACTTCCAGCGTTGCCACCGGCGCCACGGCGCAGGCTTTTTTCAACAGGGCCAGGTCAAAGTTGGACACCCCGATGTGCCGGATCTTTCTTTCCGCGCGCAATCTCAGGAAAGCCTCCATGGTCTTTTCAACGGGCGTGGCAGGATCGGGCCAATGGCACATATACAGGTCGATCACATCACAATCCATCCGCCGCAACGACTCATCAGCCTCGCGCGCCACCGACGCGGGGCTGAGGTCGTGCCGGATGCGCCCGTTCTCGCGCACAAGCCCGCACTTGGTGGCAATGAACGCCTTCTCCCGCCGCCCCTTGATGGCCCGGCCAATGAGCCGCTCCGCCTTCCCGTCCGTATAAAAAGGCGCGGTATCAATGAAATTCATCCCCAGCGACAACGCTTCCCCGACCGCGGCCACGCACGCCTCATCATCCGCCCCGCCCCAATTCTCGCCCCCGAAAACCCAGGTGCCCAGGCCGATGACGGAAACTTTCTCTTGTGTCCCGGAAAAATTAACGTATTTCATGTTCACCTCACTTGTCCCTGAAAATCCTTCATTCATTCCCAAACAAACTTAACAATTCGTTCCCATTATCTGCTGTTTTATGCTAATATTCAGACAGTACCATATGATTGAAGGAAGCCTTTGAAGCCCCTATATTTTCGCCGCGCCGAGCGCCGGATGGCGCGTTAGGGCAGGCGAAATGATTTCATGGCAAATTCATATTAACACAACCTTATGGACAACACCTTCAAGCTGATCTACGGCATTTCGCCGAAAGCGATCCAGAAAACCTGCGTCATCATGCCCTTTGACATTCCCGGGGCCGCCGCCGCGCTGGGCGTTACCGGTATGGCCCAGGGCAAGGTATTCGCGTGCGGCCAGGGCAAAGGCCTCACCCTCATCCGTTCGGGCATGAGCGCCGGTTTCGTCGGCGATTGCGTGCTCTGGCTGAAAGACACCCCCTGCCATGAGATATTTTTCCTCGGCACCTGCGGCCTTTTCCAGAAACAACCCGGCCTGGACATCGGCACGGTCCTGGCGCCCGTGCATATTTATCCTTTTGAAAGCTTCTCGGCCATCGCTGCCGGGCAGATGAGCGTGCCCAAACCGCTCCACGCCGACCAGACGCTGCTCAACAAGGCGGGCCTGGATATCCCGCGCGTCGATTGCGTCAGCTTCGCGTCCCTGCACGAAGAAGCCAAACATGTCCAATTTTTCCAGAAACTCGGCGCCGAGGCCATTGAAATGGAATGCGCCGCGTTCTTCACCGCCGTCAGGCTTATCTCCCGTGCCTCATCGGCGTTGCTCATCGCTTCCGATATCGTCGGCGACAAGGACCTCTGCTTCAACCTCTCCCCCCACAACAAAAAAAACCTGGCTGAAGGTATCAGCCAGGCGTGTAAAGCGATCATCAGTTTCAACGGGGTCTAACCCTTCTTGCGCTGCAGGACTTTCTTCACCGCCGCGGCAACATCCACCGCTTTCAATTTATAGAATGCCATCAACTGATCGGGCGTCCCTGACTGGCCGAACGTGTCATGGATGCCGACCATTTCCACCGGCACGGGCGTGTTGCGCACCAGGACCTCGGCCACCGCGCTGCCCAGGCCGCCGGCCAGCTGGTGCTCCTCGGCCGTAACGATCGCCCCGGTCTCGCGGGCCGCCTGAAGGATGGCGTCAACATCCAAAGGCTTGATGGTGTGCATGTTGATCACACGCACGCTGATATTCTCCTGGGCCAGGATATCGGCCGCTCCCAGCGCTTCGGCCACCATGACCCCGTACGCAATGATCGTCGCGTCTTTCCCCGCGCGCAGCACATTGGCCTTGCCCAGCGTGAACGGTGTCGCGTCGTCAGTGATGACCGGCAGCGGCGCGCGCGAAAGACGGATATAGAACGCCCCTTTTTCAGCCAGGATAGCGGCGGCGACTTTTTTCGCCTCGATCGTGTCCGCCGGGCAAACGACCTTCATGTTCGGCAAGACGCGCATGATGGCGATATCTTCCAGGCACTGGGCGCTGGCGCCATCCTCGCCCACCGTGATACCGGCGTGCGTGGCCACGAGCTTGACATTGAGATTGTTGTAACAGACATCCATGCGGATCTGGTCATAGGCGCGGTTCGTCAGGAACACAGCGAAAGAATTCGTCACAGCCGTATAGCCCTCGCTCGCGAACCCCGCGGCCATGCCGATCATATCCTGCTCGGCGATCCCGAGGGTGAAAAACCGCTCCGGACACGCCTTCTTGAAATATTCCGCGCGCGTGGCATCCTCAAGGTCGGCGGAAACGACAACAATGTTGGGGTTATCCTTGCCGATCGCCGCGAGCGCCTCGCCGAAACCGTCACGTGTGGGTGTGGGTTTAATGGTCATTAATACAATACCTTTAACGCTTCGCCGAGCTGTTCCTTGTTGGGCGCCTTGCCGTGCCAGGCGCTCTTGAGCTCCATGAACGGCACTCCCTTGCCCTTGAGAGTGTTGGCGATGATGACCGTGGGCTTGCCTTTGGTCGCCTTGAACTCTTCAAACGCCTTGATGAGGGCCACCAGGTCATTGCCGTCAATATCGATCACGTGCCATCCAAAACTTTTCCATTTATCGCCCAAAGGATCAAGCCCCTTGATCTCGCTGATAAGGCCGTTCTCCTGGACCTTGTTGTAGTCCACGATGGCGCACACATTGTCGAGCTTGTAGTGGGCCGCGCTCATGGCCGCCTCCCAGACTGAACCTTCCTGGATCTCGCCGTCACCCATGATGCAGTAAGCCCTGAAATCCTTGCCCTTAAGTCGCGCCGCCATGGCGACGCCGTTGGCGTAAGAAAGGCCGTGCCCGAGCGAACCGGTATTGAACTCCACACCGGGAACCTTGTGATGCACGTGCCCCTGCAGGCGGCTACCGAATTTGCGGAATGTCTTAAGTTCATCTTTAGGGAAATAGCCGAAATTGGCGAGCGTGACATAGACCACCGGCGTGACATGCCCTTTAGACACCACCAACCGGTCGCGGCCTTCCCACTTCGGTTCCGAGGGACGATGGTTCATGACAACGCCGTAAAGCGCCAGGAATATCTCGACCGCCGACAAAGACCCGCCCGGATGCCCCGACCCCGCCGTTTCGAGCGTTTCAAGGATCTCGCGGCGGAATTGAAGGGCCTGGGCTTTGAGTGAACTGATGTCGTAGCTTTTAGAAGTCACTGGGAGCTCCCGGAACATTAAATAAGGAAATTGTCAAAAGCCTGCTGAGTATAGGACAAGAGTTTTTCGGCGTCAAGGAAAAGCGGGAAGAAATGTCTGAGAAGAAAGAACTGTGTGCTGCGTTCACTATTCCAAGTACAACTTACTGCTGGATCAAATGCCCCTTTACCGTCAGGCTCTGTTTCTTACTACGCATCTGAACGGGCAGCGCGGGGTCTTCCACAAATGAAACCGCTTTGGCCTTCCCATCCTTCCCCACGCTGAACTTGCCTTTTTCGTGGTTGTACATGGCCAGGATCTCGGAGGCGGACAAGGCTCGGCTGAAAATTTTTACCTCATCGATAGAACCATTAAAATATTGAGTGTTATCCCCACCCCTGCCAATGTTCAAATTTGAAGTCGTCGTTCCAACTGCAGCAGTGGAACTCGTCTGACCAATATAAGAACCATCAACGTAAAGCTTCTTATTTACACTATTATAAACATACGTTACCTGATGAAACTCATGCAATGGCATCGTATATGCAACAACTGCCTCATTCCCAAAAGATGTATTATATATTTGCAAAAGAACTGAATTAGAAGCAACCAACATCGCATACCCATTCCAAAAACCTGATTCATTACCCAACTTACTAACAATTCTGCCCCAACCACTGAAACTATTGGCTTTAACCCATGCACTTATTGTAATTACTGCCCCGCTGACATTTAAACTCGCTACGTTGCCGCAATATATCCATTGATTACTCCCATTAAAATTCATCGCCCCATTCGCCACCTCGAATCTGTCCGTCGTCGCCGTTGCGCCGTAGATCGTACCGTCAACGTGATACCCACTGCTATCCTTCGCATTCCCGTTCAACTGCCAATAGCCCACCAGCCCGGTCGGGTCAAACCCTAATTCATCGAACGTCGTGGCCGTCAGGTCACCGGATTTAGAAATATCAAACGCGGCAAAAGCAGGAGGTATCACCCCATACACAACGATCAACAATATCACCACGCGTAAAATCGCAACCCACCAATTCGCGCGTAGGGGGATCCCTGCCTGCCGGCAGGCAGGTGTGACCCGCCCTAAAAAGTCATAAAAAAATGATGTGGCGTGGCGTGGCGTGGCGTGGCGTGGCGTGGCGTGTCATTCATATACTCACAGCTGATTTTGTCTGACGAACAATGTGAGCGTTACCCTTCAAAGCTTCAGCTCTCTTTTTCCAAAAAGACAGCTCCTGCTTAATACTCACAGAGCCAATCATCTGTCTAACCTTTCTAGCGCATTCGTTCTTCATTTCTACACAATCAAATGTCTTCTTCATAATTTAACCTACAGCGACCTTAGAGCGCCGCCCCATGCGAGAATGAATATGCGCTGATTTTGAGCGATAAAACTCTAACAATTGCGTACGCGTCATCTTCTTCGTCTGCTCATGCATCCGGTCTCTGATTTCTCGAACCATTTTTACAGTGTCAAACTTCTTCTCCATAATTCGTTACCTCCCGCGGGGAATGAATAGCAATCGCCCTGTACCCCATCTTTTCATTAACAGCGTTAAACTGCCTGATTTTATCAAAATGCACAATGTGTTTGAAATTCCAACTCACAAGAATATTAACCCGATTAACTGTCGCCAAAGCTATGTGCGTCATATCGCTTTCAAACTTGTCAGTCAAAATCTTATGCCGCTTATACGCCGACACCAAATCAAGCACTTCAGTATTAACCTCAAGAACTTCAGCCCCATCGTTGACAAGCTCTTCATACTTGTCACGCACTCTTTGAGGAGCACGCTCAATCTCAATACCCACCAATTCGGATACAACACAATGAAAATGCCCAAGACGAATGTCTTTCATCAAGCCATTCGACCAGACCGCAAAGTCTTCATCGAAGCATCCGCCGATAACTGATGTGTCAAGATAAACGCGTGTCAACATGACTAAAGTTTAACATGCCAAAGAATGACGGTCAATCTTTGCCTTGATCTCGATTTCGCGGTGTCCCTGTGGTGTCGTTTTCTATCTCAAAACAAGCATAAACAAAAAAGCCTCTCCGATTAAAGAGAAGCTTCTTCGTCTTGTAAAGCAAAAAACCTTCTCCCGTTCGAGTAAGCAATACACTTCATTGCAAGATGCTATCTGCACTGGAGAGAATCCCTGCCTGCCGGCAGGCAGGCTTTCCAGTGCCCACAATTTTTTCTCCCTCAAAAGCAAAAAACCTCTTCCCGTTCGGGTAAGAGGTTTCTACGTTCAAAATTAGATGCTATCGCACCGGAAAGAATTCTTTCCAGTGCCCACCATTCTTTCTCCCTCAAAAGCAAAAAACCTTCTCCCGTTCGGGTAAGCAATACACTTCATTGCAAGATGCTATCTGCACTGGAAAGAATTCTTTCCAGTGCCCACCACTCTTTCTCCCTCAAAATCAAAAAACCTTCTCCCGTTCGGGATGAAGGTTTTTTGCAATATGGAAAGAATGGTGGGCCTCCCGAGAGTCGAACTCGGTACCAAGTGATTAAGAGTCACTTGCTCTACCAGATGAGCTAGAGGCCCAAAATATGAAACGTGTTGAAAATCCGTCTAAAGAAGGCAACAATATAACAAAAGAAAAATTCAGTGTAAAGGGTTTATTTTACCCTGATCTTAAAAACAAGCTTCTTCACGGCCTCGGGCCCAAGGCCGCGCTGGCACATCGGCCGGTGCGCTTCACCCGGAAAGAACACCGTGAACTCCCCCGCGCGCACGATCACATCGGTCACATCACCTTTGGCCGTAAAAAAACTCATGTCCCTGACGGGATCATAAGCTCCCGCGGGCGTCAGGTATTCCCGCGCTACAAGCTGCATCCGCTCGACCCCGCTGACCACATACTGCAGATCCGCGTAAACGTCATGCGTTTCAAAGAGCCCCTCGCCGGGAAGGCGCGTGAGATAGGTCGAAGGCCGCACAAAGAGATCCCGCCCGGCGATCCCGATCTCCTTCACGTCGAAATCAACCCTGCCCGGGTCGCTCATGAACCTGCGGATCTCAGTGACCATCGGGATATCATACCGGGAAATATGGGTGATAGCGTCGTGGATCATACCCCCTCCTTCAAGAACCGGACGCGCTCACGCAATCCGGCAAAATTCTTTTGGGACGACAGAATATAATAATCCTTCAAACGCCATGACTTCTTGTGCGGTTCAAAAAGGCCCGCGTCAAGCCGTTCCAGCGACTTTCCCGTCGTGAACGACCTGAATTTCAACCCCGCCTTCGCGACAATGGGCCAGGACCCCGCCACATCCCACAAATGCGTGCGCGACAACGACCCGCAACCGCGGCGGATGCAGGGCCAGCAAAATTCGGTGACCGCCGTGGCAAGGACCATGTAACGGCAATCTTTCGAACGCCACAGCAGCTCTTCCCCCACCGCATCCGAGAGGATAAAGACCGAACGGTGGGAAAGTTTTTCAGCGACAGGCTTGATCTGTGTACTTTTGGCCCGGCGCGTGAAAGGGTCCGTCACATAATACGCCCGTACGCCGTCACAATAAAAAAGCTCCCTCAGGGAAGGAAAATAAACAGCACCCAGCCAGGGCTTGCGGTTCCTGATCAGCCCGACGGATATCCCATAATGGGGCATGCGGTTGGCATAGCTCCGCGTCCCGTCGATGGGGTCAATGGCCCAGATGAACGGCGTGCGCTCGAGGAACGCCTCGTTCAAATAGTCCCCCTTGCGAGGGTCCTCCTCGTCAATGAGCGCGTGTCGGCCCGTGGCCATAAGTTTGCGTAATCGCTGATGCGCCAGGCGGGAAATGGCCAGGTCTCCGTCAGTGATGATCGAATTGTCAGGCTTCAGCCCCGGATGGCTGTCATCGATCAGGCGCAACGCGATCCTGCCGGCGTCACGGACCAGTGACAACAATGTCTTCACGTAAAGTTCCCTGGACATGCCTATATCCTTTCCATGGACGCGGCGGGGACCCAGCCTGTCTTGCCATCGGACCGTTCGATCTTGCACCAAAGTTCCTTGTAACGCAGTATCTTCACCTCGGTCCCTTCAGGCACCTTGAAATAAACTGTCGCCTCCTGGCTCGGTTCAAACCTGGCGTCCACACGCGCGGCGCAAACCGCTTCACCGGAACGCTGCAGGACTTTGAAAATGACCGCGCCGGCCAGATACGCGCTGACGATCGCCAATAACCCGGTGACCAGGACAATGCGCTTGCGCCTCAAGCCCGCGTAAAGGGCCACGACCAAAAACGTCCCCGTGAGCGCGAAAAAGAAGAACGCCAGCCACTGGAGCTCTTCACCGGAAAGAAGATCAGCCACAGGCCCGAAAACCGAACCATCCTTCCAGGGCGCGTAATTCTCGACGATTGTCCGCGTAAAAAGCAGATTCGCGCGCAAGTCGCTGTCGCGCGGCGCCAGGCGCCGGGCGCGCAAATAATTCACCAGCGCCTTGCCCGTATGCCGGGTCTTGAAGCAGGCATTGCCCAGATTGTAGTAAAGCGCCGGAGAATAAAAACCGGCGGCAAGGATCTGCTCATCGAGCGCGACGGCCTCGTCATAACGGCCGCCATGATAGGCCTGTACCCCCTTGAGGAATACAACCCTCGCCTCTTTAACATCGAACGCCCGCGCCGCCGAAGCACTACCCGCGAGAAGTAACAACACCATAAGCACAAGCCTTGATGAACGCGTCATTTCGCCCGCCTTTCCACGGCCCGGACAATGTCTTCAGCATCCGCCAGATGGGAGCGCATGGCGGACTCAGGAACCGACAACCCGGCAAAACGGACCCGCTCCGCGGCCGCGTAAATATCCTCAATGGCAGCGACAAGCTTCCCGTCCACCTTAAGCGCCTTGAGCGCGGCCTCCAGCGGCAGGAACTCAACCCGACCCGGCGGAAGTTCCAGCCTGAGGACAAAATATTCGCTTAACCCCTTCTCCAGGATGTCGTAGAAAGTTTTCACGCCGGCGGTATTGATGTGGAGCTTCGCCGCGTCGAACACCTTGTAAACCTCACGGGCGGCCCCGCGCTGGCGCGCGAAACGGGGGTCCTTGAGTATCCTGCGGCGGTAAAGATAGAACGCCAGGAACGCGGCCCATACCTGCACGAACACCGCTAACGCGATGTAAAATAAAGCGTGGCGCCCCATGTGGCTCGAACGGCGCCTTAACACACCCGGATCATCCTTGATAAAAATAATGTCCCTGCCGAGCTTTTCAGGCGCGGTGACCGCCGAAGGCTGCGCGAACCCGACAGCCTGAAATTCCTCACCCGCCGCCGGCGCCGCGACATCAAGGGTGAACGGGCCGCGTTCGATCGTCCGGTACGCGCCCGCTTTGGGGTCAAAATAACTGAACCGGATCGCCGGTATCTGGCGGGCGCTCACATCTGTGGGGATCAGGACCTGTTCAAGTGTCTTGCGCCCCGCTTCATCCTTGACCTGCGGGTCATAAGACTTGAACCCGGAGGCCTGCAGGACAGGCATCCTGACCGCCTTCATGTTCCCGGCCCCCGTCAAGGCCATCCGCACGGTGACAGGATCCCCTGCTTTGACCTTCAGCGGCGCGACCTCGACATTCAGGTCGAACTGGCCAACCACATCCGCAAAATCAGCAGGCTTGCCTTCATTGGGAAGAGGCAGAACCTCCAGCTTCAACGGCACCGACGTCACGGTCACGGCCCTTTTCTGGTAAGAGGTGAAGAAACTGCTCAGGAACCCCTCGTCAAAAAAACCGCCCGACGGGTCCCGTGGCTGGCTTGCCTTGAACAGCAAGGATCCTCTGACCTGGGCCGATGGTATGACGATCTCGCCCGTCCGCGCCGGATAGAGGAGCGTAGAAAACTCGACGACCTGCCAGTTAACGCCCTGGAGCGTGTCCTGGAATTGTTTCGGCTCGGTGAAAGGATCGGCCTGGAACCCGTCCATGGTGATCTGCGGGAACGACAGGTCCTGCAGTGCCAGCTGGTTGACGTAAAGCCGCACGGTCAAGGGAACAGCCTCGCCGACATAAACAGTGTTCCGCTGTGCCGCCATCAACAGTTTCAACCGCCCCTCGATATCCTCCTTGACGGGCGTGCCGCCGGAAGACCCCGCGGCAGGCCTCGCGCCCGACGCCGCGATATCAATGGGGATCGTCTCGGTCTGCAGGGACTGCCCCTTCACCACCACCGTTATCGCGGGGATAACAAAATGGCCTTCTTTCAACGGGACAATGCTGTAATTGAAGGATTGCTCGACCGAATAGGCATTGTTGATCACGGAAACCCGCGTGGCCGGGCCGACGTAATGAACATCAAACCCGTCAATGACGGGCAACGCGGGCGCAGCGGCATCCTGGGCGCCGTTGACTGTGATGGTATAGGCGAACCCCGTGCCCACGGAACCATGGTTGTCGTCGACAACGGCTTTCACCGAAACATCAGCAGCGTACGCGGCGGTGGAACATGCCGCGGCCAAAATAATGCCGGAAATAAATTTCTTCATTCAGCTCACCAATCTTTGTCAACGGGGCGCGGTTCACGCGCCGCGCGGGTAAAATTCAAAAGGCCTTTGGGAAGGTCATTACGCTCCAGATCGTCCACCATGTCGTTGGCTTCTTTCTGTGATGATATCTGCCCGCGGTCGTTTTGTCCAGACGCGGGCGAACTTTGCTGGTCCTTCGACCCCTGAGACTGTTCCCCGGACTTCCCCTGAGACTCATGCTTAAGATCATCCCGGGGCTCTTCCTTGGCTGTATCGGCTGATCCGTTCTTTGGCTCTTGCTGCTGTCCAGAGTCCGAAGGCTGATCCTTCCCCGCAGGCTGGTCTTTCGATGACGAGTCATCCCTGGGCTGATCCTTGCTTTGGTTCTTATTCTGCTGTTGCTGCTGTTCTTTCTTTTTCTTCAGCCGCTCCAGTTCCTTCCTGATGAATTCACGGTTATCGGCCGCCTGCGTATCACGCGCGTTCAACGCCAGGACCTTCTCAAAATTTCCAAGGGCGCCTTCAAGGAGCCGGATCGCCGCGTCAACATCCTTGTCTTCGTGGCTGACACCGCCGCGGTACAACGCGTCACCTAAATTAAAATGAACATCCGGCTTTAACTTGTCATCGTCCGTCAGGAGGCTTTTCTGGAAATGTTCCGCCGCCGCGTCAAAATCACCCGACTTATACGCCGCGGCGCCAAGGTCATATTCGATCTTCGCCTCGGAAGGGTTCTTGTCAGCCGCCTTTTGATAGCGTTCCAGCGCCTGCGGATATTTGCCTTGATGGTAAAGGTCATTGCCCGCGCGCACATCGCCCGCGCCCGCCGCCGCGAAAACCGGTCCGGGCACCATAAGAATGACAAGCAACAGGCACTCCATTCTCATGGCTCATCCCTCCTCAACGGGATCAGCGCCTGGGCCAGCAGCAAAAGGAATGCCGCCAGCAAAGGTATCTGGAAACGCTCATGATAATGCTGCTCCATCCGGCTCTCGATCTCGCGTTTCTCCAAACGGGAAAGATAATTGTCATAGATGTAGTCCAGCCCAAGCTCCGCGCCGCTCGAACGCACATACGCCCCGCCCGTGGCCGCCGCGAGTTCCTTGAGCAACCCCTCGTTCAGGCGGGATTTGATGAAATTCCCGGCCCCGTCCTTGAGGAATTCCGCGCTGCCGTCGTCCTTGACGACGCGGACAAGCTCGCCTTCCCGCGTGCCGATACCCAGCGTGTAAACGCGGATGTTCTTTTGCGCGGCTTCCTTCGCGGCCGCCAGCGGATCACCCTCCAGGCTCTCGCCGTCCGTAAGAATTACCACGACCTTGTAACGCGAGGGGATCTGGTCGTATCCCTTGAGCGCTTCCCGGATCGCCTGGGCAAAGTTAGTGCCCCCGCGCGGGACCGTGCCCGTGTTCAGGTCATCCAAGCTCAGCGTGAAACCGCCGTAATCCGATGTCAGCGGGCAGGAAAGAAACGCGTCACCCGCGAAAGCGATCAGGCCGATCCGGTCACCCTTGAGCTTTTTCAGCAGGTCTTTCACGGCCAGCTTCGCGCGTTCCAGGCGGCTGGGCTTGACATCCTCCGTCAGCATGCTTTTGGACGTGTCGATCGCCACAAGGATATCCAGCCCCTCATGCCTGACCTCCTGCCAGTCGAAGCCCCACTGGGGCCGAGCCAGCGCCATGACGACAAAAAACACAGCCGCCACAAGAAGTGACTCTCTCCAGATGAAACGGCGCAACGAGAAACTCCGCGCCGTGAACAACGACAGTTTTTTCTCGCCGAAACGGTTCATGGTCTTGCGCCGGACCCTGGCGAGGAAATAAAGCCCCGCGGCCACAAGCCCGACAAGGACTATGCCGTTGGCGAAATAAGGTTTCGCGAAATGGATCATGGTATCCTCAACAACAATGTCCTGGCCAGGACCACCTCAACCATGAGCAGGGCCAGGGCCGCCAGCAGGAACTCCTGAAAATGCTCGTCGACCTGGCGGTAACCGGCCTCATCGAACTTCACTTTTTCAAGCTTGTCGATGCGACTGTAGATGCTCTTGAGCGAATCCGTGTCCGTGGCGCGGAAATACGCGCCGCCAGTCGCGTCGGCGATCTTGCGCAGCGTTTCCTCGTCGATCTCGATCTTGACATTCTGGTAAACCACGCGGCCGAAAAGGTCCTGCACCGGATACGGGGCGAGATCCTTAGTCCCCGCGCCGATCGTATAGATCCTGATGCCCAGCGCCGCCGCGGCCGCGGCCGCGTCCACGGGCGACACTTTTCCAGCATTATTGACCCCGTCAGTCAACAGGATGATGACCTTGCTCTTGGCGTCGACCTTGCGCAAGCGCGAAACGCCAGAAGCGATCGCCGAACCGATGGCCGTCCCGTCCTCCATCAACCCGAAACGCACCCGGTCAAGGTTCGCCAGGAGCCAGCCATGATCGATCGTAAGAGGGCATACCGTGTACGGCTTTGCCGCGAACGCGACCAGGCCGATGCGGTCGCCAACTCTCTGCCCGACGAACTCCTTCATCACGGACTTGATCACGTCGAGGCGGTTCAGGCGCTTGCCATTGATCGTAAAATCTTCGGCCGCCATGCTGGTGGAGGTGTCGAGCAACAACACCATGTTGATGCCCTCGGTATTCGAGCGGGCCTCTTCCAGGACGCTCCGGGGCCCCGCGAGCGCGACTATAAAAAGCGCCAGCACCGCAAGCCTTAACGCCAGCGGCAGATGCCGCAGGCGGATGCGCCACGTCACGGGAAGCCCCGCGGCAAAACCCGCGCAGGGGAACGTGAACGCCGGCGGGCGCCGCCGGAAATAAAGGATCGTCACCAGGGGCAGGACCAGCGGGATCAAGAGGAGGAATTGGGGCGTCCTGAAGGTCATTGCGCCTCCTGGACAAAAGCCCTCGCCAGCTGCAGCGAACGGGCCATCTCTTCAGGCAAAGGACTGGACTTCGCAAACTTTACCATGTCGCTGGAAAGAAGAAGCCCCTGCAGCAAGGCCTGCTGTGCGGTGGAAAGTTTGCCGGAATAGCGGCTGGCCTGCATGAACTCCTCGGTCGTCATCTCCGGTGCCCGGAGGTCAAAACGCTCTTCGATGTACCAGCGGACAATGCCGGAGAGATCGGAATAAAATTCTTTCACATGACCCCGGACGATATAACCATCCCGTTCGATCCGTGCCAGTTCCGCGAGCGCTGTTTCCCAGGCGGGCGGCAGAGGAGCCGCCGGCACCACGGCTTTTTTCCTGAAGTAGCGGATCAAAAAAAATACCAGCGCGACGCCCGCCGCGATGCCCAGAAGTATCAGCAGCCACAACCAATCCCCGGGGATCCCCACGGGGCCGCGGATATCATGAAGTCCGTTAACAGGGGCGGCCGGATTCATCGCATCCTCTTTTTCCGCCTGGCAAAGAACCTGACAAGGCTGTCGGCGTACGGTTCATCGGTAGTAATATCCATATGGTCCACGTTCATGGAACGGAAAAGCCTGTCACGGGCCGTCTGGCGCTCGGCGGCGGCGCGGGCGTAAGCGTCGCGCACACCTCTGTCCATCGTGTCGATCACGACCCGCTCCCCCGTCTCCGCGTCTTGCAGCTCAAGCAGCCCGCAGGGCGTCAATTCCTTTTCGCGCGGGTCATTGAGGGTCACGGCGATGACATCGTGGCGGTTGTTGGCAATGCCCATGGCCCGGGCGAACCGCGGACGGCTATCCGGTCCGGGCGACGCCTCCAGGAAGTCAGAGATCACAAAGCATACGGCCCGGCGGGTCACGACCTTGGTCATGAACTCAAGCGCGGCGGCGATATCGGTCCCTTTGCCCCGCGGCGTGAAACAAAGGACTTCGCGGATGATCCTCAGGACATGGCGACGGCCCTTGCGCGGGGGGATGAACTTTTCGACGGTGTCCGTAAAAATAGCCAAGCCGATCTTGTCATTGTTGCGGATGGCGGAAAAAGACAGCGCCGCGGCCAATTCGGCGGCCAGGCGGCTTTTTAACTCGCGCGCCGTGGCAAAACGGCAGGATGGCGAGGCGTCAACCAGCACCATGACCGTCATCTCGCGCTCTTCGACGAATTTCTTGATGTGGGGTGTGCCCGTGCGGGCCGTGACGTTCCAGTCGATGGCGCGGACGTCGTCACCCGGCTGGTATTCGCGAACCTCGTCGAACTCCATGCCGCGGCCCTTGAACACGCTGTGGTACTGCCCAGCAAAGACATCGGTCACCAGGCGGCTGGTGGTGATCTCAATGCGGCGGATCTTATCGAGGACTTCTTTCGGGATCATAACACACCCGTGAATGGCTTCAGGGTACCTTCACCTGTTCAAAAATACGCGTCACCAGGTCTTCCGGCGACAGGTTCTCGGCTTCCGCTTCATAACTCGGGACCACACGGTGGCGCAGGACATCCATCCCGATGGTCTTCACGTCCTGGGGCGTCACATAACCCCTTCCCTGCAGGAAAGCATACGCCTTTGACGCCACCGCGAGATTGATCGTCGCCCGGGGGCTGGCGCCGTACTGGATCAATGGCTTGAGCTCGGCGAGGCCGTGCTTCTCGGGCGCTCGGGTCGCCTCGACAATATCCACGATATAACGCTCGATCTTCTCGTCCATGTAAACCTCATCCACCACCTTGCGCGCGCGCAGGATGTCCGCCGGCGAGACAATGCGGTTGAGCGCGATGCGCCGTCCGGTATTGCCCATGCGCCTGAGGATCAGGAGTTCCTCTTCCTTTGTCGGGTACGTGACCTTGACCTTGAGCATAAAACGGTCGACCTGCGCCTCGGGCAGCGGATAGGTGCCCTCCTGCTCGATGGGGTTCTGCGTGGCCAGGACCAGAAACGGGTCTTCGAGCGTCATGGTCTCCTCGCCGATGGTCACCTGGCGCTCCTGCATGGCCTCCAGCAGCGCGCTCTGGACTTTCGCGGGCGCGCGGTTGATCTCGTCCGCGAGGATGATGTGCGCGAAGACAGGCCCTCTCTTCACCGAGAAACCGCCGGTGCGCTGGTCGTAGATCAGCGTTCCGATAAGGTCGGCGGGCAGCATATCCGGCGTGAACTGGATGCGCTGGAAACGCGTCTGCAGCGTGTCGGAAAGGGCCTTCACGGCCGTGGTCTTGGCCAGCCCCGGCACACCTTCGATGAGAACATGCCCGTTGGCCAGGATACCGACCATGAGCCGTTCCACAAGGGCTTTCTGCCCGACGAGGACTTTCTGGACTTCAAGCATCAGCGCCTCGACAAAAGCGCTCTCCTTCTTCACCAATTCATTGATAGCTTCAACACCCTGGGACGACATGCCTGTTCCTCCTAGATTTTTCCGTTCTGAAAAAGTTCTATGATGGCCGCCGAGGGGGCCGGATGATATTTCGCGTTCATGCAACGGCGGATCTCCTCGATCGCGCGCTCCCTGGCCACGCCCTTGCGGTAAGGCCGGTCGGTGGTCATGGCATCGAAGGTGTCGGCGACAGAAATGATGGCCGAGATCATGGGGATATCACCGCCCCTTAGCCCGTCGGGATACCCGGAGCCGTCGAAACATTCATGATGGTGCCGTACCCCCGCCACGCAGCCGTCAAAATCCTTCACGGAAGAAAGGATGTCCGCCCCGCGCGCGGGATGCGTCTTCATCAGAAGGTACTCGTCTTCCGTAAGAGGGCCTTTCTTGGTCAGGATCAATTCGGGGATGCCGATCTTGCCGATGTCGTGCAGGATACTGGCGATATAAAGGTTCTCAAAAAATTTCTCGGCCGCATTAAAGTCCCCGCGCGCGGCCATATGCCGCGCGATCGTCATCGCGTACCCCGTCACCCGTTCCGTGTGACCGTGCGTGTAGGAATCCTTGGCCTCAATGGCAGATCCAAGCGCGATGGTCGTCTGGACAAAAAGGTTGCGGCTGCGGTCCGCCTCGCGTTTGAGCCCCTCGAACAGCTGGGCATTGCGGATGGCCATGGCCACGTCAGACGCGAGGGCGGCGAAGAAATCCAGCGCGTCCTGCTCGAGCGGCGCGCCATCCTCCTTCTCCCCTAGAAGGAGGATGGCCAGCAGTTCATGATGGTAGAACGCCGGAACGCAGGCGACGCTGTTAAGCTTGGGCATCAAATCGCCGACCTGATGCAGGAGTTCCCTCGAACCATTGGCGGACCCCAGCACGGACTCGCGCCAGATCAGGTGATTGATGTCGTCGAAAACCAAAGCGCTACGGTTGTTGATGAGGTACTTGAATTCCCGCTCGTGGAAAATGCGGATAAGCGGATGGTCCCGTTCAAAACGGATGAAACGTTCGGGAATGCGGGAACCCGCTTCACCCCGGGATATTTCAAGGACATAAGCGTCGCGCGCCGGTTCGTAAAGGATCATCCCCGCGTGGCGCAACCGCGCTTTGCGGACGATCATGCGGACCAGCAGCTTTATCAGCAGGACATGGTCATGGATCATGATCATGCCCTTGCTGGCCGTCTCCAGTTCTCTTTTGTAATCGATCGGTGTCATCATATGTTCACGGCGAACTCGCGAAGGACCACCTTCTCAAGTTCCTCGAGGATGAGCGGCTTGTGGATAAAGCCTATCGCCCCGAGCGACGCGGTTTCCTTCACGACACTTTCTTCCTCGATCCCCGAGACCATGACCACCTTCACGGCATTGCCGCGCTGGCGCAGCGCGCGAAGCACTTCAACACCCGACATCTCCCCCATGCGGATATCGAGAAGAACAAGGTCAGGGCTTTCCTCGCGCACTAACCGCAAAGCGTCATTCCCGGAGGAGGCGGTCAGGATATCAAAACCGCGCTTGCGGAAAAAATTCCCCGCGAACTCGCGCACATCCAGTTCATCGTCAACGATCAATAATTTTGCCATATACCGTTAATTATATTACAACTGCGGGGGTTTCAAGCGTTTTTGCGGATTAAATGCGCCGGCCTACGCGCGGCTTATGCCAAGCCTCAACACCATGTCCGTCCCCTGGCCCAGGGCAGACCTGACCTCGACCTTCCCGCCATGATTTTCCTCGATGATCTTGCGGATGATATAAAGCCCGAGGCCTGTCCCTTTTTTGCTCGTGGCCTTGGTCGTAAAGAAAGGCGTGAACAGCTTTTCTTTGTCCAGCTCATTGACCCCGGCCCCATTATCGCTGAAAACGATCTCAACCACATCGCCCATTTCCCTGACGCTGATCCGCAGCGTTGGCACATAGCCTTCTTCCTTCCTCTCGGCCTTGCGCTGGACAGTCGCGTCATACGCATTGTCGATGAGATTGAAGAAGACCTCCTGCAACTGGGTAAAATTACCGAGCACCTTTGGCGCCGTCGCGGGGTCATATTCCTTGATGACCTTGAATTCAACGGAACGTATCTTGAACTGTGCCATCTCTCGCGCCGTCATGACGATATCGTCGATGCGGCAGGCCGCGACACTTTCGTCACTCTTGCGGGTATATTTCATGAGGCCCTGGACGATCTCCCCGCCGCGGGTCACATTATCCTGGATCCGCGCGAGGGAATGCTCGATCTCATCCGCGACCGACTGAAGCTGGGGTGTGTTGAACAAAGACCTGCGCAATTTGACCGTGTCCAGGATGTCGCTGGCGATGAACCCCAGCGCGTGCAGGCGGTTGTTGATCTGGTGCGACAACCCGTCGGCCATGGTGCCGATGGTCGCCATTTTCTCCGCCTTGAACAACTGTTCCTGGGTTTTTTTCATGTTCTCATAGGAAAGGGCGTTCTCGATGGCCAGCGACGCCTGGTTCGCCAGGATGGAAAAAACCATCAGGTCGTCCTCGCTGTAAATGCGGCCGTTGAGCTTCTTCCCGAGGACGACCACCGCGGCCAGGTTCGCGCGGATAAAGATCGGGAAAACAAGCTCGGCATTAAGCTCTCCCATGCCTTGTTCCAGAAGCACAAGATCAGTGACCCTTTCACTGCCCATCCGCTGCTGCAATTCCTCACGCGCGAGCGGCGTGAACGTCGACGCGAAATATGCCAGGAGAGGATGCCCGAGGGGCAGCGTATTCGGGATATTATCCGAAATGCTGACCCGCCGTAAAGCGTTCAACCGCGCGACGGCGTTGTCTTTGTCCACAAAATAAACAAGGACGCGTTCGATGCGCACCACGCGGGTCAGGACGAACACGATAAGATGCAGGAGTTTTTTCAGGTCGCGGACACGCCCCATCCCAGAAGACGCCTGGCGCAAGGTCGCCTGATATTTGCGCTGCTCCGAAAGCATGCGATTCTCCGCCTGTTTCTGGATATAAAGATAAACAAAAGGCCCGATTGTGGCGAGGACAGCCATGAGAGACACGGGCAAAAGCCACGGACCATTGCCCATGGTCTTGAACCCGACCAGGACAGGTATCCCCAGGACAAGCGTGTACACCGTAAAAAAGATGCTGGCGCTCGTGACGGCGATCTTGATGTCCAGAAGACGGTATTTCAGGATCGCGTATGTCGAGATCACGCAATAAAATGAGATCGTGAAATTCCCGATGGGGACCACATTGATGCCGTAAACCGGAAGAAAATTTGTCAAGCCGCCAAGGAACCCCAGGAAGAACCCCAGGAAAAGATACAGGAACTGGTTCTTGCGGCGGGAATTTGTTTCGTGGAGATATTGGCTGACCGTTTCAAAAAAACCCAGGGCAACAAGCGATATCCATAGGAGCAGCGAAATATCGTAAAGCCGCCCGGACGACCTCAAATAGAACAACGCGCTGTTGCCGACCTTCTCGACGAAAGAGATATAGGGTATCCGGGCCGGGCCGAAAAGGCTCAAACCGCAAAAAAACACCGCCTGAGCATACGCGAAAGCGATCACGTACTTCCTGTTGATCGATGAAAAAACACAGGAGAAATGATAAAAAAAGACAGGGATGAAAATAACGCCGGCATACGCGATCTTGGTCACCAGCAAAGCATGACGGGCATTGGATGACGAGCCCATCAGAAAAACGCCGATCCCCCACCAGGCGACGGAAAGATTGAACAGTATCCAGATCCTGTGTATCGCGGTCTTCCCGTGGATCGACAGCAAGAGGACCAGCACAAGGCTCGTGAAGGCCAATATCAGCCCCGAGAGCGTGAAAGCATGTATGCTTAATACAGAGTCATCCATAGATCATGCGGCCAGTTGGTTAAGGTCACGCAATACGTCGGACGGCAATCTTTCCGGCAAGAACACCCCCTGTTTCAACGCCCCCCAGACGATGCTGTTCGTGGCATAAGCCAACCTCCGGCGCTGAGGACCTGGGCCTTCCTTGAAAAATTCAAAATACAGCGACACTCCTTTTTCATGGATCTTGTCAAGGGACATGATGACGCGGACCTGGTCAAAGGGCATGGCTTCACTCAAATGATAAATATCGGCGTGTGTTGACGAGAATTCCCGTTCTATGGAACTCCCGATGTAATGCTGCGGACGCGCCTTGAACAGGTACAGGTCCCTGACCTTCCCGAGCCATTTGCCATAATTCGAAAAATAAACATTCCCAACGAGATTGGACTCTTCCAGCGATGTGCTGAAAACCTGCTCTATCATCAAGGGCCTTCGGCTTTCATGGAAATCGGACAGCAACGCACCGTAACCGGAATGTCCCGCAACGAAAGCCGGCCTCCTGGCGCCTTCGGCCTTGTCCCTGGGCCTCATCAGGTCAATGAACCGCCTGACATTCTCCGGAAAGGCATCCACCTTGCCTTCCCCATGCCCCGTGATCCTGATCCAGGATATCCGCTGTTCGCTGAAAGCCACCCTTTCGCGTTTGCCGCCGGGAAGGACCTTCGACCAGTCGAACAGGAGATCGACGACCGAATCTTTCTCTCCCGAAACCCGGTCGACCCATAATCTTGTTTCCAGGATATCATCCGTGCTCAACGTCCCCGTGATCTGAAGCTTGACGTGATTTGTGGCCAGGCCCCAATGTCCCGTCCTCAATAAACGTGTCAGTTCATCCTTGATGGGATACAGGCTATACTCCCTTAACTCTCCCATCCAGTTGAAATAATTCGTGAAATAGATGCTCCTGTTCACGCTTTGGCCGTTCTTGAAGGTCAACGGGAACCTTTGCACATAAACAGGCTGTCCCTGCGGCCCCGAATGGTCCATCGAAAAACTGAATGCGTCTTCGCTGTATCCCATCTTCTTTAATAACGGGCTGGCGGCCCTTGTGCCTGCGGTCACGTTGCCATTTTCAAAATAGACCGCCACCACTTTCGCCGGGCCCACCGTCAATTTCACGTGAAAAGCGGCGACAAAACCTTCTTTGCCCGCGGTGAAACAAATGCAGCGGTCCATGACCTTGTCCGTAGCCAGCACGGTGCCGGCGCGTCCCGTCGCCTTGGCCACGGCCTCGGAAGATGCCCAAAGCGCGGTGCCGAAGATATCCTTATCCACATTATCTATGCGCCCCGCCTCTAATAATTTGAAATTCTGCGCCCCCAACAACGCCTGCCAGTCCTTTAACGACCTGTCCCGGATCATCTCAACATCACAACCCTGCTTCCCGCCCCCGGCAACAACCAGCAGCATGGAACCCAGATGTGATAGCGAGATGCCCGCGCCACTCAGCCCCTTGCCCGCGATGACCGGCTTACCTGATTTAAGCCAGCGGATTTTCAACGCGCCCGCCGCCCCCTTCTTCCGTCCCAGGAATGCGCCCGCCGTCTTCCTGATCAGGGGAAGTTCGATCGCATGCCTCTGTTGTTTGGACGCATCCTTCAACTTTTCATGATAAGAACATCCGATGACCGGAGCGGGAACCCCGGCTCCGGAGAAAAATTCAGCCACCCTGCCTTCGATGATCTTGCGGTCACGCGCGGCGGGATCGACCAGGTCGTTCGCCGAAGGATTGGTTACGACGGTATCCAGCACCTTCAGGCGGCAATCTTCTATCTTCAGCGATGATCCTGCCTTGCCCAGGAACACATCCCCGCGGTAATGATCGGCATCGAGCCTTTTGATGCGGCACGTCGCCAGCCTGGCGGCATCCCTCCCCGGAGCAAGGTCGAACTCTAGCCTGCCGATCCCCATGGGCAGCGAAATGTCCCGCGGGATGATCACCTGCATGGACTGCAGGAGTGAGTCGATGAAGAACGGATCACCGGTCAGGAACCCGCCTGCAAATTTCCTGTTATTCTTCAGGAACGCGGCCGTCGACCTGTTATATACGGATGAAAATACACACGCGCCCTTCTTTGACCTCTCGTCGTAACAAAGATCATGGATCCGGTCGATGGACTGGAACATCTCGCCCTGAAAAAGGATCGGACCATAGATGTCGGTCTTGACATTCAGGTCCAGAGCGGTGAGCGGTTTCCGGCGGTGCTGGCCCGCGTCACGCTGTTTTTGGAACACAGGATCGATCTCAAAGACGGCCGAAAAATGCGGCTGCCGGAACGCCGTTCCCTGCGAATAAACATCGACCTTCACCCGCCGCGGACCGTCTTTGCCATCCCGTTCAAGGGCGAGCGCGTGGATCTCGATGACATTGCCGTTCTCGGCGGGAACAGACACCGGCCTTTCAAGCATGATATCTTCAGCCCTGATCCGTTCAAAACTTTCAACCCCCGTCACACGCGCGACTGCCTGGGCCATGGCCTCGAAACCAAAAACGAACGGGAACAGCAATGACCCTCGCCAATTATGGTCCAGCAGATAGGGGTCATCCTGCGGGTTCAGGCGGGCCTGCGCCACGAGCTCGACGCCGGGCATGAAATACCTGACATCCTCAATAAATCTGAAATGACCGGCTTTGGAAGGACGGGACTTCCAGGTATCAAGGCCGGACAACCTTGCCGCGACAATCACCTGCTGGGCGCCGGGATCGTTCTCGACGAGCTGGCCGAAACGCCGGACACCCTCCGCCACGGGTATCGCGCCGATCCCCTGCTCGGCAAGGCGGCCCACACTGCCCAACTTCGCCCCCATGCCGACCTCATCCCAGACGCTGTACGCGATGGCCGCAACCTGCGTGGCAGGATGCTGCTTGCTGAACTGGTGCAAATATAAATTCAATATCTCATTGGCAAGGCCGTACCAGCCGCTACCCTGCATCCCCGTAACACCGATGATAGAGGTAATTCCCGCGATCAGTTTTGGCGGCTCGGCCGCAAGGGCCCGACAGACATTGACCGCACCCATGACCTTGGGCAAGGATTCCAGGTAAGCTTCCTTGGCCGTGGATTGTTGCAGGCGTTTGAGGCTGTTCAGCCCCGCGCCGTGGATCACGCCGGTGATCTTCCCGAACTGGCGCCTGACGTCAGCCAGGACCTTGACCACGTCTTCCTGGCGGGTTACATCACATTGAACATAATGGCCTTTAAGCCCCTGCTGACGGTATTTCTCAAGGGTTGCCACGACTTCGCCGGAAGCGCCGCTGGCGTCGCCGGAAAAAGGCGAACGGCCCAAAAGGATCATCCGGGATTTCGTTAGCCGGGCGAATTCCAGCGCGCACGCGGCCGTGATACCCCTGGCACCGCCGGTGACGATCACCACGTCTTTGGCCGACCAGGCAATGTTCCTTTTCCGGCAGGACGAGATTTCCAAATTATCAATATAAGCGACCCGGCGTGTCATCGCCGCGTCATAACCGACGGCATTAAAACGCTCCGGTGTCGCAAGCTCATCGACGGTCCTGGCCGCGATCTCTTCATCCGCCATGGCGGGATCGACGTCGATCACCCGCACCTTCAGGTCTTTCCGTTCGAGGGCCAACGTCGAGATCAGGGCTTTTCCGCAACAGGAGGCGATGTTCCCGGCCTCGCCCTTTTCTCCGAAATAACCTCCGCCGAACTGGACAAGGACAACGCAGGCCCCTTCGGACAGGCGGTTTGACGCGGCGAGATCGGCCACCTGATGCAGGCGATCCATGATCGTGCGCAGGGCCTTCTCGAGCGGAAGGTTCTCCCGGCTGCGGGGCAGAACAGCGACGAGGCATCCGGCAGCCGCCGGCAATTCCCCATAACCCTGTTTATCTCCAAAAAATAACCTGCTGACGGAAGGGACCTTCAACTCACGGGCCAGAGCCCCGGCCAGGGATCCATCGGCCTTTTCGGACAACACAACAACATCCTTCAACCCGACCTTCCGGTCAACATCAACGGCAAGAAGCTTTTCCGGTTCAAAACGAAGGACAAAATCCCTAACCCAGGTCCTGTCGCGATAACGGCTGTGAATATCGTCGACCAGGCTGTCCCCGGACCGCCCCGACTTGAGCAGTATCTCATGCAGGCGGTCACGGATCTGCCCGAGCGTGTTATTGGATATCTGCGACGGATCCAGCTGCCCGGCAACACCCAGGACACTGGCCGCCTGCGCGATCAGTTCCGCGGCCTTGATGGAGTCCAGGTTCAGGTCATCGAGAAGCCTCGACTCCAAAGAAATAAGTCCCGAGTCAAATCCTGTCAATTTATGGACAAGGTCAACAAGAAGCCGGCCAATAACATCCTTATCGTCGACCTTCACCGGAAGTGTCGCCGGAATTTCTTCTCCCTGCAGCGGCCCGGCGCCCTTGATATCCAGCGCCTCCGCCTTCAGGACCTGCTCCCCTATCTTCAAAGGCCGCTCGCACTGGTTCATGATGAATTTCTTCCGGGACGCCGGAACGAACGTCTTCACCAGGCGATTGGCGTAAAGCTCTTCCCAGCGCACAACCACATTACGGATAAAAAGCTCCGCGAGCACGCGGTTGATATCCGCGTCTTTCTCCGGTGAGGATTCAACGGGCAGGCACAACGGCCCCTCTTCCTTATTGATCGCGGCCACCAGGTCCGCCAGGACCCTGCCGTGCCCAACCTCGATCAGGACATCGCATTGCCGGGAAACAGCCTTGACCAGCTCAACAAAAGATACCGGCGCGATGACCTGCCTGGCAAAATAATCCCGCAGGATAACCCCGTCTTTAAGGGCCGCCCCGTCCATCGCGGAATAAACGTCCACGGAACTCTTCTTGTAGGCACACGTCATCAGGGATGAAGCCCGGATACTGTCGGCCGCCGCGCGCATGAACGAGGAGTGGAACGCGTTGGAGACATTCAACGGACGGGATGTGATGCCTTCCTGCGCCGCCAGTGCCGCCGCCTTTTCGATCTCTTCCTTGCCACCCGAAGCAACCACCTGCGACGGACTGTTGATGTTGGCGATAATAATATTCCCGCCGGTCTTTCTGATCAGGTCTTCCGCTTTTTGCCGGGAACAGGCCAGGCTGAGCATGCCGCCGCGGGCCTCGGCGCCATCCGCCATCAAAGCGCCGCGGAACTCCGCGAATTTGACCAGGGCTTTCTCATCGAACACCCCCGCCGTGTAAAGGGCTGTCAATTCTCCCAGGCTATGGCCGCCGACACAGTGCGGCTCAACACCCAGCCTTGAAAGAAATTCCGTCCATATCAGGGAGCTGGCAACAACGGCGGGCTGGGTGAACCTGGTATCCGCGAGCTGTTTCTCGAACACCTGCTGTTCTTCACGGGTCAACGCCTGGTCCGCCGTCTTGTAAATACGGTCATAAAGCGCGAGCCCCGACAGTCCCAAAAGGTCCCTTGCCCAAGAAAAGCGTTCCACCAGAACCCTGGTCATGTTCAGGCGCTGGGAGCCTTGCCCGGGATACAGGAAACCAATGCGGTTCTTTTTTACAGCATTGCCAAAAATGATCACAGTGCCCGGGTCCTTGCCGCTGATCCTGCGGGCCTGCCCTTCGTCGATCCCTGCCCCGTTGATCTCATTCTCAAGCAAGGTCAAGGCGTCATATAAATGTTCTGGGGAATCGGTCACGATCGCCGCCTTGACAGGCAGACGGCCCTTGACCCTCTTTCCCAGGAGCGCGGCGAGATCCGTCATTTCGGCATGGCTGGCATGGCGCAGGTCCGCTTTGAACCTGGCTATGACATTTTTCATATGTTCCGTCGTGCGCGCGGCAAAAACAAAGACCTCTGTTGCCTGGTTATTCACGAACAAGGCCCGTTCCCCAAGGGCCGGTTTCAGCCCCGGCCTGGGCGCGTCCTTTGATTCAATGGTGATGTGGCAGTTGATCCCGCCGAAACCAGCCGACGATATCCCCGCGCGCACCGTCCTGTCCTGCGCCAGGACCGCCCCGTGGATGAGAGGATAAAGCTGTTTCGCTTTGTCCTTAAAAACGTCGTTGGGTTCGGCGCAATTGGCCGTCGGCGGAAGGACTCTCTGGTTGACCGCCATGACCGCTTTGATGAACCCGCCCACACCTGCCGCGGCTTTCGTATGCCCGACGATGGATTTGAAAGAAGTGACGCCGCAGGTACGGCCCGGCTGTCCAGCTTTTTCCGCCTGGCCAACGGCCGTGGCGATCCCTTCAAGCTCCACGCGGTCACCCTTGGTCGTCCCCGTCCCGTGCCCCTCGACGAAATCAATGTCACCCGCGCTGTATCCGAGGCCTTTATACGCCCGCTGGATGGCCAGCGCCTGGCCGTTCACGGAAGGCTCCATGATCCCGCCCTTGCCATCCGATGAAATGCCCCAGCCCTTGACCACGGCATAAATATAATTCTTGTCCCTGAGCGCGTCTTCCAGCCTTTTGAGCAGGACGAACCCGCACCCTTCACCGGGGACAAAACCGCTGGCGCGCTGGTCATAGACCCGCATATGCTCTTTGGCCAAAGCTCCGGCCCTGGCAAACCCGACGAGCTCGAAAGGATCAAGGCTGATATCCACCCCACCCGCCAGTGCGAGGTCCATGTCGCCAAGCTTCAGGGCGTTCGCGGCCGTGGCCACCGCCAGCAAGGATGACGAGCAGGCGCCGTCGACGATATAGCCGCCCCCGTTCAAATTCAGAAAATTACAAATACGCCCCGCGATCGTATTCGCCAGGCCTCCGGCCAGGGAATCTTCCGTGATGGGATAGAACGCCGATTTATAAACCTTCTCCATGTCCGTCGCGAGGCGGCTGATCTCTTCAACCCCCATGCCCGAATGCGACAAGGTCGCGCTCAGGACTTTCTGCACGTAAGGCCAGCGCAGGCGCAGTGTCTGGGAGCGTGTTTGCTCACCGGTCAAGGTGTTGCCGACGATGACACCCGTATTGGGAAGAGGAATATCGGCAGGTTTATAGCCCGCGTCCTCGAATGTCCGCAGCGCCGTATCAAGCGCCAGCCAGTGCGCGATATCAGTTGATTGAAAAGTTTTCTTGGGGATCCGCAGCTTCATCCAGTCAAAAAAGAAATTCTCGACGAACGCGGCCTTGGTACCGTAGGTTTTTTCAGGGGTTTTGGGATCTTCGTCAAAATATTCACTCAGGGGCAAGCGCTGGTCGATCATCCTGCGGAACTGGACACGCCGTGCCAGGATATTTTCCCAAAGCGCGCGCGTATCGGCCGCGCCGGGATAATAACACGCGACTCCAATGACCGCGATCCCTTGTTGTTTTTGCCTCAAATCCACAGCACTTCTCCGCGTCACTGACACGATTTTTCCTTAAAAATCGCTCTAAAATATGTATATTGTTTAATTGTATGAACTTTCATCAAGAAAAATAGTGTTTTCTAAAAAAACTTACACATTGTTTTTTACTATCATTCCGTAATAAATAATTTAATCTGACTGATAATAAGAAGGATCAAAAAAGGAGCGCGGCGAGGTCTTCGGGGGTCTGGATATTCTGGACATTCAGCGCGGGGTCGATCTTGCGCAGCAGGCCTTTTAGGACGCGGCCGGGGCCGATCTCGATGAAGTCTGTAATGCCCTGGGAAGCGATGAA
>CAIUQE010000013.1 GCA_903901225.1 Candidatus Omnitrophota bacterium
TCGGAATAAATTTCAGCAAGTCGGAGATGAGCGTGTTAGAATGCGCCATAGGGGATCCTCCTCGGGGCCATGGTTGTCTGGACAACGCTATGTTACCACGATGGATGTGATCCTCTTATTTTTTACCGGACACGTGTGCTGCCGCAGTGGCGGCAGTGTAAGGCCGAATTGGCGGCGATGCCGGTGACGTGATATCAATATTGACAATAGGCACACAACAGGCTATGCTTGGGATGAGGCCCTATGAAACCTTTTGATTGGGATAATAAAAAGAGTGCGGTGCTGGAAAAAGAACGCGGGATCTGTTTTGAAGATATTGTCATCAAGATCGAAGAAGGATTCTTGCTGGGCAATATAGAACATCCCAATCAACAAAAATATGCTGGTCAAATGATGCTTGTGGTCAATGTGAATGGTTATGCGTACAGTGTGCCATATATTGAAAAGGAAGATGTTATCCATTTGATAACGATCTTTCCCAGTCGCAAGCTAACCAGGGTTTATTTGGGGGCGTAGATATGAAAACAGCTTTGAATAAGAATGAAGAGAAAGAGTTGATCGATTCCGTTGAGCGAGGCGAATGGAAGCCTGTCCGTAATAATGGAAATGATCTGCTGCGTTTTCGTGAAGCCGCCAGGGAAACCTTAAGGAAAGACGCGCGCATAAATATCCGGTTAACCAAACGGGACTTTTTCAGTCTTAAAACAAGGGCCGTTAAAGAAGGCATGCCTTATCAAACTTTGGTTGCCAGTGTTATTCACAAGTATCTCACCGGACAAATTGCGTAGTTATAATAAAAACATCCGGAGAGGCATTGCTGGGGAGGATCGGGCATGCTTAGCGCGCGTGATAAGGAAGAGATGCTGGCGGACGCGGCGAGTGTTTCACGCCGGGAAAGTTTCCGCCGTTTGCGCGCTGTCCAGGAAGCCCGGCGCATGACGCTGGATGAATATTGCCGGTTTTGTGAAAGCATGGCCAGGGTATTTCCTTGTTCTCGCCCGTTCAAACGTCCATCCGGCAGGGCGGATTTTCGCCTTTAGTTTTCCAGGTTCCCCTCAAAATATAAACCTTGACCCTGACGCCCGCGGTGCTAGAATTAAATCAGAAAGAGGCCCCGGAGTGAGTATCGGGGCTTGTAAGAGCCCTCGGACGGTCGAATAAGTCCGAGGGTTTTTTTCTACCCAAATTTTGCGTAGCAAAATTTGCCCCCGCAGGGGGTCGTGTGGCGAATCCGAAGGATTTGCCAGCTGTGCGAGGTAGTCCAGGATTTTGCGAACAAAATCCTGGATACAGTATTTGCGTAGCAAAATTTGGGTAGCAAAATTTTCCCCCCGCAGATCCATCCTTATTGTTTTTGCAATCTTCCCCGTCCGATAGTATACTCTAAATCTCGAATCCATCTGTTTTAAGCGTATCCACGGGCTTATGTAAAAAGGTGATGACAATGACATTCGCGCAACAGATCAGTGCCGGTAAAGAGAAGATCGCGGTCGTGGGCCTGGGGTATGTGGGGTTGCCGCTGGCCGTTGAGTTCGGCAAGGCGTTCCCGACCATCGGGTTCGACCTGAATACCAAACGCGTGGCCGCCCTCAGGAAATTCCATGACCATACCGGGGAAATGACGCCCGAAACCCTCAAAGCGGCATCCCGTCTGGTCATCACCGCCGATCCTTCCCGTTTGAAGACGGCGAAGTTCATCATCATCGCCGTGCCCACGCCGATCACCATCAACAAGATCCCCGACCTGTTTTGCGTGAAGAGCGCCTCGGAACTGGTCGGCAGGAATCTTGCCAAAGGCAGCATCGTGGTGTACGAATCCACGGTTTATCCCGGCGTTACCGAAGATATTTGCATCCCGATCCTTGAAAAATGTTCGGGCCTCAAATACGGCAGGGATTTCAAGGTGGGTTATTCGCCCGAACGCATCAATCCCGGCGACAAGGAACACACGCTCACGCGCATCGTCAAGGTCGTTTCCGGCTGTGACGCCACAACGCTCGACGACGTGGCGGATGTTTACAGCCTGGTGGTGAAGGCCGGCGTGTTTCGCGCCCAGTCCATCAAGGTCGCGGAAGCGGCGAAAGTCATCGAGAACACCCAGCGCGATTTGAACATCGCGCTCATGAACGAACTGGCCCTTATTTTTCATAAAATGGGCATCGATACCCGTTCGGTCCTGGAAGCCGCGGGCACCAAATGGAATTTTATCCGGATGCAGCCGGGCCTTGTTGGCGGGCATTGCATCGGCGTTGACCCGTATTACCTGACGTTCAAGGCCGAAGAGATCGGGTATCATCCGCAGGTGATCCTCGCCGGCCGGCGCATCAATGACAGCATGGGCCCGTACATTGCCCAGCAGACCGTCAAGCTCATGATCGAAGCGGGCAAGGCGGTCAAAGACGCCAGGGTGCTGGTCCTGGGGATCACCTTCAAGGAAAATGTGTCGGACATCCGCAACAGCCGCGTCATTGATATTATCCATGAGTTGAAAGAGTACGGGATCAAGGTGCTTGTGGCGGATCCTCTGGCTGATAAAGAGGAAGTCCGGCACGAATACGGCGTGGACCTGGTGACGTATAAAAAGGACCTGAAAGTGGATGCGGTGGTCCTCGCGGTCAATCATACGGTGTTCAAGGATATCATGACGGTCAAGGCGCTCAAGGCGCATCTTGCGTCCTCCAAAGGCCAGGGCGTGGTGGTGGATGTGAAAGGCTTGCTCGACCCTGAAAGTCTCAAAAAAGCCGGTTTCCAGTACTGGCGTTTGTAGTGCTACAGTTTCAGAAAGAAAAGGCTCAGGTGAATAAATCCCGCGGATCAAAGGTCATCAAGGACCCGGACCGTATCGAAGATCCTGCCCTGTTGGTCGGGATGTTCGATCACTTCAAGGTCGTTTCCGTGACCGACTTCGGCGCTTTCCTCGACTGGGGTTTCGCGAAGGACCTTTTTGTGCCCTGGGTCGAGCAGCAGCGCAAGATGCGGGAGGGTTCCTCGTATATCGTTTACATTTATTGCGATGACAAGGGACGGTTCGCCGGGTCGTCAAAACTGGAGAAGCACCTCGTTGATGTCCCTGTTGATATCAGGGTCGGTGACACGGTCGATCTGTTGATCTGTGAGGCGACGCCGCTGGGGTACAAGGCCATCGTGAACAATGCCTACCGGGGTTTGCTTTACAAGCAGGAAGTGTTCCAGCCCCTCGAATACGGGCAGAGGACATCGGGCCTTGTCGTCAAGATCAGAGAAGACGGCAAGATCGACCTTTCCCTGCAGAAGGCGGGGTACCAGCCGGTGAGTGATCTTTCCAAAAAGATCCTGGCCCATCTGGATGCTTCCGGCGGCGCAAGCCCTTTGACGGATAAAACCCCGCCCGAGGAGATCTATCGCCTGTTTGGCATAAGTAAAAAGAAATTCAAGATGGCCATCGGCCTGTTGTACAAAGAACGCCAGATCTCGATCGATCCCACGGGCATCAAACGCACGGCTTTAAGGTGATCGTTATTACTTGCTCATGGCGCGGCTTGCGGATATGCTTCGCCGCTCAGGAGTTCGGTCTTTCTCTGAAAAAAACAGAAGGAAAGACCTTCACAATTCGCGGCTGCGCATATCCTCCAGCCGCTCTCTACGCATGAGGTTGTATGGAAGCCATATTTGCTACGGCCGCGCTTTGGTTAGGGCTTGCGGTCTTGGCCGCTGTTATCGCGTATCATCTGAAGATATCCATCGCTTTGGTGGAGATCTGCGTCGGTGTTGTTGCGGCGGCTGTGGCAGGCTGTTTTTTTGGGCCGGACGCGCTGGGCAATAACGCCGAGTGGCTGCGCTTCCTGGCGTCGACCGGAGCGGTGCTTTTGACCTTTCTCGCCGGGGCTGAACTGGACCCCCGGGTCATGCGCACAAAATTGAAAGAGGTCAGTGCCGTCGGGATCATCGGGTTCCTGGCGCCGTTCTTTGGCTGCGCGGCCGTGGCGTATTTTATCCTTCACTGGGACGTTCGCGCCAGCTGGCTCGCCGGCCTCGTCCTTTCCACCACATCCATGGCCGTCATTTATTCGGTGATGATCGAGACCGGCCTCAACAAGACTGCGTTTGGCAAGGGGATACTGGGCGCTTCATGCGTCAATGACCTTGGGTCGGTGCTGGTCCTGGGGCTTATCTTTACGCCGTTCACATACAAGACGGTTGTTTTTATCGGCGTGGCCGTCGCCGGCCTTGCGGCGTTCCCGTGGATCACCGCGCAACTGACGCGCATTTATGGCCAAAGGACCGCGGCGGTCAGGGTCAAATGGCTCATGTTCGTCCTCTTCGGGCTGGGGGGCTTGGCGTACTGGTCGGGGAGCGAGGCGGTCGTGCCGGCTTATGTCGCGGGGATACTCCTGGCTGAATTCGCCGCGCGCGAGGAACACTGGGTCCGGCGCCTGAGGACATTGACGGTCGGCTTCCTCACGCCGTTCTATTTTCTGCGGGCCGGGACGCTCGTTTCGGTCAAGGCCCTGATGGCCGCGCCGGGCATCCTTATTTGCCTGCTGACCGCCAAGGTCGTTTCCAAGATATTCGGGATATATCCTGTCATCGCCCGTTTCCGCAGAGAACCTTCGGAGCGCTGGTTTTACACGCTCATGATGTCGACCGGCCTCACCTTCGGGACGATCGCGGCGTTGTTCGGGCTGGCACACGGCATCGTGACCCGGGAACAGTATTCATTCCTGGTCGCCGCGGTCATTGCCAGCGCTGTTGTCCCGACCATGATCGCCACGGCTGTTTTTCTTCCCCGGCATCTCCTGGCCGGTGTTTCACCTGGAGAAGGCGGGCCATCCGCCGTTGTGGATGAAGGATGATCCGCGCCTGAAGGGTGCCGCGCCCCTCTTTTCTCTCTATATATTTCAACTTGACGAAAAATAGGGCGTGGGATATACTAACCGCCTCTGTGGGGAAAATGTGTGTCACGGGGCGGTTTTTGCCACGTTCCGCGCTATTTTTACGACGGAGAAAAGCGCTGGAGTCTTATGCCGGAATTGCGAACGATCATCCTGGCCGCGGGTAAAGGCCAGCGGTTCAAGTCTGAAAAGCCGAAAGTTTTGCATCAGCTGGCCGGGAAGCCTGTCCTGTATTATGTGCTGGATGTCGCGCGGGCGCTGGGTTCTTTGAGAACATATGTTGTGGCCGGTCATAAGGCCGAGCTTGTGGCCAAGGCTGTTGGTGATCGCGCCACGGTCGTGCTGCAACAACAGCAACTGGGCACCGCGCACGCTGTCCGCTGTTGCGCGGGGCATTTCAAGCGCGTGAAGGGTGAAGTCCTTGTGATGTGCGGAGATACGCCTTTGCTCGACAAGGCGCTCATCCGCCGGCTTGTCGCGTCGCATCGCAGGAACGGCCATGCCGCTACCGTTTTGACCACGCTTGTCGATGACGCTTCAGGTTACGGGCGCGTGCTCCGGGATGCCGGCGGCAAATTTTCGGCGATACGCGAGCACAAGGATTGTTCCGCGGATGAACTCAAGGTCCGTGAGATCAATACGGGCGTTTATTGTTTCAACGCGCCGAAGCTTTTCGCCTCGATCCATGGCATCAAGCGCAACGCGAAGAAAAAAGAATTTTATCTGACCGACATCATCGAACTTTTCCTGGCGCAAGGCGGCAAGGTCGGTGCTTTTCTCAGTGATGACTGGACCGCGAACATCGGGCTTAACACCCGCGCGGAACTGGCGCAGGCCGAACAGATACGTCGCGCGAAGGTGATCGGACGATTGATGGCGGGAGGGGTTACGGTCGTTGATCCCGCCACGACTTATATAGAAGATGATGTTGTGATCGGGCGTGATACGGTGATCTATCCCTGCACGTTCATCCATGCCGGTGTCCGTATCGGGCGTGATTGTTCCGTGGGGCCGTTCGCGCGGCTGAGGCCCGGCACAAAGCTTGGCCGGGGCGTGACGATCGGGAATTTCGCGGAGATCTCGCGCTCGGTGCTGGGCGACGGCGCGATGATGAAACATTTCAGTTTCCTGGGTGATGCCCAGGTCGGCGCGCGCGCCAATATCGGCGCGGGGGCCGTGACGGCGAATTACGACGGGAAGAACAAGAACGTGACGAAGATCGGCCGGCGCGCTTTTATCGGGTGTGACGCGATCCTGGTCGCTCCGGTCGAGGTTGGTGATGGCGCTGTGGCCGGCGCGGGCAGTGTCGTGACGCCGTCCCGGGGGATACCGGCCGGCATGGTCGGTGTCGGTGTTCCGGCAAGGGTCATAAAAAAGGCAAGGTAACATGAGCGAGATCTGCGTTATATCAGGCAATGCGAACCCGGAGCTCGCGCAAAAAATATGCGCGTGCCTCGATACGCCGCTGGCGGAGGTGCTCTGCGGGCGTTTCAGCGAAGGCGAGATCCGCATTCAGATCGTCGAGAATGTGCGCGGCAAGGACCTGTTCATCGTCCAGCCCACGTGCCCGCCGACGAATGACAATTTGATGGAGCTTTTGATCCTGATCGACGCGGCCCGCCGCGCTTCGGCCAAGCGGATCACGGCGGTCGTCCCGTTCTACGGGTACGCGCGTCAGGACCGCAAGGACCAGCCGCGCGTGCCGATCACCGCGAAGCTCGTGGCGAACCTCATGACCGCCGCGGGCGTCGACCGCCTGCTGTGCATGGACCTGCACGCCAGCCAGATCCAGGGCTTCTTTGATATTCCCGTCGACCATCTTTACGCCATCAACACGCTGTGCGAATATTTCGAGCAAATGAACATCAAGAACCTTGTCGTGGTTTCACCGGATGTCGGCGGCATCCGCATGGCGCGCGCGTACGCCAAGCGCCTGGGGGCGGGGCTGGCGATCATTGACAAGCGCCGCAATTCCCCCGAAGAGACCGAGGTCATGAACATCCTCGGCAAGGTGAAGGGCAAGAACGCGGTTCTCGTTGATGACCTGGTCGCCACGGGCGGGTCGCTCATTGAGGCTGTCCACGCCCTCAAGGAGATGGGTGTCGACAAGGTTTACGCCGCGGTGAGCCATGGCGTCCTTTCGGGGTCGGCCGTTGAGAAGCTGAACGCGTGCAAGGACCTCGAGGAACTCATCGTGACCGACAGCATCCCGTTGAGCAAGACGAAGCGTATTTCCAGGATCAAGCAGTTGACCGTCGCGCCGTTGTTGGCCGAGGCGATCAAGCGTATCCACAATGAACAGTCGATCAGTTGCCTGTTCGAAGTAAAAAATTAACAAAGGTGGTTGAGTGTTATGGAACAGATTGAATTGAATGTTGAGATCAGGAATGTTAAAGGCAGCGGGCCGGTTTGCCGTTTGCGTAAAAAGGGTATCCTGCCGGCCGTTATTTACGGTGAAGGTGACGCGCCCCAGGCGGTTCAGCTGGCGACGAAGGATTTCGACAGGGTCCTGCGCCACCATGAGGCCGCCAGCGTCATTTATCATTTGCAGATCAGCGACGCGGGCAAAAAGCAGAAAGAGCTCATGGCGCTCCTGAAGGATATCCAGCACGATCCGGTGAGCGATTTTGTCACGCACCTGGATTTCCTGCACATTTCGATGGACAAGGAGATCGCCATCAAGGTGCCCGTGGTCCTCAAGGGCACGGCTATTGGTCTTAAGAAAGAAGGCGCCACGCTCGAGCACCTGTTGCGCGAACTTGAGGTCATCTGCCTTCCCAAAAATATCCCGAATCATTTTGATGTGGACGTTACCAAGGTTGACACGCACGTGTCGATCCATGTGCGCGATCTGGCCCTTCCGCAGGGTGTGCGCACGAAGGTCGATCCTGACGCGGTCATCGTCACGCTCACGTTCGCGACCCGTGAGGCCGAGGCGGCTCCCGCGGATGCTTCCGCGCCGACGCCCGAGCTCGAGGTCATCAAGGAAAAACCGAAGGACGCGGCGGCAGCGGGTGCCGCGCCTGCGGCGGGTGCCAAGGCGGCAGCGGCCCCTGCGGCAAAACCTGACGCGAAGAAGTGAGGACACGTTTGATCGCCGGCCTGGGGAATCCCGGCCGGCAGTACGCGATAACGCGGCACAATTGCGGTTTCATGGCCGTTGAAAAACTGGCGGGCCTGGCCGGCGCGTCGTTCGGGAAATGCCGTTACGCCGCGGCGCTGGTGGCGGAGAAGCGCGATGGGGACCAGCGAACGCTTTTTGTGTTGCCCCAGACGTTCATGAATAATTCGGGGCTCGCGCTCCGTGATATCGTGGCTTTTGACAATGTGGCGCTGGACGACGTGCTGGTGGTGTGCGATGAGTTGAGGATCGGCATCGGCCAGATGAGGCTCAGGCTTGACGGGTCGGACGCGGGGCATAACGGCCTCAAGTCCATCGCGGCGCACCTGGGTACGGAAGGTTACGCGCGGCTCAGGATCGGCATCGGTCCTTTGAAGGAGAAACCCGGGCCGGATGACCAGAGCGATTTCGTGCTCGGGAAATTCAGCGCGGCGGAATTGAAGATGATCGGAAATGTTCTGGAGAGCGCGTGTGATTGCTGCCGTTTATGGCTCACGGGCGATACGGCCAGGGCGATGACACTGTATAACAAAAGGAAGAATGATGAATAAGTACGAAATGATCTACATTGTGGACTCACGTTTGTCCGACGGGGAGAAGGGTGAGGTGGCCAAGCTGGTGGCCGACATGATCGAAAAAGCCGGCGGGAAGATCATCAATTCGGCGGTATGGTTCGAGCGCCAGAGGATGTCGTTCCCCATCAGGAAGGCGTGGGAGGGCACGTATTACCTGCTGAACATCGAGGGGAAAGCGACGGAAATGGCCAAATTGCGCCGTGAATTGCAGATCAATGAACGGGTCCTGCGCTTTTTGATCATCAGGGTCGAGAAATAACAGCGGGGGGATGGGCGATGGCGAGCCTGAATAAAGTCCTGTTGATCGGCAATCTGACCAAAGACCCTGAACTCCGATATACCCCCAATGGTACGGCGGTCGCCAACCTCCGTATCGCGGTCAACCGCAAGTTCAAGGACCGCACGGGGGAGCTGAAGGAAGACACGTGTTACGTGACGGTCACCGCGTGGGACAAGCTCGCGGAGATATGCAACGAACACTTGAAAAAAGGCAGTCCGATCTTTGTGGAAGGGGTACTCCAGTCGCGTTCATGGGATACTCCCGATGGGCAGAAACGCAGCGCCATGGATGTCCGCGCCGAACGTATCCATTTCCTCGGCGGCACGCATGGCGGACGGGGTGCTGACGCGGGCGCCAGGGGGGAAGGCCCGGTGACGGGGGAAATTGATGTGACGGGTAATGACGCCGTGCGTCCGGAAGACATGGCTTGGGAAGAATAATAAGGAGGATACATTGGAAAGGCCACTCAAAAAGAAGTTTGACAAGAAGAACAAGAAGCCCCGCCGGGTCAGCCGGACCCCGAGGTTCCTTGTTGAATTACCGGAGGTCATTGATTACAAGGATATCGCGACCCTCAGGAAGCTCCTGAGCGAACGCGGCAAGATCCTTTCCCGCCGTTTCACGGGGGTCAATGCCAAGAACCAGCGGTTGTTGTGCGACGCGATCAAGCGGGCCAGGTTCCTGGGGTTGCTGCCGGTCGGTTCCGCGAAAAGAAAGTGAAACGCCCTGCCCCTGACGGGCATGGTATTTTTTAATTTAAAGCCCCGCGCGAGAAATTAACGGGGCGCATGAAGTGGAGTCAACGATGGAAGTCATTCTGAGTCAAGATGTGGCCAACCTGGGTAAGGCTGGTGAAGTGGTCAAGGTCAAGGACGGGTTCGCGCGCAATTACCTCATCCCGCGCCAGGTCGCTCTCGCCGCGACGAAAGAGAACCTGAAGAACGCGGAGAAGGTCAAGGCCAAGGCGGCCGAGCTTGATGAGACCAGGCGCAAGGCCGCGGAAGTCCAGGTTGAAAAGCTGGCGAAGATATCGTGCACGATCACGGTCGAAGTGAACGATCAGGAAAAACTTTATGGTGCTGTTTCCGAGACCGATATTTTGAACGCGCTGGAGCAGGAAGGTTTCAAGGCCGAGCGCCATGATCTCGTGCTCGCGAAGCCTGTCGATGAGCTCGGCATTTTCGAGATCGGCGTGAAACTCCACCCGGACGTCACAGGCAAGTTCCGGTTATGGGTCACGAAGAAATAAGGATCCCACCGCAGAACCAGGCGGCTGAACGCGCCGTCCTGGGCGCCATGCTTCTGGATGAAGACGCTATCGGGGCTGTTATCGAAAGCCTCGATAGCTCTTTTTTTTATGACGCCTCCCACCAGAAGATATTCGAGGGCATGGTCAAGCTGTACGGCGACCGCAAGAACGTGGATATCATCACGCTCGCGGACCGCCTCAAGAGCGACGGTGTCCTGGAATCCGTCGGCGGAGCGGCATTCCTCGCGGAACTCGCGGATTCCATCCCTACCTCCGCGAACGTCCTGCATCACGTTGAGATCGTCAAGGAAAAGGGCATAAAACGCAAGCTCATCAGGAGCGCGACCGAGATCGTGGCCCGCAGTTACGAGGAGGGCGCCGAAGCCGGTTTGCTGGTCGATGACGCCGAGCGCCTTATTTTTGAGGTGGCGCACGCGCGCGAGCGCCAGCAGGCTTACGCGGTGAAGGACCTCGTCAAGGGGACGATGAAGCTCATCGACGCGCTGTATCACCGCAAGGAGACCATCACCGGCGTTCCGACGGGATTTTACGAGTTTGACGAAAAGACCTCCGGGTTCCAGCGTTCCGACCTGATCATCGTTGCCGCGCGCCCGTCCATGGGCAAAAGCGCTTTCGCGGCCACCGTCGCCGAATACGCCGCCCTGGAAAAAGGCGTCGGGGTCGCGTTCTTCAGCCTGGAAATGTCCAAGGAGCAGGTGGCCATGCGCATGCTCTGTTCGCAGGCGCGGGTGGATGCTTCCAAGGTGCGCACGGGCCGGCTGGCGTCCTCGGACTGGCCTCTTTTGACCAAAGCCGCGGCCAAATTGTCCAACGCGCCTATTTTTGTGGATGATTCTCCGGCCATTTCCCCCCTTGAGCTGCGCGCCAAGGCGCGCCGCCTGAAAACAGGGCAGAATATCGGCCTTATTGTCGTTGACTACCTTCAGCTCATGCGGGCTGGGACCCGTTCCGAGAACCGCCAGCAGGAAATTTCTGAAATATCGCGATCTCTCAAGGCTCTGGCCCGCGAGCTGGGCATCCCGGTCATTGCCATCAGCCAGCTTTCCCGGGCGGTTGAAAGCCGCCAGGACCACCGGCCCATGCTCTCAGACTTGCGTGAATCGGGGGCCATCGAGCAGGACGCGGACGTTGTCGTCCTCTTGATGCGCGAGGATTATTACAACGCGACACCCGAGAATCTCGGGCTTGCCGAGGTCATCATTGCCAAGCAGCGTAATGGCCCCACGGGCACCATTAAGTTGAGATTTTCCAAGGAGTTTGTTCGCTTCGATAATCTCGAAACAGTGCACGCACAATAGCTGAGATTGGTTTTGACAGCATCAATTTAGGAAAGTATAATTCAACTCTATGAAAAAAATACACCTTCTTCCCCTGAGTGCGTTTTGTGCGGTTTCCCTTATGACGTTCCAGGCTCTTGTCAGGGCTGAAGATGCCCCGTCCAAAGCCAGTGCGGCGGCGGTGAATGCCGCGCTTGACGCGGCGTCAGCATCGACAGCGAAGGCCCCGGATACTTCGGCCGCTGCGCCTGCCGAGGCTTCAGCTGCGGCTTCAGCCGAGGCGCCGGCTGACAAGATCGTCAAGTCCATTGATATCAAAGGCAACAAGTCCATCGGGATCGCCACCCTCCTCGCCAAGATCAAGACCCGCGTTGGCCAGGGATACCGCCAGGCGGTTGTTTCTGATGACCTCAAGCGCCTTTACAACACGGGTTATTTTTCTGACGTGCGCGTGGACCGCCAGGAAGAGGGCGACGGGCTCAAGGTGGTCATTTATGTCGAAGAGAAGCCGATCGTCGAGGACATCACGTTCTCCAAGATCCGTTACTATAACAAGAGGGTCATCCTGTCGAAGATCAAGACACAGATCGGGAAGTTCTTTGACAAAAAGACCATCAATGACGACATCAATACGATCAAGGACCTTTATGTCAAGAAGGGGTTGACGCAGGCTGAAGTTGATATCGAGCAGTTCGTGGATGAAGCGACCAACAAGGTAACGTTGCACGTGATCATCCGGGAAGGTTTCCGGGTCAAGGTCCGCAAGATCAACATCCTTGGCAATGCGGCTTACAATGACGACAAAGTCATCAAGGCCATGAAATCGCGCTCGGCCTGGCTGTTCAATTCAGGCTACCTCAAAGAGGAAGTGCTGGCCGAGGATATGGACCGGATCCAGGCGTTCTATGAGAAGAACGGCTATATTGATGCCAAAGCGACGTACACCGTCGAGAAGCTTTATCAGGGGCTTGTGAACGTGGACGTGACCGTCAATGAAGGCAAGCGTTACTATATCGGCGAGATCGTTATCACGGGCAACGCGATCGTTTCCACCTTCGATGTTGAAGCGGCCATGAAGGATATCAGGCGGGGCAGGATATTCTCCAAGACCAAGCTTTCGGATGATGTGGCGAATATCCGTTCCCTGTATTTCGACAAGGGCTATATTTTCGCGAAGGTGGCGGAATCGACATCGCTCAACGCCCAGGACGGCCGCGTGGACCTGAAGCTGGACATCCAGGAAGGGTCGATCGCCTTCATCAACAAGATCAAGGTCCAGGGCAATACCCAGACGCGCGATATCGTTATCCGCAGGGAGCTGCGCATGTATCCCGGCGACCAGTTTGACGGGGTCAAATTGCGCCGCAGCAAGGAGCGCCTGGCCAACCTCGGGTATTTCGAGGATGTCAATTTTGATATCCAGGATACCGATACCGCGGACCAGAAGGACCTTCTCGTCGAGGTGAAAGAAGCCAAGACGGGGTCGTTCAGTTTCGGCGGCGGGTATTCGACGGTTGACAGGATGATCGGGTTTGTCGAAGTGGAACAGAAGAATTTCGATTTCGCCAACTGGCCGTCGCTCACGGGCGGCGGGCAGACCATATCGGCGCGCGCGGAACTCGGCGCGAGCAAGAACAACGAGATGCTGTCTTTCACCGAACCGTGGATATTCGATTATCCCGTTTCGGCCGGGTTTGACCTTTACCGTATGCAGCAGCTGCGCGCCAGCAACACGGGTTATGCCTACGACCAGACGCGCACGGGCATCAAGCTGCGCGCGGGCAAGGAATTGTCCGATTATGTGTCCACCGGCGGGTATTATCGCCTGGAAAACATCAATATCAGCAACATGCAGGATAATGTGTCGCAGGACCTTCTGGATGAGGTTGGCAGTAACATGGTCAGTTCGGCGGGCGCTTCCGTGACCAATGACCATCGTGACAGCAAGATATCGCCAACGAAGGGGTGGGTCGGGACGCTTTCTTCGGATCTCGCGGGCGGCCCTTTCGGGGGGGACAAGGATTTTTACCGCCTGGAGGCGAATGGCGCCTATTATGTCCCTTTGAAGTATAATTCTGTTGTCGAGTTCAGCGGGCATACGGGGATCGTCAACGCTTATGCCAGCACGGCAAAAGTGCCGATCTTCGAACGGTATTTCGCGGGCGGCGGCCAGTCGATCCGTGGCTATAGCGAGCGCAGCATAGGCCCGGTCGACGCCAATACGCAGAGCGCGATCGGCGGCGATTCGATCCTCGTCGGTAGTGTGGAATACACGATCCCGCTTGTTGAGGTCATCAAGCTGGCGACATTTTACGACGCGGGTAATGTCTGGGCCAAGACCGGCGACCTGGGCAAGAACAAACTTTACATGGGGTATGGGCTTGGGTTCCGCGTGAAGACGCCCATCGGGCCGATGAAGCTTGATTACGGCATCCCGCTCGACAAGGAGCCGGGCGAAGACAGGCGTAAGAGCGGCAAATTCTATTTCAGTGTAAGCCGCGGGTTCTGAGCGTTCTCAGGTCCCGGGAAGTTAAAACAAGGAGGAAGGTATGAAGTCGTTGAAGGGTTTGGTTGTCGTGATGGCGTTGGTCCTCGCGGGGATGTTCGCGGCGCCTTTGGTAGCGCAGGCGCAGGATTTCAAGGGCAAGGTCGCGTACGTGGACCTTGGCAAACTTTTTGACAATTACGGCAAGACCAAGGCCTATGACAAGGTCCTTGAAGCGGATAACACGAAATTCCAGGACGAGCGCAACAAGAAGATCGAGGCGGTCCGCGACCTTCAGAGCAAGATCGCCGCGCTCAAGGATGACGAGAAGGCCAAGGTCGAGAAGGACATCGAAAAGCAGAAGGCTGACCTTCTGGAATTCGACCGCCAGAAACGCACGGACCTGACCAAGGCCCGTGACGAGAAGGTGCGCGAGATCCTCCAGGAGATCGAAAAGACGGTTGGTGAATACGCGAAGGCGGGTGGCTATTCGTTCGTGTTCAACGACAGGGTCCTTATTTATGGTGCGGATACGTTGAACATCACGGAGCCGATCCTCAAGAACCTCAATGAAGCGTACGACAAGCAAGCCAAGAAATGACGCTGGCTGAGATCGCCAAGGCTGTCAAGGGGCGCGTCGTCGGGGACGGCGCGCTTCTTGTTCAAGGGGTTTCCGGCATCAAGGAAGCGGGACCCGGTGACCTCACGTTCCTGGCGAACCCGAAGTATCTTCCCCTGGCCAAGGACACCCGTGCCGCGGCCATCATCGTCGGAAAAGATGTCCTGGTGGAAGGCAAGACGGTCGTCCAGACCGATGATCCTTCCTTGGCTTTTTCCACGGTGGTTTCCATGATCAAGGAAGATCTTTCACCCGTGGTCACGGGGATCCATCCGACCGCGGTCATTGACCCTTCCGCGATCATCGGAGCAGGGGCGGGCATTGGCCCGCATGTTGTCATTGAAAAGAATGCCCGTATCGGCGCGCGGACGATGATCTGTGCCGGGACGTTCGTTGGCCAGAAAGCTTCCATTGGTGAAGATTGCCTGGTCTATCCCAACGTCACGCTGCGCGAGGCGGTGGTGTTGGGTGACCGCGTTACGATCCACAGCGGCACGGTCATTGGCGCCGACGGGTTCGGTTATGCGCCGGTCGACGGGAAGCATGTCAAGATCCCGCAGATGGGCACGGTCGTTATCGAGGATGATGTTGAACTGGGCGCCTGCGTCACCATTGACCGCGCGCGTTTTGATCGCACGCTTATCGGCCGCGGCACCAAGATCGACAATCTGGTGCATATTGCCCATAATGTCCAGGTGGGCCAGGATTGCCTTATCATTGCCCTGGCCGGTATCGCGGGGAGCGCTGTCATCGGGGACCGCGCGATCATTGCCGGGCAGGTCGGTGTCGCCGGTCACGTGCACGTCGGCGCGGGGGCGCTCGTGGCCGCGCAGTCAGGGATCACCAAAGACGTCCCGCCGGGAACAAAGATGTTCGGCACGCCGGCGCAGGAGTACAAGACATTTGTCAGGGAGATGGGCCTTGTGGGGCGATTGCCCCAGTATGTGGAAAGGCTCTCGGCCCTGGAAGAGAAATTCAAGGCCTTCGAAGAGAGATCCGGAAAGTAGTTCATGTCCCAACAAAAGACCATCGCAACAGAAACGTCGCTGGCCGGCCGCGGGCTTCATACCGGCCACCATGTGCATTTAACCTTCAAGCCGGCCACCGCGGACCAGGGGGTCTCTTTTATCCGCATCGACGCGCCGGGCCGTCCTGTCATGAAACTGGGCGACATGAGCGTTATCACGGGCGGCGACGCGGGGCGTTATTCGGCGCTGAAGAACGGCGATGTTTATATTTACACGGTCGAGCATCTCGTCAGCGCGCTGGCGGGGCTGGGGATCGACAACCTTGTCATCGAGATCGACGGTGACGAGGTGCCTGGCTTTGACGGCAGCGCCATGGAGTATGTGAAGGCCCTCAAGGCCGCGGGCATTGTTGAACTTGCCGCGTCCAAAAAATATTTCGAGATCAAGGAACCCATTTGCGTGTCCCGCAACGGCGCCTCCGTCATGATCGCCCCTGCGGTCGCGGGGGCTGAGGGGTTGACCGTTTCCTACGCGCTGGAATATTCGCACCCGATGCTCCGGCATTCGGTGTCGCTGGTCGTGACGCCTGAAAGTTATGAGAGGGACCTCGCGCCTTGCCGCACGTTTTGCCTCAAGGAAGAGGCGGACGGGCTCCTGGCCAAAGGCCTGGGGCAGGGCGCCTCGACGGATAACACGCTGGTGTTCGACGCACAGGGCGTGGTGGGCAATAAATTGCGTTTTCACGACGAGCCCGCGCGCCATAAGGCGCTTGATTGCGTGGGGGACCTGTACCTTCTTGGTTTTGCCATCAAGGGGCATGTCTTCGCGTTCAAGAGCGGGCATCAGCTCAACCGTGAACTCTTGAAGAAGATCGTGGAGCAGAAGGCCAGGTATGAAGCCAGCCGCCCTTATGTGAACCTTGAGCCGAAATCCGGCGCGGCGCTTGATGTCCGTGCTATCATGAATGTGATCCCGCACCGTTATCCGTTCCTCCTGGTGGACCGCATCCTGGAGATCGAACCGGGCAAGCGCGCTGTGGCTGTCAAGAACGTGACCATGAACGAGGCTTTTTTCCAGGGCCATTTTCCCGTGAGGCCCGTGATGCCGGGCGTCCTTATGATCGAGGCCATGGCCCAGGTGGTCGGCGTTGTTGTCCTGAGCAATCCGGCGTTGGCCGGCAAGCTGGCATTCTTCATGTCGGCGGACCAGGTGAAGTTCCGCAAGGTGGTCGAACCGGGTGACCAGGTTGTGATGGAAGTTGAGATCGTGAAAGCGCGTTCCCGTATCGCGCAGGCCCGGGGGGTCTGCAAGGTTGACGGACAAATTGTTTGCGAAGCCGACATGGGCTTTGCTTTTGGTGATTGAATATGAGCCATACTATCCATCCCACGGCGATCATCGGTGACGGTGTCAGGCTGGGGCAGAACGTCGTCGTCGGGCCGTACGCGGTCATTGACGGTGAGGTCGTTGTCGGCGATAACGTCGAGATCGGCGCGCACGCGACCGTGACGGGCTGGACCTCCATCGGCACGGGCTGCCGTATTTTTCCGCACGCCTCCATCGGTTCCGATCCGCAGGACAAGAAATACAAGCGGGGTGACAAGACGGTCCTTGAGATCGGCGCTGACAACGTGTTCCGCGAGTTCGTGACGGTCAACCGCGGTACCGTCGAGGGCGGCGGGATCACGCGCGTGGGCAATAACAACCTTTTCATGGCGTATGCCCACGTGGCGCATGATTGCCGCGTGGGCAGCGAGTGCGTTTTTGCCAATTCCGGCACGCTCGCCGGGCACGTGACCGTTGAGGACCGCGTGATCATCGGCGGGTTGACGGCCATCCACCAGTTTTGCCGCGTGGGCACCATGGCCATGATCGGCGGCTGTTCGCGCGTCATCCAGGATGTCCCCCCGTACGCGCTGTGTGTCGGCGGGCCGGCGCTTATTTATAACATCAATTCGATCGGCCTCAAGCGCGCGGGCATGACCTCCTCGCAGATGAAACATCTGAAAGAAGCGTTCCGCCTCCTCATCCATTCGGGGTTGTCACGGCCCAACGCGATCGAACAGATCGTGAAGGACGTCGAACACACCGCTGAAGTGACGCATCTGGTGGATTTCGCCAGGGCCTCGACGCGGGGCCTGTGCGGGTCTTCCAAGGAATCCACCTCCGACGAATGAACGCGGACGCTAAACTTCCCGCGACGATCGGCCTTATCGCCGGCAATGGCCGGTTCCCCCTGATGTTCGCCCGCGCGGCCAGAGCCCGGGGTATCCGTGTCGTGGCCGCCGCGGTCCGTGGCGACACCTCCATCCTGATCCATTTCTTTGCCGACGATGTTGCCTGGTTCGCGCCGGGTGAGCTTGGCAAATTATTTTCTTATTTTCGCGGCCGCGGCGTGCGCCACGCGCTCATGGCCGGGCAGATCAACCCTGAAAATCTTTTCCGTAAGGACATGCCCGTTGATGATGATTTCAAGGCGGTCTTTGACGCGCTCAAGGACCGGCGTTGCGACACCATTTTCGGGGCTATCGCCGACCGGCTGAAAGCCGAGGGCATGGAGCTTCTGGATTCGACGTTGCTGACCCGTGAATACCTTGCGCCCAAAGGGACGCTGACGCGTCGCGCCCCAACGGTCGCTGAATTGAAGGATGTGGAATTCGGCATGGCCATTGCCCGGCAGATGGGGGCACTGGATGTCGGGCAGACTGTTGTGATCCGCGGCCTGGCCATTGTGGCCATCGAGGCCATGGAAGGGACGGACCATTGCATCCGGCGCGGCGGCAGGATCGCGCGCGAAGGGGCTGTGGTGGTCAAGATGGCCAAGCCGGCCCAGGACCTTCGTTTTGACGTGCCGGTCATCGGGCCCCGCACCATCCAGGCGATGCGCCAGGTTCGCGCCACCTGCCTGGCCATCGAGGCCGGGAAAACCCTTATCATTGACCGCGAACACACCCTCGCGCTGGCCAACAAGGCTGGCATTACCTTCCTTGGCGCTTGACCCCCTTATACTATAGGGAAAATCGTCCTCCCCTTGATTTCCCATATTTTATCGTGCATACTTCACATTGGTGGCGTTATGCCTATATTAATAAGGACGCGGCAGGTAGTAAAAATTTGATGTTTTAACCAGGGGGCGGTTATGTTCCAATCTTTCACACATACATCTTTCTTCCGCGCGGTCGCAGTTGCCGTCATTGTGGCGTTCGTGAGCCTTATTCCGGCTCAGAGCGGCTACGCGCAGGTTCTCCTGCAGATGCCGGAACCGGGGCAGATGGTGCGCACCACGGGTCATTTTGAGCCGGCCTTGATGGCGGGGTTGAGGGTGGATATGAAAGACCCTTTCAAGTTCTATTTCGTCATGGACAAGGGCGAGCAGGTCATGGCCCCGGACGTTGAATCGCAGGAATACCAGAAGCTGATCAAATATTTCCTGGCCTCGCTCACCATTGCCAATGATGACATGTGGGTCAACCTTTCCCCTCATGAAGCTAATCGCATTATCCCCGACAATTTCGCGCAGACCAGCATGGGCCGCGATCTTTTGGCCCAGGATTATCTGCTCAAGCAGTTTACGGCTTCACTTATATATCCTGAAGACAAGGTCGGGCGCGATTTCTGGGACAAGGTTTATGCCAAGGTGTACGAGCGCTACGGCACGACCGAGATCCCGCTGGACACGTTCAACAAGGTGTGGATCACGGCCGACAAGGCGGATATTTATCAGAAGAATGATACGGCACTCCTGTTGAACAGCCATCTGAAGGTCATGCTGGAGCAGGATTTCATGGCCGTGGAGCAGAACAAGGAGCAGTTCGGCAATGTGCAGGCGAGCGATATCCCCGAGGCCAATGCCGCGCGCAAGATCGCCGCGGATATCGTGCGCGAGATCATTGTCCCGGTCATTGAGAAGGAAGTCAACGACGGGGAGAATTTCGCGCAGGTGCGCCAGGTCTACAGTGCCATGATCATGGCGTCATGGTTCAAGAAGACGCTCAAGGCCAGCCTTTTGGGACAGATCTATACGGACAAGAACAAGGTGTCGGGCGTCAAGGTTGACGATCCTAAGGCGAAAGAAAAGATCTATCAGAAGTATGTGGAGGCTTACAAGGCCGGGGTGTTCAACTACATTAAAGAGGAAGTTGACCCCATGACCCATGAGATGCTACCCCGGAAGTATTTCTCGGGTGGGTTAAATCCTGGTAAGGCGGCAAATCCGGATGTTACAACGAATTTTGCGCAGGCTACAGAGAAAATGCCCCAACACGGTGGTTTAAAAAATGTGGCGCGCAAGGCGTTGTTGACTGTTGCGTTGATTGCTATGGGAGCTATGGGGTCAATGGGTTTCACGGTTCAGGCGCAGGCTCAAACACAGCCGGCGGTGGCCCCGGTCGTTCAAATAGCAGACACTACGTCAGCGGTCAGCAAGTTGAAGGAAGGTCTCGTGAAGTTGGGAGTCAGGGTAAAAGAATTGACCGAAAGAAAGGCCAATGTCAATCGAGGGATACAAGACACACTCCAGCAGGATATTGATGCGCTCAACAGCAAGATCAGGGACATGGAGGCGTTGTTGCAAGGGTTGGCGCCGGGATCTGTTTCTCCTGAAGAGTTGCAACTGGCTCAAAAGTCTTATCAGAAAGATATTCAGGCGCTGATGGACACGGTGGCAAGATTGGAAAATGGATCGAAGGGAATGGCGATTGGGGTGAAGATTGAGTATGACGTCCAAATCAATAAAACCAAGGGTAAGATAGAGCGCCTGCAAAAACTATTGAAAATGCTTGAGACGCCGTCCGTGCCGACAAACGTGGTTGAGGCTTCGGGCGATAAAGTTGGGCCGGTTGCGCCAAATGAGGTTCAGGCGCCTGTTGTGCTGGATGCAGAACATCTCCAGGCAAGTGAGGCTGTTAAGAAGTTGGGAAATGAAATAACGGAAGACATGCAGGTGGAAAATGGTACGGGGGCTGTGACGGAGGGAACAAAGGCTGCTTTGAAGAATCTTGAACAGAAGCCCGTTTTAACGAGCGCAGCAAAAGCGGAGATCGCAGGATTGAAGCGTCAGGTTGAGGAAAGAAATGCAACAATACAAACGTTGCAAAATGATCGAAACAGCTTAAATACGGCTAACGCTGATCTTAGGAAAAAACAAGCTGATGCGGAAAAATCTGTTCAAGCCGTTGTGCAGGAAGAATCAAATCTGTCACATAATATTGGCCTCTTAATTGGGGGTGTTTTCTTGGGTTTGCTGGCGAGCGCCGGTATCCTTAAGCTCGACTCGGTCCTTGAAAAAAGGAAAAAGGATCTGGCCAGGGCCAAAGCCGTGGAGATTAAAGCCAAAGCAGCTCTTGAGGAAGCGGAAAAAAACATCCAGGCTGATAAAGAAGCTTTAAAGAAACAAGAATTAGACGTGAATAATAGTGTCAAGAAACTGGAAACAGAGGTTGTTCAGGCAGGCGTGGCATCAAAGGTCAATCCTGAAATTGCGGCGCTGCAGGAGAAGATAACGGCGATCGAAAAAGAGGTGGCTGCGGCTGTTGCGAAGATCAAGCGATTGAATGAAGAGATCGCGGCGCTTGGACAAATGAGCGGGCCTGAACGGGAATTATTGGATCAGGTCAAGCGTATTGAGGGGCTTATGAAGTCCAAGGAAGGGGATCTGCAAGATAAGCTTAATGCTGTTAAATCCGGCATTGAACAGTTGAAGGCAGTCCTTGAGGTGCAGCGCACGGCCGCGAAGGTAAGAGAACTCAACGCATCTACGATAAAGAAATTTGATCTACCAAAAGCAAGAGCGGCTCTTGCGCGTATTGATCAAGAGATGGCGAATTTGACAGCTATCGAGGATCTTCTTGGGAAGGATCCGTTGGGGAATTTTCTTGCGGCACAAGAGCTTTTGAAAGAAGTGTATTTGGCGGTAAATAATGCTCCTGCCATGAGGAAGCTTTTGGCGGAGTTGAAGATTGCCCAGGGTGAGCGGAAGCAGGCCCGCAGGGCTTTGCAGGATGCCAGCGATCAGCTTAGACGACTAAAGAAGATGGCGGCCACGCCCGGAGCGGTCCAGCAGAAGCAGGATATTACCGATCAAGAGCGGAATGATCGTTTGGGGATCATAAATGATTGGCTGGCAAAGAATGAGCCGGTGGCTACGGGTGATGATATGCGGCTGGTCGGGGGGATGTACTTTGGCGTGGGGGAAGTTTATGGGCCGGATTCAACTATAAAGAGTGAAGACTTGCGGAGTAAATTCAACACGTGGAGCCGTGAAAAGCAAGTAGCGGTCCTTACGGAACTTGTGAACAAGATCAAAGGGAATGACATTTTTGATGCTAAAGAGAAGGCTGATCGCGTGGCGCTCTTACAGAAATGGCTGGATGACAATCCGCTTCAACCTGCCGTAGAGGCGCCTGCGAAGGCAACGGCAGCGCCAACAGCTCCGGCGACTGAGAAACCTTCTGCGATCAAGCAGGACCAGGGGACGCCTGTGGAGATCTCGGTTGCGGACAGGAATGCCGCTGAGTGGGCGGTCTTTGAAGGTTGGGACAGTGTTGAGAAGAAGCTTATCGGTATTGTGGGTTCTTATGGAAAATATGTTGAACAATTCAAGACGTGGCCTCTTGTTAAACAAATAGCGGCCATTAAGGCGTCTATCGATGAACTCGAAAATGAGAAGAATTTGACGGGTGAAGATGAAAAGGACCGCTTGTTGCGTATCGAGAGGATGAACGACTGGCTTGCCTTTGTGTCTGCGCCTGCCAAGCAGGGCGAAGAAGCGGCTGTGGAAGTTTCAGAGGATGATGTCACCACGGCGGGATTGGCGCTGATGAAGGGGCGTTATGATCAGGAGAACAACAAGTTGCTTTCTCCGGCTCCGCAGGACGCTGAATATGGGAAACGTGTGGTTCTTTTCAATAGCTGGTCTGTGCAGAAACAAAAAGCGGCTGTTAAAAAGGCGTTGGATGGCTTTATCAATGGCGGGGTTCTCGAGAATCCACAGGATGAAAAGGATCGTTTGGATCTTGTTGCGATCATGCAAAAGTGGCTGGAAAAGAATGAGAACCTCGGTGGTATCAACCTGAGCGACAAGCATTTGACCATCAATATCAAGGTCGACGGACAGGGCATGCCTTTGCCCGCGCAGTTCCAGGACGCGGCCATGCGCAATATCCAGGGGTTGTCGCCCGTGATCCGGGAGATCGCGCCGGTGACGGCCGCGAATATGCCGGTGCTGACTGAATTACTGCAGATGGCGGGAACGCCGTAGGGAGCAGTATAATTATTGATTTTGTACAAAAGGCCCTGGACTTCATGTCAGGGCCTTTTGTATTACTCCTCAGGGGTTTTCGGCATATCTTGCTACTCAGACAGCAGAAACAGCTTTTCCTGATAAGGAGTTATGGAAAGCTTGGTTTCTGAACTCGTATCAAGACATGCCCAAAACCCCTTCGTTGTAACATCCGTGGATTACATCCCTTTTGCTGGACATGCCTGTTCATTTTCTTTATAATACGACACAATATTTATAGTTACTGTTGACTAAATCGAGGATAGTGTCAAAAGTTCTATGAAGAATGAGCGTGAATAAAGATGGTTCGTATGAAGAATCTGGATGTGTTGGGCTTTTAAGATTGGGTTAGTTTAGGAGCGTAGGGGCCGACCTTGTGTCGGCCCGAATGAGGCAAAAGA
>CAIUQE010000014.1 GCA_903901225.1 Candidatus Omnitrophota bacterium
GCTCGGTCAGAGATCTTTCAATTCATCGAGATCTTTTATAATAGGCAGCGGATACACCAAACGTTGGGATACATAACACCCGAGGCTATGGAGCAACGGGCGGAGTGCAATTAAACCGTCCGTCAAACCCGGGTCAGCTCAATGTGTCCCCGGATTTTTTGGTTTGAATCCGATAGCCTTGACCGCCCGGACCAGCCGTTTCAGATCGGCTGACTTCAAGGAGACCATGATATCCAGATCGCCCGTGGAACGGTCATACCCATGCAAATTCACGGCCATGCCGCCAACAACAAGGTAAGGAACCTTGGCTCGAAATAACTCTCTTAATAATTTTTCACAATAAAACATGCCTTACCCGCACGTTTGAATCTGACCATTTAAAGGATATAAAATCAAACAAGGATTAATGTAATGTGTCCCCGGATTTTCCTTCTTTCTCAAAGCGCGCGACGCCATCATGGTCCTGGTAGGCTTCACACAAATATGCCGCTGACTTGAGACCCGCGACCGCCCAGTAATCATCCCAATAATAAAAATCATTCGGCCCCAGATGCTCGGCGCTAAAACCCGACGGCAAAAGGCCGGCGTGATCCGCCTTCAAGTCCGGCGATAAGCGTTTGCGGCATATCCACCGGGCGGCTTTGAGAATGGATATCCTCCAGTTATCGGGAGGCAAATGCCCGGTCATAACGCAATACTGGCGCATGATCCACAAGGCTTCGCCATTTGAATCCCACTCCCCTTCCTGTGACAAAAAATAGCCCTCAGTCGTTTGCCGTGAACGGAATTCATCCAGAGCCCGACGGACACGCCCCTTGAACCCTGCCACCAGCAAGGCATTCAGAATGAACGCGGCGTCACGGAACCAGAAACGTCTGTAAATGAACGGCCCGGGATAAACCTCTTTCGGAGAATGCAGCACCATGGTACGCAGCGCCGCCTCATAAAGAAATTGAAAACGGGGATCAGGCACGCGCAAGGGGCTTGCGTCCCGAAGGTTTTCCTCCCAGGCGGCTTGCGGGAAAGTCCATGTCGCGCGCTCGGGCTTGTTCCCGTGTTTTGGCTCCAGCAACGGCGCGTGCAGGGTGACCACGCGCGGGGAATCTTTATCCATCCTGAACATCGCCGCGGACGATGCCATGCCCACCTTGCACCAGACCGTCGTCTCCTTTTCTATTGAAGGCAGACGACTGAAGACATCACCGCGATGATAATATGAAAATTCACACTGCTCGACAGGGGTGTCAAAATATACCCGCTGCTTGCGATTCACCAGCCAGCTTTTACGGTCATCCTCCAAGGCAATATCATGGATGAAGCTGACGCCTTCGGGATTGTAAGGCCTCAAAGAGATCACCAGCCACGCGGGCACGGAAGCCACGGCATCTATCTGGATCTGACAGACAGGTTCATTCACCGATCCCACGACCTGAACAATGGAACGTAACTTGCAATTGTCATTAACGCTTTCGGTGATGATCCGCATCATCCCGTCTTCAATGTCCAGCTTCTGAAAAACGACCGGAAGCCTTGACGGGATCAAAGGCTTGCCCTGGGAAGGGATCACCCAGGCATCCAGCGACCAGCCGTCATAACACGGCGTCACCAGGCCCCGGGGATCTACAATAGGATATTCCGCGCAGCCGGGGATCCCGATGGCCGTCCAGTTACGGTGCGTGAGATTGATCTGCGTGAGCGAGAATGCCCTCGGGATAAAAGCGATGTTTTGAGGGTCATACTGGCATTCGATCCAGTAGGGCCATACCCAGTCAAGGTTATGCTGGATCGCAAGGCTGTTGATCAGCCCCCGGGCGTGCAGGACGACACCCGACCGCAATAATTCCGTCGGCGCAACGACCTCCGAGGGCTGTGAAAAATTCTCCAACTGGGACATGATCCTGATCGGATCAAGGAACCCCAACCGGCGAGCGGCCTGCCGTAAAAGAAATTTCCAGGGAAACCAGCGCAAGCCCATGGGACAGCCCTACCTTTCAAAGTGTACGAACACACGTGTATCTATAATGGTAGGCGTTTATGAAATGCGGGCAATACTACCAAGGTATAACGAACAAAGGGGCCATGTACCAAATCCGTTCTTTGGATTTGGTACGTGTCCCCATAATCCCACAATGACAGCAGGTATTTGTTGAAAAACAATCGAAGAGTGTTTACTATAGCTCAACCATGAAAGTCGCCATCCTCAACCCCTCATTCGGCAAGAATTTTGTCCGCGTTGCCCGCTGGGCGGCCAAGTCGCGCGGGCGTGTCCAGCGCCACCCGGATTATCTGCTCATCGCGGCCCAGATACTCCTGGATGCCGGCCATGAGGTCATCTTCGTTGAGGCAGCAGCCAGGAACCTGACCCCGGAGGAGAGCTTTGCCATCATCCGCGCGTTCAAGCCGCAACTGCTGGTGATCCATGCCACGACCCCATCCATTTACGCGGACATTGAACAGGCCCGCGTCATCAAGGCCGAAAATGCCTGTGACGTGGCTTTCGTCGGCCAGCACGTGAGTGCGGAACCGGCTAATACATTTGAAATTGCCAAAGGCGCCGTCGATCTTATACCGCGGGGTGAATACGACCATACCCTGCTGGAGGTGGCCAATGGCGTTGACCGCAAGGTTATCGCGGGATTATCTTGGCGTAACGGCAGTTCCATCGTTGCCAATCCCGACCGCGCGCCGCTGGATGTCAATACCCTGCCCTTCCCGGCATGGCATCTGATCAAACCCGAGTGGTATCCTGACGCCGGAAAGAAATATCCTTTTCTAACGCTGTTCACGGGGCGCGGCTGCAACAATGCCTGCACATTCTGCCGCGATCCCCAGCTCATGTACGGCTACCGCCTGCGCACGCGCAGCGCCCGGAGCGTCGTGGATGAGATGGAATATGACCTGAAACTTTTTCCCCAGATCCGCGAGATCATGTTCGAGACCGACACCTTCGCGGCGGACACGCGCCATGTCCGCGAAGTCTGTCACGAGATACTCCTCCGTGGCCTCCATAAAAAAATATCCTGGTCGTGCAACACGCGGATCAACACCGATCTTGAGATCCTCCCTCTAATGAAGGAAGCCGGCTGCCGGATGCTGATGGTCGGGTATGAATTCGGGACCGACGAGGCTTTGCGCGCGGTCCGTAAAGGCGGAGTTAATGTGGCTATGGGGCGGCGGTTCAGCCAGCGGGCGCATGAACTGGGCTTCACCCTGCACGGCTGTTTCATGATCGGCGCGCCCGGCGAGACCAAGGCCAGCGCGCGGGCCACGATCGACTACGCCAAATCGATGCCGCTGGACACGATCCAGATCACCGGGATCGCCACCTACCCCGGCACAACGCTTTACCAGTGGGCGAAGGACAACGGTTATCTGTTAGCGAAAGACTGGGCCGACTGGCTCACGGCGGAAGGTGAACAAAAAACGCTCCTGTCCTATCCCCAGCTTTCCAACAACGACATCGACGCGCTGATCGACACGGGCCTGAAAGAATTCTACCTGCGCCCCGCCCAGATGGGGCGCATGCTCATCAGCATCCGCTCGATGGGTGATCTTCTGCGCAAGCTCTACGGTTTTGGGGCGTTCGTGGATTATTTCTGGAAGAAGCTCTTCAGGAAGATCTGATCCGCAATACCTTCAAGGATCATTTACCGCAAAGATCACTCGACACCCATGAAGGATTGCACTGTCATTGTCATCGGGCGAATATCGATGATGGTCGGAGTGATCCCGGTGGCGTTCTCGAGCCGCTGGATCATGGCGGGATCGAATGTGTACGGAACACCCTTGCCCTGGCTGTTGATCTGGACATTCATCCTGTCACGGGTCAGGTCGATACCGCCTGTGGCTGTTTGAGAGGCAGAATCGGGAAGAACAACATCGAAAGTACGGTTGGCTGCTTGACCCTGCATACTACGCCAAGAATGATTTCCATTTATTACTATCTTTCTATCTGTTCCAAACTGAAGATGCCCTTGCTTTCCGCTTCCCATCAGACAAGGGACCGGGATGTAATTCTCCCAATCATGTGCCAATCTGGCCGATCCAAGATCTAAAACATAAATCTTCCCATCACCCGGATCAACGCCTAAGTTGGCAGCAAAAAACTTGTCGTCATAATAAATACCTCGTTCAAATAACTTCTTTCCAATTTCGTCCAATTGCTGGATCAATTCATCCCTCGTTATCTTTTTTCCGCTAGGTAATTCTATATCTCCCGAGAAATCAAAAGGAAGCATCTCAAGGCGCTTTTGCACAATTGCCAAAGGATACGTCTTCATCTCATACGACCCATCGGGTCGTTTAACATTTACTTTAAGATTCTCTATGATCGTAAATGGTGCAATAATGCCTCCCATATTTCTCTTGGCAAAATTCGCCTCGGCCAAAAGCTGCTTTAATACAACGTCGTATTTCATTCCCGAAAAATTCTCTTTAGGTATCTTTACGACAGGAAACTGCTCGTCATCACTATTCAAAAGCAGATTAAAGTAGCTCGCGCCAGTTCTTTTAAAATCAAAACGACACGTTTCTAGTTGTTTTTTAACCAGGTCCGCACCGTCATGCATGTCTGCAATACCCCCAACAGTTTCTGTGGTTACAGCAGAATATTTTTTAAACGCAATACTTTCAACAATCTGTTTACGCATCTGTTTGGAAGTTTCTTCATCATACTTCATCGACATATCTGCACGAATGATCATGGCGTGATCTGCAATGTCTTTAGAGAATTGCACACGTTTCGCGTGAAGAATCACTTCGCGAACACTTTTGAGCCCCATTCCCCCCGAAAAATATTTCCTCGGGATCATCTCGCCGGAAGCCGCATCTTTCTCTTCCCGGATAAAATTATACGCCCCCTTCCTGAACGACTCGACATACCGCGCCCAGATCTTGTCCTTTTCGTCCTTGTCCCTGATATCGACCCCCGCGATCTTGTCACGGTCGACATAGGCCTTGCCGAAGATGCTTTCCTTGATCTTGTCCTTGAACCAGACGGCAAGGATCAGGGAGTTGTAGACCTGGCGGAGTTGGGCGAAGTTTTGGCCTTCGTTGACTTCTTTTTCGAGGATGGGGATGACGACGTCGCGGAGAACATCCTTGGCGATCTCTTGACGGGAGGACATAAAGTCCTCCCCTACGCTTAAAGGAATGTAAGCTTGTGTTGTAGGGGCGGACTTTATGTCCGCCCGCGACATCGCTACATCCTCGGCAGGAGCCGAGGACTCCGCCTTGTCCCTCTGATGGGCCAAGGCTACGTAATCCGATTCCAGCATGACCTTTAATCTGGATTCGACCACATAAGCGGCATCCTTATTTTCGTAAACAACGGCCTTCTCCGGAACGATCCAGACCTTGTTGAAGGTGTCGACAGGAATATCAGTTGTGCCATAACGGCTCTGCGCCTCGGCGTAGACCTTGGCCCAGAATTTTTTGCCAACTTCACCTTCAGGATAAATGACCGAAGCGGTGATCTGTTTCAGGAGATAATCCTGCGCCAATAGGTCGCGCCCCATCTCGGTCTGGCCAAAAGCGTCAGGCACAATGCGGTCTTTTTCATAGGGGCTGAGATTGACCCAAAGGTCTTTCTCGGGGACTGTGATCGAAGCGAGGAAATACCTGATCAGACGGGAGGATTCCTCCTTCAAATTATCCGACGACGTATTAGAGTTTCCTTTATCAAGGATGAAATCAAGTCGGAAAGGATCGTTCGGATAAACTTTCAGGCCCTTGAGCAGTGCCGGCGCGAATGCCGGGCTTAAACCGACCCGTGTGCCAGGTTGTGGCAGTTGAAACACCTCCTGCGCTCGAACCAACCCAACCGGCCCGATAACACTGGTCAGCAGGAATGCCAAAAGGACGACAGAAGCCACAATGCTTCGCCCCATGCGCGATCTTGATCTAAATGCTGTCATAACCATAGTATTTCTGACACTCCCCAAACTTAACAAAAGTATACAATATATATTTATCGTCTGCCATTTTCCAAGTCAATCACCCTGAAAATCGCTTTGACAATTCCGCTTTGCTCTGTTATATTTCGTTCATCGTTTAACCTGTTAACAGGAGCTACCTTATGCCTCATGTTGTCTGCGAACCCTGCGTGAATTGCCGCAACACCAACTGTTGCGTCGTGTGTCCCGTCGAAGCTTTCCGCGAGGATACCAATATGCTCGTGATCGACCCTGACGTGTGCATTGACTGCGGCGCGTGTGCCGCCGAATGCCCGGTCCAGGCGATCTACCCTGACGGCGACGTACCTGCCAAATGGAAACAGTTTGTAGCGCTCAACAAGGAAAAAGCGTCCAAGCTTCCCCCGATCAGCACGAAAAAGGATCCGCTGAAAAAGTAACGTATCGGAAAGAAGACATTAAAGGGCGCTGGAGCAATTCAGCGCCCTTAATTTTTTAGCGAGATCTCTCGCGTATCTTGAAAGGCATCTATGGCAAGGAAAACAGCACCCGCAAAACCCATGACCGGGGCCCAGGCGTTGATCAAATGCCTGGAGAACCATGGTGTGGAATACATCTTCGGCCTCCCCGGCGGCTCCGCCATCCCGTTGTTCGACGCGCTCTATGAATCGAAGATAAAAACCATCCTGGTGCGCCATGAACAGGGCGCCACTCACATGGCCGACGGGTATGCCCGCGCCACGGGCAAGGTCGGCGTGGCCCTGGTCACCTCAGGCCCCGGCGCCACAAACACCGTCACCGGCATCATGACAGCCATGATGGATTCCATCCCCATGGTCGTTTTCACCGGGCAGACCATCACCCCCATGCTCGGCAAAGATGCTTTTCAGGAATCAGATATCGTGGGCATCACCATGCCCGTGGTCAAACACAGCTACCTGGTCAAGGACACCAACGCGATCCCGCGCATCGTCAAGGAAGCGTTCCATATCGCCGCTACCGGACGTCCGGGGCCTGTGCTCGTTGACCTGCCCAAGGACATCACCTCGGGCCCATTCACCGCGGCCCTGGACCAGGAAACCGACATCCCCGGCTATACGATCCCCGGCAAACCGGCCCAGGCGGATATCCTCAAGCTGGCAAAACTTTTCAAGCAGTCGAAAAAACCTCTCTTGCTCGTCGGGCATGGCGCCGTCATTGCCAGCGCGGACAAAGCGGTCAAGGCCCTGGCGGAAAAACTGAAATGCCCCGTGACCGTGACGTTGCTGGGTAAAGGCGCTTTCCCGGAAACTCATCCGCTGTCACTCGGTATGCTGGGCATGCACGGCACGGTCTACGCCAACAAGGCCCTGGTCGGATGCGACCTGATCGTGTCGATCGGCTCCCGCTGGGATGACCGCATCAACGGCAACAATGACGAGTTCTGCATCGGCGCCAAGAAGGTCCATATCGATATCGACCCGGCGGAAGTCAACAAGATCGTGAAACCTGACCTAGCCATCATCGGCGACGCCCGGCTTATCGTGGAAGCGCTCCTCAAGCACGTGGCCCCGCTCGACACCACCGCCTGGCTCGAGGAACTGGATTTTCTCAAGAAAGAATATCCCCTGCACTATCCTGACGAGGACGGGCTCACAGCCCAGCGCGTCATCGATGACCTGTATCATGTCACCAAGGGCAAGGCGATCGTGTCAACGGACGTAGGCCAGCACCAGATGTGGGCCGCCCAGTTCTACAAGATCGACCACTGCCACAACTGGCTTTCCTCGGGCGGCGCGGGCACCATGGGCTACGGCTACCCTGCCGCCATCGGCGCCCAGTTCGGGCGTCCGGGTGAACTTGTCGTGGCCATCGTCGGCGACGGCGGGTTCCAGATGACGCTGTGCGAACTCGCGACGGCCGCGGTCAACAAACAACCGGTCAAGGTGCTTGTCATCGACAACAAATACCTGGGCATGGTCAGGCAATGGCAGTCGCTCTTTTTCGACAACCGCCTTTCCGGCGTCGACCTTGTCGGCAATCCGGATTTCGTGAAACTGGCCGAAGCCTACGGGATCAAGGGCTTCCATATCGACAACGTGAAGAACTGCCGTTCTGTCCTGCAGGCCGCCATGGCCCACAAGGGCCCGGCGCTGATCCACGCGGAGGTCATCAAGGAAGGCAATGTGTTCCCCATGATACCGGCCGGCAAGTCCGCGTATCACATCATCACGGAAGCGCCCAAGACAAAAATGGAAAAACCGACCGGTTCTACCTGAGGCTATTTTATGAAACCCAATGACACTCACACACTCAGTATTTTGGTGGCCAATAAACCCGGCGTGCTTGTACGCGTCGCGCTGACCTTCGCCCGGCGCGGCTACAACATCGACTCGCTCGTCGTTTCGGCCACGCATAACCCAAAATTCTCACGCATGACCGTGACCGCCAAGGGCGACCACACCATCCTGGAGCAGATCATCAAGCAGCTCAACAAGCTCATCGACATCATCCATGCCAGCGAGCATGACATGGGAACCTCCGTAGACCGTGAACTTTCGCTCCTCAAGGTCAAACCCTCAGGATCAAAAGCGGCCCTGGCCAAACACGCCAGGGAACATCACGCCAAGGTCATCGACGAAACGAACGGTTATCTTGTCATCGCGCACATGGGTACTACCGACGAGCTAAATGAATTCGAAGCCCTGATCAGCAAGTACGGCCTGACGGAAATGACACGCTCCGGAAAACTTCTCATGACCAAGGGGAAAGAAACGACCTGAAGCTTTGCTTTGAATAAATAAAAAACCCCGGCAAGATCCGGGGTTTTTTATTAGGTGAAAAGTTTGTGCTTTATTTGGATTTCAGGTAAAGCTCATTGACCTTTTCCCAATTGATCACATTATAAAAAGCTTCAATATAATCAGGCCTGCGATTCTGGTAATTCAGGTAATACGCGTGTTCCCAGACGTCGATCAGGAGGACCGGCTTCTTTCCGGCCGACAAGGGCGAATCCTGGTTAGCGGTCTTGACGATCTCCAGTTTATTCTCCTTGTTCACCACCAGCCAGGCCCAGCCTGAGCCAAACTGGGTCAGGGCCGCGTCCGAGAACTTTACCTTGAACTCCGCGAACGTGCCAAACGCCGCTTTGATGGCATCAGCAACCGGGCCTTTTGGCTCACCACCGGCCTTAGGCGCAATGACGGACCAGTAAAGGCTGTGATTGACCGCGCCGCCGCCATTATTTCGAACCGCCGCGCGTGCTTCTTCCGGCACTTTATCAAGGTTAGCCAGTATCTCTTCACCGGAAAGATTTTCGATCTGAGGCTTACCGGCAATGGCCGCGTTAAAACGGTCCACATAGGTCTTGTGGTGTTTGCCATGATGGATCTCAACTGTCCTGGCGTCAATGTACGGCACAAGGGCATCATAAGCAAATTTCAGTTCAGGTAATTGGTACGGCATAGGTCCTCCAGATTAAATTGTTTTAACTGTCAATTGGTCACGGAAAGAGGGTTTTCCTTACACCCTTTCTGGAAACGCGCCCGCCATTCCGAAGGGATAGGCATCTTTTTACCCGTGCGCTTGTCAACGGTCACGTTCACGGTCCGCGACGTCCCGACAAGCTCCCCGTTCTTCAGCAGGGTGAAGGCGAAGGTAACCGATGTTTCGCCGATCTTATCGACCCTGACGGCAATATCGACCACGTCGGCGGTCTTGAGGCCCGCCTTGTAATCCGCCTGGGCATGGACCACAGGGAACGTCACAACAGGATGTTCCAAAAAATCCTCCTGGGTGAACCCGAGGAATTCAAGGAAATATTCACGGGCCTCGTGGACAAGGGTGAGCTGGTTCGCGAAGAACAACCGGCCTGTCACGTCGGTATGATGCAGATAAATGCGCGCGCGATGATTGTACATTTCCCCTCCTCTAGAAAGAAAAACAACTGCCTGTACCTAATGCCGTCAACAACTCCCGCAACGGACCGGGGTCAGCCCTCAACCGGGCGTGCGAAAGAATAACCGCCTTGCCCCCTTCAATACGCACCAGGGCCGGCTGGTCAGGAACCAATTCAGGGGCCAGGGCCGCTTCATGACCAAGGAACGTGTCATTATACCCGTAAGCCACTATCTTTTCAATATCGCTCCAACGAGCATCCTTTCCCCACAAGCCACGGCAAGCGCGGGGACTGATCACAAAATCCGGTTTAAAACCCTCCGCAACGCCGGGCTCGGTGCGAAGGTCAACAAGGCGCACCAGAGCACCGATACGCCATAAGGCCAACAGGCAAATGACATATGCCGGGGATGCATCGACAACAACCAGCACACGGCCATCCACGCGAATGCCGATCTCTTTCAGATAACGGGATGTGCTATGGACGTAATTGTTCAGCGCGTCCCATGTCAGGGAGCGCCCGTTCCAGAGGATCGCGGTGTTCTTCGGATAACGCGCGGCGTTCAATGCCGCCGGGCAGGGATCTCTCATGATCACGTCGCCTGTAATTTCTCTGCGAAATCACCATAAAAGAATTTGATGGGCAGGAAATACCTGTCGGCAGGTATCCTGCCGCTGCTGACCATAAGTGGCCTCAGGACAAGGTCCTGCTCAAACCAGTTGGAAGACCCCAGGTTGGCCACCGCGCAGGACATGCCGGCAAGGTTGACCAGGGCCGTCATCCCGATCCCCGATTCAAAAGCCGACGTGATAATGACCTGAAGACCTGCCCTTGAAGCCGTCTTAAGAAAATCAAGATACCTGGTCACGCCTCCCATCGCCATTGGCCGGGCAATGACATAACGCACCCCCATGCGATCGACCAGGTCTTCCAAAGGAACATGCGTCAATGTTTCATCCATGGCGATCGTCATGTCGGTCGCCCGGACAAACTGTTCCAGCTGGACGGGATCCGCCAGAGGTTCCTCGATATACTCGATACGATCCTTGCCGATGCTCTGGGCAAAAACAACCGCCTCATCCAGGCGCCAGGCACGGTTGGCATCCAGCCTTAATTTGATGTCAGGGCCAAGGACAGCGCGCAACTCATCAACCTTCTGGACATCAAGGGGAATATTCCGGCTGCCCACTTTCAGCTTGAACGTCTTATACCCTTTGGCAGCAAGAAATCTGGCCTGGCGGATCATTATCTCCAGAGGGCCTTGAAGGAGGCCGGCGCTGAAAATATCTTTTTCGACGCCATTCGTGAGGAATGAAAAGATACTCTTATTGCTGATCGCCGCTATCATGCTGATCATGGCGATCTCAAATCCGAATTTTACGGATGGGCAAACGGCATCGTCGGGCAAACGGTCGGTCAGCCATTTCAACAAAATGGCCGGCTCAAGAGGGACGCGCGCACCCTTGAATTCGCGTCTCAGGACATCCAGCTGATGGACCGCCTTCTGAAGAGACTCATGGCTGATGCCGGGCAGAGGCGAGACTTCACCAAAACCCATATGCCCGAATTCAGAAATAGTATGAATGATAACGCCCTTGCGGATCTTTATCTCCTGAGAACGGACAACAAAGGGCTGGGCAAGGGGAAGTTCGAAATCGTAACAATGGATGCTTTGGATACCTATAGACGCCATATGCTCCGGACGATCATGCCATATTACCTTTGAGGTGTTCACGGATATGCAAGATCTGGCCTTCATAACGCGGGATCAGATGAACATGGGCGTGCATCACGACCTGGCCCGCCACCGCGCCGCAATTGACCCAGACATTATACCCGTCAGGAGAATGGTCTTTTTGGACAAAGATTTTCATAAGGGAAAGCAACTGCTGGATGGCCGCCGATTCCTCGGGCGTCAGATCGAAAAATTGCTCCACATGCCGCTTGGAAATAACAAGCGCATGGCCTCTGGAAACGGGGTTTATATCATAAACCGCATACGCCAGGTCATTCTCCATGATCCTGGGAATATCACGGCAAAAAACACAATGACCCATGGGCGCCTCTACCTGATAATGTTGCGCGCGAACTCGTCAACTTCCTTGCGGGCACGCTCGATGTCATGGATACGGAAAATATCACAGTAAAGCTGGACCGCCAGGTCCTTGTCACCCTCACGCAGGACCTCGCGCACGTCCCACATCGTCGGTTGTTCATGACGGGCCTGTTCAAGATAAGCTTTCTGCGCCTTGCGCAGGGAAACGATCCAATATATCTGAAGGCCCAGCAGAACCAGCAACATTACGCTGATGAATATACCCAACGCCAATACGCTCATGCGTTACCCCTTTCCGTCCCCGCTTTGTTCCTCGAACTTCTGCGCCACATCCTTAAGCTCAAGTTCCGCTTTCCCGATCTTGTCCCGGCAAAGTTTGACCAGCGTGGCCGCTTCCTTGACATGGACCGACAACTCGTCCACATCGATCTCTTCGTTCTCGATCCTGCGGATGATGTCCTCGATCCGTTCAATGGCTTTGGCATACTTGATCTCGGGCATATCAAACTCCTTTGGCAACAACGCTCTCAACTTCGCCGTCGATGAATTCTGTCCTGATCGCCTGGCCTTCTTTAAGGTCCCGCGCCGACACCAGCAGTTTCCCCCGGCCGGCCCTTGTGATCGTAAATCCACGCTTGAGGACATTAACAGGTGACGCCATGGCGATCAACTTTTCGTAATGCCCTATTTTAGTCACTGTGGATTGAAGACGCAATTGAATTGTATTTTTTAACTGGCGCGATGACCGTTCCAAGCCTTCCCTGGCCCTTGCCGTAGCGCCCAAAGGCAGCGCCCTGAGCTTTTCAACAAGCCGCACATGATGTTCGCGCCGGCCCGCCACCAGCTCCTGCCATATCCGGCGTATTTCGCTCACAGCATCCTTTAGATGGCCTTGACGGGCCAGCAGATCAGCATGGACCGCTTCTTTCAGCTTCAGCCAAGTTCCATCCAGGCGTTCAACAAATTCTCTGACCCGCCCGGCCAGCAACTGGGCCGCGGCGGTCGGTGTCTTGGCGAACGTGTGTGCCGCCAGGTCTGCAATGGAGGTGTTGATCTCATGCCCGATCCCTGTCACGACCGGATACCGGGACTGCGCTATGGCCGCGACGATCTCCCTTGAATCAAAGCACGCCAGTTCGGCAATAGAGCCTCCGCCCCGGGTGATGACGATGACATCAAGCCGGTCAACGCACTGAAGGGCCGCGATCGCCGCGCACACGGACGGCGCGGCATTTTTTCCCTGCATCACTGCCCTGGCCAGATGGACCTTGAACGCGCCGGCGCCGCGCCCGAGCTCGTCGATAAAATCATGGTAAGCCGCGGAATCGAAGGCGGTGACAAGGCCGATGTTCAGCGGGACAAGAGGAAGGTCCAGCGTTTTGTTCTTCTGCAGAAGGCCTGACTTGGAAAGCTCCGCGATCAACTTCTGGCGGTCCTGGGCGATCTTGCCCAGGGTATAGACAGGGTCGATGTTCTCAACTATAAGCCTCACTTGCCCGAACCCGGGGTAGAAATCAACCCGGCAAAGGAATTTCACCTCAATGTCATCCTTGAGCTCAAACGCGTTCTCGGCCTTCCGGAGCACTGCCTCGATCCGGGGACGCGTGTTGGCCCAGATCACAAGGCCGGTGCGTGCTTTCACTTCATGGGATTGCTCATCTTTCTCGACGAGCTCGAAGAACGCGTGCGGCTTGCCCTTGTTGCGGTCGTAACTCTGGACCTCGCCGCAAACCCAGACAGCACGAGGGAATCCGGACGTAAGGACATCCCGGATCATGGTGTTCAACTCGGAAACAGAAAAAAAATCTTGCGGCATCATATCTCCAACGCCTTGCGCGCCGCAAGGACAAAGGGTTTAAGTTCCAGGAACCGTTCCGTCAAGGTTGCATGTTTCTCTTCAAGGGCCAACGCATTGTCCCTGGTTTGCAGGGACAGATCCAATGAGTACTGTCCTTCGAGGGCTTGGTGCGCGTCGAATGCCGCGTTGAACGCTTTGACAGCCGTGACATACGTGGCAAGGCCATCAGGGTAACGTTCGTTCAGGTCCAGCTTCATGGAAATGAATTGACGCTGTTCCATCACGTAGATCCGTTCAAGATTCCGGTCGACCTCCTGACGGCAGGAAAACGATACTGTCATAGCGGAGGATCGTCCTGACCCCACAGCGGATTCCTGTAAGTACCGATGAGCTGGGCCTTGCCAATGACCTTCCCTCGCATGGCCTTTTCAAGAACGTCCAGCGTTGACCCCTCGTTCACATTATCAAGAAGATCATTAAGCGCAAAGACCGTGAAAACAAAATGATGCGGCTTGGCATCAAAAACGCACGGGCCGCCGTAATAAAAGTTGCCGAAATCGTTGAGCGCCTGGGTCCCGGGAACAGAATTCTGGGCGATCATGCGCGTGGCCGGAGAAATGTGAAAAACAAGCCAGTGCGACCATGGCCCGATGGGATTATCAGGTTCCCGCACCGTCAGGACAAATTCATGCACTCCGACGGGAGGGTTGCTTATTTCCAAAGGAGGATTGATATCAGCGCCCTTGCAGGTATATGCTTCGGGGATCGCTTCACCGTCATGGAACACGGGACTTGTCAGGGAAAAACGACCCTCAGTGTCGGCCGCTCCAATAAGAGTCGGAAAGAAAGAAAACCCCAGGATCGTCAGCACAATGAGAAATGCGCGCGTGCTGACCCCGGATTTTTTTAATGGAAGATCCGGGCTCATATTTCAATCCCCACGGGACAATGGTCAGAACCCGCGATATCCTTGAGAATAAAAGCTTTCTTCACGTTAGGGAGGAACTCTTTGTCGACGAAGAAATAATCAAGGCGCCAGCCGATATCACGGGCACGCGCGCCCGTCTTGTAATCCCACCAGGAATAATGCCCCTTGTCCTTGCAAAAATGCCGGAACGTGTCGACGAACCCGCTGGCAATGAATTTTGACAGCCAGGCCCTTTCTTCCGGAAGAAAGCCCGTGTTTTTGGAATTCTCCTTCGGACGGGCAAGGTCGATCTCTTCATGCGCCGTATTCACATCTCCACAGAAGACAACGTGACGCCCCTGTTTTCTCAAAGCCGCGACTTTAGCCAGAAAAAGTTCATAAAAATCGAGCTTGAACGGGACCCGTTTGTTGCCGGCGCCGCCATTAGGGTAATAAATGTTAAAGAGCACAAAAGCGCCGTAATCAAGGATAAGGACCCTGCCTTCGCTGTCAAATTCCTTCTTCCCAAGTCCGTACGCCACGGACTCTGGGGCTTTCCTGGAATAAACAGCAACCCCGCTATAGCCTTTCTTTTCGGCTGAACACCAATAGGAAGAATATCCGGGGATATTGACAAGCTCATCGTCGAGCTGGGATATGTCCGCTTTCGTCTCCTGAAGGCAAAGGATGTCCGGACCTTCCCGCCTGACCCAGTCCAGAAACCCCTTTTTCTGGACCGCGCGGATACCGTTGACATTCCAGCTGATCAGGCGCATAGCATTTCGACCACCCGATTGAGGGCCGGAGAAATATCAAGCGCGCGCATGGCCTCACGGTCAAACCATCCAAAGGCATCATGTTCATCCGACCTGACGACCGCCGCGGATGACGTATTCTTGACGCGGAAGACCATGTAAAGGATGCGATCATTCTCCCGCTCCCATTCGAACGCGTCGACAAAATGGTCCACAACGATCTCAAGCCCAGTCTCTTCTTTCCATTCGCGCGTCAATGCCAGTGAGATCTCTTCGCCGGGATCGATCTTCCCTCCGGGAAATTCCCATTTCCCCGGCCACCCCTTGCTGCGCGCGGAGCGTTGCATCAAAAGAAAACGCCCCTCGGGATCCTGAAGGACCCCTCTGAGGACCAGGACATATGGCTTTGTCTTTGTCATGGGAATATACCGGTCAGGTTTTTTTCCGGTTCAACTTCGCGAAACCGCCCAAAACGCGCTCCAGAAGCTCACTCCAGACAACGCCGTAGGCTTTATCAAAATAAACCGTCTCATCAACATCATGCCCGTCGACCGTATTGATCTTAACGCCGGCCAGGAAACCCGCCTTGGCATCAATCCCCACCTCAAGTGCCTGGCACCAGCAGACTTCCCCCCTCAAAAAAACAACCTGGTCGCTCTTGGGCAAATGGAAGTCCATCCATAAAAGATCGCCGGGGTCAAGGCGTTTGGGCGAACGGAATGAAATCCCGCGGATGGAAATATCCCTTGAAAATCCGGCATACGTGCGTTCACGGCCTTCCATGATCTCCTCGGTGATCCTGAAATCGACTTCGGCTTCAAAATCGTAAGGCACGCGGAATTCTATCCGCGTGTCGGTCTCATAACGCTGATACTTACGCCTGTTATCAATGGCCTGATCCATAACACCCTCTCAGAAAAGAAGAAAACCCGCTGATGATCCGGGCGGTCCCCGTGTCAAGCGTTTCGGCAGACTTGCCCGCGGAATAATGGACTACGCCCAATGCCGGCGTGTTCACGCCGGGCACCGCGGTAACGGGTAAAGGGACCGAAAGCATCCCCATATATTTAGCATACGTATGCAACGCCTGTAAACAAAGATCACCGCCACCCTCAGCATTACCCGCGGAGGTGAACGCGGCGAACCTTTTTCCCGCAAGCAGCCCCTTGACCCATAAGCCGCCCGTGGAATCCATGAAAGCCTTCATCGGAGCGGAAACATTACCAAAATATGTGGGAGCCCCCATGATGATCAGTTCAGCATCGGTCAATGCTTGAGATGTTGCTTCAGGAAGGTCTCTCATCGCGCGAAGATTGTCGCGCGCCACGGATGAAAGATCGGGCATTTCTTTCCAGAGAGGGTCAGGGACGCGCAAAAGCGCAACTTCCGTGCCAGGCTGCTGCAGCTCATCACGAAACTTCCTGGCGAGCAGATGACCATTCCCTGTGACTGAATGAAAAACGATAACAACTTTCATAAGTTTTGTCACTCGACCTTGACGGCCGCGATATCAAGCTTGGAAACGCCAAGGGCCGTCATGATGTCCAAAACATCGACGACATCCTTGAAACGGGTCTGCTGATCGGAGCGCAGGTAAACGCTGAGCGACGCTTCAGCCTTCAACATGGCCGCAATCTTCTCGCGCAGTTCCTTGTTGGTGACCAGCTTGTCGTCCAGGTAAACCATGCCTTCACTCGTGATCGTGACGACGGTCTGCTTGACCTTCCCGATCTCATGCGGCAAAGCCGCTGCTGACTCCGGAAGCTTGACCTTGATGTTCGACTGGTAGATCAGCGGCGTGGCGATCATGAAAATAACAAGCAAAACAAGGATAACATCCGTGAAAGGCGTGATATTGATCTCGGCGACGAGCTGGCGTTTGCGCGGGCGCCTGTTCATCACTTCGCCCCGGTGATAAGATCCAGGGCTTCGGACGCGGCAAGATCCATGTCCATCACAAAACGCTCGATGCGGCTCTGGCAGTAATTGAACGCTATGACCGCCGGCACCGCCACGCACAAGCCCACCGCCGTGCAGACCAGCGCCTCGGCAATGCCGTTGATGACGACCGCCATGCCGCCGGCCCCCTGCTGGGCAATATCCTGGAACGCGCGGATGATCCCCAGGACGGTACCAAAAAGGCCAATATAAACCGCGGTGCTGCCAATGGTGCCGATAATGGCAATGCGGCGTTCCAGCTTGATCGTCTCGATGGTGATCTGCCGTTCCATGGCATTGTCGATCACCGTGCTTGTGCCGCCCCGAAGCCCTAGCCCGACGGCGACAACACTGGCGAACGGCGTTGCGGTGTTATGGCATATCTCCAGGGCCTTGGACACATTATCCCGGCGGATCTGGTCGGCAATATCCATCATGAACACCTCGCGGCGGGTCCTGGACGAGCGGAAATACATGATCACGCGTTCGATAATGACCGCCAGCGACAGCGTTGATAGGCCTAGGAGGACAATGACCGTCCCCCCACCCAGTTTAAGCATTTGCCAGAGCGACATGAAAAACCCTCCCGTGCGGATATCCCGTTGGCGATTACAACATAAACTCTTATGGAACTTTAACAAAAACCGACGTTAACGTCAATGGAAAGGGAGGAAAAACAACAAAGCCCCCGGGATTTTGAGCCCCCGGGGGCCTTTTTATACTTGCAGGTATTGAAAAACCTGATCTTTACTTCTCAGCTTTTTCCGCAATGATCTGCATGTCCGTGAAGGACTTCAACACGAAGGTCACGGCAACCGCAAAGAACACAGCCGCCAACCCAATATTAAGGCCATGGCTCAACTGGAGCGCGATCTCAATAGCCAGAAGGCCGAAGAGCGTCGTGAACTTGATGATAGGATTAAGCGCCACAGAAGACGTGTCCTTGAACGGATCACCGACAGTGTCGCCCACAACAGCGGCCGCATGCAATTCCGTTCCCTTTTCGCGCAGATTAACCTCAACGACTTTTTTGGCATTATCCCACGCACCACCCGCATTCGCCATGAAGATCGCCTGGAAAAGCCCGAACAACGCGATCGAGATCAGGTAGCCAATGAAAAAGTACGGGTTCAGGCACGCGAACGCGAGCGTTGAAAACAGGACCGCGAGGAAAAGGTTGATCATCCCCTTCTGTGCGAATGTCGTGCAGATCTCGACGACCTTCTTGCTGTCCTTGATGGAAGCCGCTTCAGCGCCATCCAGCTTGATGTTTTTCTTGATGAACTCCACCGTATGATACGCGCCCGCGACGACCGCCAGTGTGGAAGCCCCCGTGAACCAGTAGATCACCGCACCACCCATGATCATCCCCAAAAGGAAGGGCGGATACAGGATCGAAAGGAACTGGATATTCGTTGTCAGGCCGACCGTCAGGATCATGATGATCGAAAAGATCATGGTCGTCGCGCCAACAACCGCCGTGCCGATCAAGACCGGCTTGGAAGTAGCTTTGAACGTGTTGCCCGCGCCGTCATTGGATTCAAGATAATGCTTGGCTTTCTCGAAATCAGGCGTAAACCCAAACTCCTTGTTGATCTCACCCGCCGGGACTTTCTCGATCAGAGAAAGCTCATAGATCGACTGCGCGTTATCCGCGACAGGGCCGTAAGAATCGACCGCGATCGTCACCGGACCCATGCCCAGGAATCCGAACGCCACAAGACCGAACGCGAAAACAGACGGGGCCAGCATGATCGCATCAAGGCCCATCCCGCTGACGAAATACGCGCCCGCCATGAGGATCGTGATCGTAAGCCCCATCCAGTACGCGCTGAAGTTGCCCGTCACAAAACCGGCCAGGATATTGAGAGAAGCTCCTCCTTTTTTCGATGACTCGACAATGTTCTTCACGAATGCCGATTCAGGCGATGTGAATATCTTGACCAACTCCGGGATGATCGCCCCTGCCGCCGTGCCGCAGGTGATGATCGCCGCCAGCTTCCACCACATCGTACCGTCACCCATGGTCGGGATCAGGAGGTATGAGGCGGCAAAGGTGAAAACGATCGAAACGAACGACGTGATCCATACCAGCGAGCTTAAGGGATCCTCAAAATTCATTTCTTTGGCCGTTGCATATCGCGCCTTGGCGAGGACACCATTGAGCCAGTACGACAGGGCACTTGCGATGATCATGAGAAGGCGCATGACGAAAAGCCATACCAACAGCTGCACCTGGACAACCGGGTCTTTTATCGCAAGCAGAATAAAAGAAATAAGCGCGACGCCGGTGACGCCATAGGTCTCGAAACCGTCAGCCGTGGGGCCGACAGAATCGCCCGCGTTATCACCCGTACAATCGGCGATGACACCAGGGTTACGGGCATCGTCTTCCTTGATATTGAACACGATCTTCATCAGGTCCGAACCGATATCCGCGATCTTGGTGAAGATGCCGCCCGCGATACGCAGGACGGAAGCGCCCAGCGACTCGCCGATGGCAAAGCCGATGAAACAGGGGCCAGCATAAGACGGATCAATGAAAAGCAGGATGGACAACATAACCAGAAGCTCGGTCGAAATGAGCAGCATACCGATGGACATGCCCGCCTGGACCGGGATGGCGTACACAGGGAACGGCAGGCCCTTGAGCGCGGCGAAGGCGGAACGCGAATTCGCCATGGTATTGATCCTCATGCCGAACCAGGCCACCCCATAGCTGCCCGCGATACCGATCAGCGAACAAATGAGGATCATCACGACCTTAACGGCCTCCATATGGCGCAGCCAGCCGAAATAGGCGATCATGACGATCCCGATCAAAGCCTCCAGGATCAGAAGGAATCTGCCCTGAGTGATGAGATAGGTCTTGCACGTTTCATAGATAAGCTCGGAAATGTCCTTCATGGACTTATGGACCGGCATCTTCATGATGCTGACAAACTGGGTGAGGCCGAACAGGAACCCGAACACGCAAATAGCCATGCCATATAAGAGAAGCGTCTTGCCATCAAGACCCAGGAACGATACGGACGCGAGATTCGGCACAATAAGGTCCGCCTCACTCGCCCACGCGGGCGCCAGACCAGCCATTAAAAATACGGCCGGCATCAGCAATAGTGGTCTCAAGATAGATCGTGTGAACGTGCCCATAAAAGCTTCCTCCTTGTAGAAAAAATTAAATCCCGCCCTGGATCCTGTACCCAGGATCGAGCGGGGATCATAAAAATTGTTATTAGTGTTTGAATATACTCCCTTTTTGCATTTCCGTCTAGAAATAATCATGGATTTTTAATCCCTATGCCTTGACAAGCTTTGTGTTTTTGTTAGGCTGATAAGGATTCTTATCAGCCTATTCCAGCAGCAACGTGGCGACAGCAACGCGGCGACCATCAGGAGCCCGTGCTGCTGGAATACCACAGGTTCAAGGATTACGCAACCCGTGGCAAACAACAGGAGCCCGCATGATCATCGGCATTGTTAAAGAAACCTTCCCCGGAGAACTGCGCGCGGCCATAGTCCCTTCCACCGCGGCCCGGTTCGTCAAAAAAGGCTTTAGCGTCCTTTTCGAACCAGGCCTGGGCGCCACGTTGAACATCGCTGACCAGGAATATATCATCGCGGGCGCGAGCACTGCTACCCGCGCGGATATCATTTCAAAGGCCAATATCCTCCTGCGCGTGCGCAAACCTTCTATAGAGGAAGTCCGCCAGATGTCCCCAGGCGCTGTGCACATCAGCCTGCTCGACCCGTTCAATGAAAAAGACCTTGTTGCCGCCATGGCCGAACGCGGCATTTCAGGCATCAGCCTGGAAATGATCCCGCGCACGACCCTGGCACAGAAAATGGACACCCTCAGCTCCCAGGCCAATCTGGCCGGTTACGCGGCGGTGATCCTGGCCGCCGAAAGGATCAACAAAGCTCTCCCCATGATGATGACCCCCGCGGGTACCATCTCCCCTGCCCGTGTTTTCATCATCGGCGCCGGGGTGGCCGGCCTGCAGGCCATCGCCACAGCCAAACGCCTGGGCGCGCGCGTCGATGCCTTTGACACCAGGCCCGTGGTCAAGGAACAGGTCCAGTCACTGGGCGCGAAATTCGTTGAAGTCGACCTTGGAGAGACCGGTCAGACCAAGGACGGTTACGCGAAAGCCCTGACCCCCGAACAGCTTGACAAACAGCGCGCCGTTATGGCGAAGGTCTGCGCGGCATCGGACATTGTCATCACAACAGCCCTTATTTTCGGCAAGAAAGCGCCTGTGATCATCACCCGTGCCATGGTCGAAGCCATGAAGCCCGGTAGCGTGATCGTTGACATGGCGATCGAAGCCGGTGGCAATGTTGAAGGCGCCATCTTGAATGAAGAAACCCTCATCCATGGCGTGCGCATCATAGGGCTGGGGAACCTGCCTTCCCGCGTCCGCATCAATGCCTCCGACATGTTCAGTTCCAACCTTGTCAGTTTCATTGAACATTCATGGAACAAGGAAACGAACGCCTTTTTCCTGAACCCTGATGATGAACTTATCAAGGGTTGCCTTATCACCCATCAAGGGAAAGTCTTAAAATAAGGAGCTTTATGGAAAACCAGATCATCCCCTTTGTGTTCCTGCTCTACATCCTGGCCTTGTCCGTATTCCTCGGCTTTGCCCTGATCAGCCGCGTACCCCCGCTGCTCCATACGCCGCTCATGTCCGAGGCCAACGCGATCTCCGGGATAACGCTCGTCGGAGCGCTTATCGCCGCGGGTTCCGGTGACGCCAATTCTCCTTTGACCATTTTCCTTGGGACAGCGGCCGTTGCCATGGCGACCTTCAACGTGGTCGGCGGATATCTCGTCACCGAACGCATGCTCAAGATGTTCAAGTCCAAGACTTCCGCCCAATCTCCCGCGATCAAAAAAGGATAAAACATGAACCACGCGTCCTGGGTCAATATCGTTTATATCATCAGTTGTATCCTTTTTGCTTCCGGCCTGAAGTTCCTTGGCTCTCCGGAAACGGCCCGCAAAGGCAACTGGATGTCCGCGCTGGGCATGCTGCTGGCAGTCCTGGCCACGCTTACCGCCAGGGAGATCATTTCATTCCAATGGATCCTTATTGGCGGCGCCATCGGCGGCAGCCTGGGCGCTTTTGTGGCCATGCGCGCGGCCATGACACAGATGCCGGAAATGGTCGCCCTCCTGCACGGCTTCGGCGGCCTGGCCAGCGTGTTCGTCGATTGGAGCGCCTACCAGAACCATACCCCCGATAGCGTGGTCGTCATCACGGCTCTGTACCTGTCCATTCTCATCGGCGGCATCACCTTCACAGGAAGCCTTGTGGCCTGGGCCAAATTGAGCGAACGTATGCCCGGAAAACCCCTGCTTTTCCAGGGGCAACAGATCCTCAATATCGCCGTACTCGCCGGAGTCCTTCTCCTGGCCGTGCCATTTTACATGACACCCGCGTTCCATCCGGTTTTCCTGTGGATCCTGGCCTTGTCGCTGGCGCTAGGTGTCCTCCTGGTCATCCCCATCGGCGGGGCTGATATGCCCGTTGTCATCTCGGTCCTCAACAGTTACTCGGGGCTTGTGGCCTGCACAACGGGGTTTGTCATTAACAATGTCCTCTTGATCGTCGTGGGCGCTCTAGTCGGTGCCAACGGGATCATCCTCAGCTATATCATGTGCAAGGCCATGAACCGTTCGCTCAACAATGTCCTTTTCGGCGCGTTTGCCCCACGGAAGAAAAAAGCGGAAGGAACGGCCAAAGGCGAAGTGAAACCCATCAGCCCCGAGGACGCGTTCCTGATCCTTGAATCCGCGCGTTCTGTTGTCATCACCCCGGGTTACGGCCTTGCCGTCGCCCAGGCCCAGCACGCAGTCAGGGAACTTGGGGAATTGCTCGAGAAGAACGGCGCCGACGTTAAATATGCCATCCATCCGGTGGCCGGAAGGATGCCCGGGCACATGAACGTGCTCCTGGCCGAAGCCAACGTGCCCTATGACCAGCTTGTGGAAATGGATCACATCAACCCGTTGATGGACACGGTCGACGTGGCCATTGTGATAGGCGCCAACGATACGGTGAACCCTGCCGCGCTCCACGACAAGTCATCGCCGATCTACGGCATGCCGATCATCGAAACGTTCAAGGCCAAGACTGTTTTTGTGATCAAGCGATCCATGGCGGCGGGTTTCGCGGGGATCGAGAACGAACTGTTCTACTATGACAATACGCGGATGATCTTTGGCGACGCGAAAGATATCGCGCAAAAACTTGTGGCGGAATTCAAATCAGCGGCGTCTTAAGCCAACGTTCCCTGTTTTCCTGGTATATCTCTACCAGGATATCCTCGACCGTGCGTGTCAGCTTCCACGCGGGATAATGCGTCGCGAATTTTGAAACGTCGCTAACCCACCAGATGTGGTCCCCGGCACGGGGTTCATCCACCAAAACAGTGTCCAGCCGTTTACCAGTGATCGTATCGCATAAAGCGGCCGCTTCCAGAAGCGAACAATGGCTGAAACGGCTGCCACCGATGTTGTAGACCTCACCGGCTCTTGGAGCCTGGAAGAATTGATCGAACGCGCCAACCAGGTCATGGCTGTGGATGTTATCCCTCACCTGCTTGCCGCCATAACCAAATATTTTATACTGACGCCCCAAAACGGCGCATTTCATCAAATACGCGAGAAAACCATGCCCTTCAACCCCGGCATGCCCCGGACCTGACAGGCAACCTCCCCGGAAAACTCCGGTCCGTATCCCGAAATAACGACCGTACTCCTGGGCAAGGACATCCCCTGCCAGCTTCGAGGCACCGAACAAGGAATGCATGCATCGGTCCAGGGACATCGTCTCATCGACGCCCTTGGCGGCATAAGGATGCCCGGCGTCCAATTCCCAGCGCGTGGGTAGCTCGACAAACGGGAGACGATTCACATTGTCGCCATAAACTTTGTTGGTGGATGTCAGGATAAAGACCGCCTTCGGGCAGTGAAGACGGACCGCTTCCAGAAGGTTCGCCGTCCCCACGGCGTTAACATCAAAATCCGTCAATGGCTCACGCGCGGCCCAATTATGTCCTGGCTGGGCGGCGCAATGAATGACCAAAGCTATATCCGTGTTATACTCCCGAAACAAATTTTCCAGCGCCGGCCTGTCCCGGATGTCCGCCTCATGATTGATAAAACCGGGGCAATGTTCCGCAAGCCGTACCAGGTTGCCATGCGAACTCCCCTCATCACCAAAGAAATACCGCCGCATATCATTGTCGATACCGACGACCTTGAACCCGCGGCCTGAGAAAAACCGGACAGCCTCAGCGCCGATAAGGCCGGCGGCACCTGTCACCAGGACAATGCTCATAAAAAAATCTCCCTGAGAAGCCGTTCATTATCCTTGATCCAGGTAAAGATATCCTGGAGGATATCTTCCGGAGATCTTTTTGGCTCCCATCCAAACGCCCTTCCCGTAGGACCGTTATCCGATACATACCAGATGACATCCGATGGACGGTCTTCCATCATGGATGTGATGGCGACCTCATTGCCCGTAATGCGCCGGCATATTTCCGTTGCCTCACACAGCGACAAACTGGAACGGGTTGACCCGCCAATATTAAAAATGTCCCCCTTGAAATCAGAAGGCCGTTCTACCAAAGCCGAGACCTGCCGGGCCAAAAGATCTGTCAGGTCATTTATATGCAAAAGATCACGCACCTGACGGCCATTACCGCCAAACCCGATATACTGCAGCGGCAGCCTGAAATAATGCCTGGCCATCCAGAACGTAAAAATTCCCTGATCCGCCCTGGCCATCTGCCAGGGACCGGCCACAACACCGCAACGGCTGATGATCGCCGGAAGACCATACTGCGCCGCGTACTCCCGCAAGATCAGCTCAGCCGAAAGCTTGCTGGCGCCATAAAGCGAACGTATCCCGTCAAGCGGCATGCCGGTGCTCACCCCCGCAGGACTTACGCCGGGACAACCATCCACAAATTCAAACCGGGTCGCCGTTTCCCGGTAATGGCAGGCATTGAGGCGGTCATACGGATATACACGCGAGCTCGAAAAGAAGATCACGGGAACACCGCGGCGCCTGGCCCACTCAAAAGAGTTCAGGGCCCCCAGCAGATTGACATCCAGCAATGAACGGGCCCCATCACCAACAGCCGCTGACAAGACCGATGGCTCCGCGCTGCATTCTACCAGGCAGGCAAAAGTTTCCTTCAGTTTCTCCAGGCTGGAGGGGTCACGGGAATCACCATTGGCGAACTCAACTCCCTTCGCCAACAACCGTGACAAGTTAAGTTCAGACCCGCGGCGGCTAAGATTATCAACCACAGTGACCTGATAACCACGGCTTGTGAGATCAAATGCCAGCGATGAACCAATGAACCCGCAACCGCCGGTGATCAAAATACGCGCCATTATCTCTCCTGCCGCATATGAGGATTGAACAACATCATGTGAAAGAAACGCGGGACATCATACGGTAACGCCAAGGCGTAAGTGACGGCTCTGCGCCAAAAACTTTCATTCTTGTTGATCATAAGGTACCTGTTACGAAAAGAAAGATACTGTCGCATCGGTGCCGTTGTGGCGGAACCATTGCCAAGATGCCGGCACCTGGAGCGGGAACAAAACGCCACGCCCCATCCGGCCCGCCGCGCCCTCCAGGCCAGGTCAACATCCTCGACCAAAAAAAAGAACCTCTCGTCAAAATAACCGGTTGTTTCGCGAATCTGCTCCAGCATGGCGCGCCTGTAGAACGCCGCGGCGGAACAGGGACCAAGTATCCTTTTAACACCAGGATGCGGGGCTCCCGCCGGCCTGCCCCTGTTGATGTCGAAGAATCTCCTCCACACCGAAAGATAGACCCCCTGCGAATAAATCTGACGCCCATCCTTATCAAGGATATTCGTCTGAACCATACCAATATTATCCGCAAAACCCTTTGCCGCCAACAAGAATTGTTCAATAAAATCAGGTTCCAACACAACATCGCTATCCAGGGACAATATCCACGCGCCACTGGCGCGCGCTATCCCCTGGTTCCTCGCGTAACTGGCCCCGCGATTAACATCATTGTTGATGAGGATGACCTGCGGATATTCTCCGCGGACAAGCGGGACCGTCTGGTCCGTCGAAGCATTATCGACAACGATGATCTCAAGATCATTGTTCCCCTGCGACACCACCGACGACAAACATGCCCGGATATGTTGCTGACTATTCAACGTCAGAATAACTATCGAAACCTTCATCCATGCTCCTTATCAAATCTCTTGCAACAGGGCCGCTAATTGGGAACCAAGCGCACGAAGCGAAAAACGTTCCTCAACATCCTGCCTGGCCCGCCGGCCCATATCCATCCGCAACGGCCGATCCTCAACCATACGTTCCATGGCGGCAACGAAAGACCCCCTGTCGCGCGCCAGGATCCCCGCATGGCCATCACGGAGAATACGGCCCGCTTCACCCGTGTCACTAGCAACCGTCGGCAACCCCATCGCCATATATTCAAACAATTTGGTCGGACTTTTGGAAAGATTGAATTTTGTTCGCTGGATCAAAGGTAACAGGCCGACATCAACACCTGACAGGTATTCCGGCATACTATCGGCCGGGACCCATCCACTCACTCGGATCCGGTCACGATGCCGATGTGATCCTATCGAAGCACGGAACCGCTCAAAATATTTCCCCTCCCCCGCAAGACTCAGGATCACATGGCTGTAGCGATCAGCCAGGGAATCAAAACACGAGAGCATAAAATCCAGATTCTTCCCCATATCCTCATGGTAGGCAGTCCCTATCCAGGAAAAAACAAACTCGGCACGATCTTCACGTGAACGGGGAAAAAATTTTTGCGTGTCAACGCCTGTGGGTAACAGGCTGACACGTGGGTTGAAAGCGCTCAAATAATCCTGAAGATAGTGACTGGCGGCGATGCACGCGACAGCATTACGCGCGACACGGCGGGTCACATACTCCATCTTGGAACTAGGATAGAACCCGAAATAATAGACCGGGTCTTCCCTGATATTCCAGTCGTCACAATCAAAGATCACGCGGTGCTTTTTCAGCCCGGCCGCCACAAGAGGCGCCAACGCATGGTAATTAAACCTCTGCAGGATAAATACCGTCTGCGGATCTTCTTTCATGAATGTCCCCAGCGCTCGCGCACTCAGCCACAACTTATAGGGCAAAGACATCCCGAATTCTTTTTCGCCATACTTAGCGTCAAAATGCTCAGCAAAGGAAAAGACGCGCGCGTCGATCCCATGCCCGCGCAATTCCCGCGCAAAGTTGTAACAACGCACCCTTGCGCCGGATAATTCGTATCCTTCGCGGGTTATAAAAATAACTTTCATAAGATCACTTCAAAAGGCCCGCGGCCATTAGCTTATTATAAACGTTCTCGGCCATGATGCCGTAGCCCTTGGCGTTGCAATGGCAATCAGGGACAAAAAGTTCATTCCAGGGGACCCCTTTGGCCATCAACCCGTCAAACACGGCCTGATTATCCACGAATGGCAAATTCAGTTCACTGGCGATCCTCGACAAGATCAAATTCTCGTGCTCGGCCATGGGATAATTCTGTAAAACGATGCCTACCCCCTCATGCCGGACGATCCTTACGATCTCCTTTAGATCCGATTCGATCCATTGATCGATCTCAGAATTCTCTAACTGAAGAAAATTGTAGGATTTATCCGGGTTCTTGCGATCAAACTGAATAATAAATTCATCTATCCTTTTATTGATCTCGTCATTATGCGCCCCCTTCAGGGTCTTCCTCATATTTCTGATCTCTTTATACCCTTCGTTAAATTCGTCGATCGCCCCCAGTTCAGCATCAACGATCACGCCTTTCATGAACCATTTTAAAGCTTCCTCATAATTCTGCTGGAATCGATAAATATACCCGATAAACGTATAATTTAGTGAACAACCCGGGTCAATTCGTATCTTATCCGCAAAAAAGTTGATCATAGTTTCATACTTATGTTGACCAAGGGACAATAAACCTTTTTTAACGTTGATCTCCCTGATTAATGCCGTAAGCTCCTGATACTGTTCCGAAGCCCGGTAACTATTGTCAACAAGATGTCCATTTAAGCATCGCGCCTTCATAAGCTTTCTAAAAGCATGACATAACTTGAACAACTTGAACACTTTGCATTTGAAATATAGCTCAATAAATAAATTTCTGAAACGCGACCCAACAGAAAAAGTTCCTTCAACTCTTCTTAAATAATTCGTGTGTAGAGAATAATTCCAGCGGTTACACTGACCTGTCTGAAGAACAATCAAATTGGGACGATGCAGCTTAATATTAAACTTCAATGAACTCAATAATTCAGCAGTGCTTTGAAGACCAACTCCTTTATTGATTACCAAGGAATTATTGTTCGTGCTCCTATTAAGCATTTGCTGCAATTGCATCGGATAGCTCATTTCCGGCGCCGCGCCAACACCCTTGGTATACGAATTTCCAAGGCAAAGTATCACATTTTTTATACCTGCTTCTTTAACGGCAGAACGCGTATGAAGGTCCCAATATGTTTGATAAACAACACCTCCCAGATTTAAGACGCCCTCCAATAAAATAAACGCTGTCAGCGCTCCTGCAAAGAACACAAAGATCCTTTTCATAAGAACTTTCATTCTTTCCTATCAGGCACTTTCAGGAAATTTTCATCCATGATCTTGTTATAAACATTCTCCGCCATCAGTCCATACCCTCTGGCACTGCAATGATTGTCTGGAACAAACAGATATTCTTTAGGAACTCCCTGTGCTATCTTTTTCTTAAAAACTGAATAATTATCTACAAACGGAACCTGCAAGATTCCCGCGACTCTTGACAACGTGGAATTGACAGGCCATGCAATAGGATAATTTTGTATTATAAGCCTGATCTTTTGTTGCTTAATGATACTGACAATTTCTTTAATATCAGATCCGACCCACTTGGAAATCTCCGATTCGCTTAAGCCCAAAAGATAAACAAACTGGGCAGGATTACTGTGAATATAATAATAAACCGATCTCAAAAGCTGCTTGCTGGCTATCCCGTCATTAGGGCCCTTATGGTTTAAAAGGATATCCCTGATCCGCAAAGATGAATTAATAATCATCGAACGATAACGGCACGCTAAAGCAGCATTCAACGCTTTTAAATACCATTTCACCGCTTCTTCATAGTTGTTCTGAATCCTATAAAGAAAGCCTATTTCATAATAATTTTGAGGGTGCCCCGGATGTGTCTTTACCGCATTCATAAAGACGTTGAACGCCTCATCGATCTGCCGGCGATCCATAACCTCTGGTCCCGCAACATACCCCATCTCTTCACCTAATTCCACGTTCTCCCTGAATTTCACCAATTTATAGTATTTTTCTTCATTCTCACAACCGGAAGAAATACTGAAGTAGTCGCGCCATCCATTGTAAAGGAACAAGTTGAAAAGCCTGTACACAGAACTTCGCTGTAACAGTTCACTAAAATAATACGCGAACTTCTTACTGTATGATATGTCCTTTCTCTCCTTGAAAAGAAAATCAATGTACCCCAGATAATTCCAACTATTTGTTTGCCCTGTTTGAAGGACAATGAGGGTGGGATGATATTTCCCGATCTTTACCCTCAAGTCTTTTAATAGTTCAGCCGAGTTTTGATATCCAATCCCCTCGTTAATGACCTGGACGTCCTTGTATTTGGCCTGATGATCGAATAACAATTGAAGCTGAGCCGGATAACTCATGCCTGGCGGGGCGCCTACACCCAAAGTGTAAAAATTCCCGAGACATAAAATTATATACGGCTTACTGTGATCCTTTGGGAAAGATCGAACGGGGGAATGAATGTTTCTCTGATAAAAACAACTGTTCAGCCTTAAACCTGCTTCTAAAAGGAAAAGCGCTGTAACGGTCCCAATAAAAAATACTAAAACTCTTTTCATGTCGCCTGAAGGTAGTCCTGCTTATCTAAAATATAATTCCCAAGGACCAAATAATCCATGCTGCTGTTCATGTAACAAGCAATGGCATCTTCCGGCGCGCCAACAACAGGCTCTCCCCGCAAATTAAAGTTCCCCAAACACAATACGACATAACGTTTGCTGTGGATCTTGCCTGCAAACTTGTTGCGAATATTTACCCATTTATGAACAATTGACCCCGCCAAACTTAATCCGGCTTCCAACAAAAAGACGGCTAAAATAATTCCAATCAAAAATACAAAAATTCTTCTCGCCATAACATTCGCGTGTTAACAACGTTTAAAAGATTTCTTCGTGCGATATATAGCTCTATCACACAAAATTTCCCTGTTTGTCTAATACATAATTGCCCAACACCACAACGTCCACAAAGAAGAAAAAATCTCTGCGTTTTACCCCGGAATTAATTATTTCAAGATTCACGCAAAGCTTACAAAAAAAGGAGGAGGCTGAACAGATCAAAGCCTCCTCCTAGGAAAAAACATACTTGCGGTGCTCAACAGGTTCAGTTAAATCAACATACTAATTATTCTCACCCGACGTTGCCACATCCTTCAGCGTCTCAAGAAATTTTTCAAACCACCCCTCAGGACCCATGTTTTTTATAATAACACCTTCGATCTGTTCGATCTTGAACTCATCTGTTTTTCCATTAACGGCGTTCAAAGCGACGATGAACAGAGCCCTGCCACTGTTGGGAAGATGGGCCTTAAAATAAATTTTATCGCCGCCTTCATTAAATGAACTGTTCTTCAGCACATATACAAAACACTTTCCGACCACAGTCTTATGGACATCTTCCCCCTCACACTGCGCATCAGGCGCAGCCTTTTCATCCCGCGATGCCAAAGTAAGATTTGAGATCTTGCCAAATATCTTGTTCAAATCCTTAACACCCGATATGGAAGCCAACTTCTCAGCCTCAACATCCTTCCCGCTGTTAATCAGATTAATGAATTTTCCAAAAAACCCAAGGGCCTTATCAGAGGTTGATCCGACCGAAGTTGATTCGGAAGCACCCGTATCTTTAGATGAAGTTTCAGCAAAAGCCAACATCGGGAATAGAAGACAAAATCCTAATACAATTACTCCCAGCAATCCGGAAAATGATGCATTTTTCATAATAAATCCCTCCTAAACTAACCAGCTTAACCAACCAATAAACCAAGTGGTGGTTGGCTTAACCACTCGCGCCGAATTTATTCATGCCCAACAAATATGAATTAATCAGTAATCAAAATTGCACTCTTATATACTGATAAATAATTTGTTTTATTATATATATCAAAGACTTTCTTTTCAACAGTTTTCTTAGGGCATGACTTCAATAATTCACAATACTGAATTGATACTATATATACCACAACATCAAGCCTGACAATTATCGCATTTATCCAGAACCAAATTTCCCAACACCAGAAAATCCATATCGCTTTTTTTAAAACAGGCAATGGCATCTTCCGGTGAGCCAACAACCGGCTCTCCCCGCAAATTAAAAGATGTGTTAATAATGATCGGGACCCCTGTGATACCTTCAAAATCCTTAATCAAACGCCAAAGTTTCTCATTGGACGCCTGGCTGACCGTCTGAACACGCGCCGTCCCGTCAACATGGACAACTCCGGGGATAATAGGTCTTTTATCGCTTTTTACCATGGGCGCCAGGAGCATAAAGGGCGAAGACCCTGAAAGTTCAAAAAATTCAGCCGCACGTTCTTCCAGAACCACCGGGGCATAAGGGCGGAATGGTTCTCTATGCTTGACCTTGGCATTCAATAACTCCTTCATGCCGGGATTGCAGGCATTCCCCAGGATCGACCTGTTGCCCAAAGCCCTTGGGCCAAATTCCATCCTGCCCTGGAACCATCCGATAATTTTGTTCTCGGCTATCTTTTTCGCGACAAACTTTGACAAACCCTCATCATCAAACTTCTTAAACACCATATTATGGTTTAACAAGATCCTTTCGATCCGGGCGTCCGAATAACTTGTCCCCAAATATGCATGCCGCATGACATAACTTCGCGGGTTATTGTGAAGGCAATTGTACGTATATACCGCGGCCCCCAAGGCGCCGCCGCTATCACCAGCGGCGGGTTGAATAAATATCTCCTTAAAAGGTCCCTGCTCCAGGATCTTGCTGTTGGCCACGCAATTCAGGAACAAGCCGCCTCCAAGGCACAGCTTATCCAACCCGGTCTCATGCTGGAGATGGCGCGTGATGGTCAACAGGGTTTCTTCCGTGAATTTCTGCAAACTCGCGGCAAGATCACAGTGCCGCTCATCGATCTTTGCGCCCGGCTTCCTTTCCTCACCGAACATTTTCAGGAATCTTGGGGTATACATCCTGTCGCCTTTATTAAACCCGAAGAACCTTCCGTCGAGAATATGGCTGCCATCCGCCTTGACGTGGACGATCTCGCGCAATTTATCCAGATACCTGGGTTTACCGCAACTGGCCAGGGCCATGACCGTGCCTTCTCCCTCATGCGCCGCAAACCCCAAATACGTTGTCACCGCGGTATAAACAAGCCCTAATGAGTTGGGATAACGGATCTCTTTCAGGATCTTGATATCCCGTCCCCGTCCGCGCCCATAGGTCATGGTCGCCCATTCACCCACCGCATCACCCGTCAAGATAGCCGCCTCTTCGAACGGCGAAACCAAAAATGACCCCGCCGCATGCGACAGATGATGTTGTATAAAGAACACTTTTCCCTTAAATCCCAATTCTTTATCCAACGTCAAAGGCAGTGTCAACCTGTCTTGGAGCCAATGTGGCATTGTCTGAAGGAAATTGTTCAGGGAAAATGGCCATGCCTGCAGATGATCAATAATGACACGAGAGAACTTAAGAAAAGGTTTTTCGTAGAAACATATCGCGTCAATATCAGCAAATGTAATGCCGCCATCCTGGACACAATGGTTGATCGCCTGGATCGGGAATTCTGACGAGTTCTTCTTGCGGTTGAAACGCTCTTCCTGGACGGCTACAACCGGTGCGCCATCACTGACCAGGCACGCGGCGGCATCATGATAATGACAGGATATTCCCAATACGTTCATACGTCATACCCGAACCTGGTTTATTAGAATTAGATCCCGGCATAAATAAATGTTGTTACCGCGGCCGGACCGACATAATAAGCCAGGAAAACAAGCAATATCAGCACGATAAAGATCGGCAGCAAAAAAGCCAGCTTGTGTTTCTTGATCAGGTAAAACATTTCTTTAAGTACATACTGGATCTTGTTCATAAACCCTCCGCTGAATTATCTACGACTGTCGCAGGTTACCATCACCATCAACATCATACCCTGAAGCTTCACGCCAGGAAGCATTATCCACAGTGAATTTCTTTGAAAGAAAACCGGGTTTAATGACTCGCAAAGTGAGGGCTGTCAGACCGAATCCAACAATGTATAAAAGAACAAGGAACACCGTTGTCAACGATCTTTGTACGGCCTTTCTGATAACTTCAACAATGAATTGAATTCGTTTTATCATCCTTGTTCACATCCTTTTATACTGCCACTAGTTAAGCATTCCTCATGAGAAAGGAATAAGTTAAAAGCAGAACTCTGTTGTCGGCATCAATCGGGTCCACCGTGTCTTTAAAGAACAAAACCCCGTTCGCACCAGCCCAACCACATCTGGGGCATCGACATGACCAAGATCAGGATTGTCCCATGGGGCGGGCTGTACCTATGTATCGTCCTTGACTGGCGCAACAGGACTTGAACTACATGACGCCGGCCAATATCGCGAAACCTTTAACAAAGAGCAGGTGCTCGCTCTAACTTAAAATTCACTTGCTTAACCGGTGGCATGACACTATTAGTGCCCCGGGAATAAAACAAAGATTATCTTCAGGCGTCCGTTCATCATTGTTTTTCAGCCGCCTTCAGAAACCCTTCCACCATGATCTTATCAAAGACGTTCTCCGCCATCACGCCATAACCATTAGCATTGCAATGAGCATCTGGAACAAATAGCTGTTCCTTAGGGGTCCCTTGTGCAATTTTCTTCTGAAAAACTGAATAATTATCTACGAACGCAACCTTTAATGACTCAGCAATCTTTAATAAAGTTGAATTGACAGGAAGACATACGGGATAATTTTGCATGATCAACTGAACTCGTTGTTGACGAATAATTCCCACAGCTTCCTTGACATCTGATTCCACCCATTGAGAAACCTCAAAATCATTCAGAAGAAACAGATTAAAAACATGGCCATGATGGTTCAAATGCCATTGGTCAATGAAATCATCCAGCTTCTTACTCATCTCATTATTGTGCACATCCTTCAAGTATCTTCTTAAATGCCTGATATACTTCAATGTTGTAATGATCCACTCCCGGGAATCACACGCTAACGCAGCATCATATGCTTTCATAAAGTATTTAAATGACTCTTCATATTCACTTCGCATATAAAAAATCAATCCGATCTCGACGTAATTCCGTGGCTGACCGGGATCGGTCCTAACGTAACTCATGAACAGCTTACGGGCTTCTTCAATCTCTGACTGATTAGCTGTAAAACTCGCCTTAAGTTCTACCACGCTCTTAATGACCTCCACTGCTTTGTGGTATTTCTCCGTATTTTGATAGCCCGAAGAAGCGGAAAGTTTCAGTCGTTGCAGTTTACTGTACCTAAACATTGCCCACAACTTATAAATATGTTTTTTATACAAAAACTCCTGAAAATAATACCTTATGGTCTTATCAAAAGACAAACGGCTTTCTTTCTTTCTCAAGTGGACAGTATATTTCAAATAATTCCAATCATTGGGCTGCCCCGTCTGCAAGACAATAAGATCAGGGCGATACCTGCGGATATTAAACTTTAACTCGCTCAATAATTCTGCAGTGTTTTGCGCACCCACGCCTTCATTAATTACTGCAACATTCGCGCCCTTGACCCGTTGATCAAAAATACGTTGCAACTGCGCAGGATAGCTCATTTCAGGTGGTGCGCCACCCCCCTGGGTATACGAATTCCCTAAACACAGGACGACATAAGGCTTGCCATGGATATTGCCTATAAACTTGTTGCCGATATTTGACTTGTCATGAAAAATTAATCCCGTCAAACTTAGCCCCGCCTCCAACAGGAAGACGGCTAAGATAATTCCCAGAAATAAAACAAAAATTCTTCTACCCATAGCTATTGAACATTAATAATGTTAAAAAGATTTCTTCATTCAAGGGATAAAAGAATGAAAAGTACTGTTGTCAACATTCTTTGCGCAGCATTTCTGACAACCTGGCTTATGGCTTGAATTCGTTTTTCAGCCTTGATCACACCCTTTCAAGCAACCCAAGCTTTTCCATCACACGACGCAACACCTCATGATCAAAGCTGATTTCCAGCAACTTTAACGCTTCCTGCCGCGACAACAGTGATTCACGTATCATTTTACTCATTTCAACATGGTAATGCGTATAACCAAAATTTTTCATTGAGTTGTGAACAGAAAGAAAATTCAGATAACAATTTGTCGATAGCCCGGGATAGCTCAAGCGCGGGAATTGCCACTTCAGCTCTTTTTTCAATATCTCAACATACTCGCTCGCGTCAATGGGGAGGAACCAGTGCGGGGATACAACCATCGCTTTATGGCGCTTCTTGGCGGTGGCCAAAACCTCTTCCATGCTCCGGGGGAAATCCTTGTATTTCTGATTCGCCTTAGTATACCTGTCCAAAAAAGCCTGGGTTGACTTGGACATCGACACAAATTCCGCCTGATGAACATTGCACCCGCAACGCGACATCAAAGGCTGGTGGGTTGCCTGGCCCTTGGTCCACCCCGCCACGATCATCGGAATGTCAAAACGCGCCGCCATTTCAAAAGTAAGCCCCATATACCACATGGAACAAGGATGGCAAAGGACCGCTTTATCGTCACTACGGGCGATCTCGGCGAACATTTCCTTCATAAAATCCGACTTGAACAACAAAAAATCAACCCCCAGTGTCTCGACAGCGTTACGCACGTTCTCGAGCGCGTCTTCCGTCTCAAAACCATGGTCAAACGTAAAAGCCAGAGGATTAAGCTTATAGCGCTTCTTCATATAATAAAGGGCCGCCGTGCTGTCCTTGCCGCCACTGCACATGATCAAACAATCATATTTCCCGGCGCTCTTGTTCTGATTCAATATCTTGACAAAATCGCTCTCGAGCAACTTTGCCTGCGGGTAGGAATCTTTCTGTTTATCGAAATCCCGGCAAATATTACAAACACCGGCCTCGTCCAGCCAGATATCGGGCTTACTTTCCGGCAAGACACAGCGTTGGCAAATAACCCTGGGCTGCAATTCTATTTTTGTACCCGAAGCATCCATTGCTTCCCTTTCCGTTCCCTGGCAAGTATATGACACCCTTCATCCTCAAGTGAAACCGGCACATTAATGATCGGTTCGCCATCGTCCAAAACAATCTCTAGGCATGCATCATCAGGCATTTGAGCGAGTTTGAGCAACGCATGCGCCGTGTTCATGGGGCAGGGAATTCCCGTCAAATCAAGCAACTCAACCGCTTTCTTCACACTTTCCGCCTTATGCCGTCTAATATCGACATGATGCTCTTAACGGCCACATCGATCTCTTTCTTTGTTGTCCACTTACTCAAGGTCATCCTGATAGCGCCGTCTGCCCGTTCTTGCCCTGCGTCCAAAGCCTGTAACACATGGCTGAGGGTTGCGGTATTGGCAACACACGCCGAGCCTGTAGCAACATAAATGCCCTTTTTATTAAGCAATGCGAACATCGGCTTCCCCGTAACTCCCGGGAATGAGAAGTTTATATTATTACAAAGCCTTTGATGGCGCGAACCATTCAATACAACGCCGGCAATGTTCGTTTCGATCTGCCTGATAAAATAATCCCTCAACCCCTGCATCCTGGTGACATCACGCTGATCAGCAATCTCCACAGCCTTGCCGAACCCCGCGATCCCTTCCGTATTGTACGTTCCCGCCCGCACCCCGTTCTCCTGATGGCCACCCCGGATCAACGGATCGATCTTGACGCCTTTTCTGATATACAAGGCAGAAACCCCTCTTGGCCCGTGGATCTTATGGCTATTGAGCGTGACCAAGTCCAGTCGATCCTTGCGGACATCGATAGGGACTTTGGTAAAACTTTGACAGGCATCCGTATGGAAAAGAACGCCCTTCCTACGGCACAACGCTCCAATAGCCCGCACAGGCTGAATTGTCCCGATCTCGTTATTGGCATGCATGACGGAAACAATGATGGTTCTTTTTGTAATCTCCCGGGAAACATCCTTGGGATCAACCAGACCTTGCCGATCAACCTTTATATAAGAAATCCGGAATCCCTGCGTTTGAAGCCAACGGACAGGCTCCAGGACGCTGGGATGTTCAACAGCAGAAACAATAATATGATCGCCATGCTTCCTATGCGCAAAAGCCGCACCTTGTATGGCAGCATTATTTGACTCAGTTCCACTGGAGAAGAAATAGATCTCCCGGTGATCGGCATTGATGCTTCTGGCAACAATTTGCCGGGCACCCTCAACCACGACAGCCGCCTGAACACCCCAACGATGCTGTGAAGAAGCATTGCCAAGCTTTTCTTTAGCACACGCATAAACTGTTTGTATGACCCGCCTGTCTAAATGTGTCGTCGCCGCATTATCCAAATATATAGGCATTTATCCCCACAGAACTCTTAAGAAATCCATTGCCGAGGTGAATCAACGTCCATGAAATTGCTAAATCTTTCATTCATACTGAATAGAACAGATACGCATCACCAATATTCGATCATCCATGATCTTGTTGTAAACATTCAACGCCATCACCCCATACCCATTGGCATTACAATGACCATCTGGAACGAATAAATCTTGTTTAGCCATCCCGTGCATCATTTTTTCCTTGAAAACGTCATGATTGTTCACGAAAGGAACGCCTGTTTCAAGAGCGATCTTATACAAAATCCTGTTCACAGGATGTGCCATGGGGTAATCCTGCAAGATTATCTTTATGCCTCTCTGGCGCGAAACCCTAATGATCTCCTTAACGTCCGACTCCACCCATCGCCCGATCTCATCGTCGCTTGACAAAAGAAAATTTTTGGCATTAACAGGATCTTTCTTCTTAAACTGCGTAATAAATGCATCTATTTGAATATTAATCTCAACATTTTTTTTGCCTGGAATGTTACGTATATTCCTTATGAGACTATAACCGGGATTAATACGGGAGGAAGGATCAGCCTCCACGGTCTTCATGAACCATTTCAAAGCCTCTTTATAATTTTGTTGCTGCAAATAAATTTGTCCAATATTAGAATAGTTCAAAGGAAAATGCGGATTATCACTTATATTGGACTCAAAACAATTTATCGCCTTCGCCATGTTTTGCTTATCCCGAAAAAGAACGGGGTCCTGATTAGCAATCTGAATTGAAAACTCCCGACATACACCACCTGATTGATCTACATCATTATCATTGCGAAGCTTATTTCTTATGCCGGAACACAAATGCCAGCCAAGTTTGTAAACAGCAGAACTTTCATGAGCAAGATCATTTAAACGAAAAAGAAACTTTGAAAAAATCGACCTATGGCCCGACTCTCTTTCCAGATAATCAGAGTACTTGTAGAAAAGTGACCAATTCACCTGCCCTGTCTGCAGAAGGATTAAGTCAAGCTTTGGCTTTATAGCATCGATCGTCGATCTTAACGAACTCAACAGGTGCGCCGTGGTCTGTGCGCCAACCCCCCCATTAATAACCACAATACGACGATCTTCGACACTGGCATCAAACATGCGCTGCAGTTGGTTCGGATAACTCTGTCCTGCGGGAGCCCCATTACCAACCGTATAGGAATTCCCCAAACACAATATTACATAAGGACGCCCCTGCCTCTCCATAGGCACCTGTGAGATCGACATCCTGCTTTGCAAATATAGAAAACCAGTAAGCCTGAGCCCAATTTCCAGTAAAAATAAAGCTGCTAATATACCGGCACAGGAAACAAGAATGCGCTGCCTGCCTAATATATTTGCCATATTCAACGCGAAGGCCTATTTTCAACTGAAAAGAACAACATATTACTTGTTCTCATTTTGAAACTCCTGCCCCTTTATGTTTGCAATTAGTTTTGAAAACGCCTCCGTATTGCCCGCTTTTACTACGGCCATCTCAATCCTGTGGACCTTGAATTCATTGGTTCGTTCATCAATCTCATAATAACCAATAACCGTCCCCTTGCCGCCATGTTCAATATTCACTTTAAAACGAAAACCTATAAAACCACTCTTGAAAGCACTATTTGCAAAAACATAAACAAAACAATTATTGCGATCACTCTTATGACCTGCGGGGCACTGCATATCAGGCGATACTTTCTCCTCCCCAGGTTGGATCCACCCGATGTTTGTGATCTTGCCAAAAATGGCGTTCAATTGCCCGACACCCGGCATTAAAACCATCTTTTCAGCTTTATCATTCACCCCATCATTAACTAAATCAATAAACTTCCCAAAAAACGCAAGGAACCTTTTTTCAGAAGGCTTCATACTAGGCGCACTATATACCTGAGACTTTTTGGGCATAGTGGCACCCTTGGGCGGCGTCTTGGCACACGACGCACACGAAAACAAAATAAGACCTGCTGTCACTGTAACCCAAACCAATCTTCCTGATAAATTATCCTTCATTGGAATATCCTTTCCTGAGAAGATTAAAACAATCAACTAATATAAACAGGTTCCTGTAAGTCCTACATGGGTAAGTAGTGTTTATTGAGCCGGGCAAAGTCCAGACGTCCAGTGATCAGGAACGCAACGATTCTGAAGTACCGGAATGTGCTAAAGCCTCTGGCTTTTGCCTTGGCCGCCTGGATCAA
>CAIUQE010000015.1 GCA_903901225.1 Candidatus Omnitrophota bacterium
AATAGTTTATTTATAAAAATTATAAATTTTATTTATATAAAAGGGCGGGTCATACCTACCTGCCGGAAGGCAGGGACCCGCCCCCACGCTTGAATGTTTAATGTCCAAACTGGCAGATTGGACATTAATTTATGTTTGCTAACTAGCCGCCCGCCATATGTTTAAGAGGATTATTGTACATGAAGTCGAGGAAGATCGGGGCACCAACCAAAATACCAACAACGGGGAAAATGCAGAACAAAAGCGGGGCCAACATTTTTAGCGGAGCCTGCAAAGCCATGGCCTCACCCCTGCGGTAACGGGCCAGGCGCATGTCCTCAGACAGGATGTTCAAGGCTTCGCTCACGGAAGTGCCCATCTTATCCGCCTGGATCAGGGTACGGGAAAAGGTTGACAGGTCCGGCAACTCATACCGCTTCGCCAGGTCGCGCAACGCCTCTCGCCTGGGCTTGCCGACATTGATCTCCTGCAGGACATTGTTCAGTTCGGAAACAAAGACAGTTGGCGGAGACTTTTCGACCACCCATTTGAGCGCCATCATGAAATCCAGCCCCGCGTTAACGCAAAGCCCCAGCAGGTCGACCGTGTCGGGCAGCTGCCGGACGATCTGCTCTTTTATTTTTTTTATCTTGCCGCGAAAAATAATGTCAGGGATGACCCACCCTCCGGCAAAAGCCATCACGTAACTGAACAACGCCATCTTTTCCCCGAAGAACGGCGGGAACAGGAACAGCGCCGTAACAACGGACATTTCCTTGATAAAAAGCATCTCTTCCACGGACACGCCCAGGATAGCATTCTTCGCCATTTCCTGGCGCATCGCCGGCGTTACCAGCGGCTTGTTGATGCCAGCGAACCGGCGAACGATCGTCATCAGCGTAAATTTCGCGGGGGGCGGCTTCTTGATCGGAGATTCCAGGCCATGGATCTTCAACGTCGGGCGACGGGCGAAAATATCATTGTACTGGATCCCCATGACGATGAGGAGCCCGGAAGCGAAGGTCAATATCGCGATCAATGTCAACATGCGCCCTCTCTTTTAGATGTCATCGAAGGTGCTGATCTTGATGATCAGGAACGTGCCCAGCAGCCACAGGACAACGGCGGTCACCATGAGCACCCGCCCCAGGTCCGTGGTCAGCATGACCTTGAAATACCCGGGGTTGGTGGATTTGACCATGAAAAAAAATCCCACCGGAAGCCCGCTCATGACAATGGCCTGCAGCTTGCCCTGCATGGTCAGCACGCGCAGGTTCTCCTCGATCTTGTGCCGTTCGCGGACCGAGGCAATGATGCGCGTGAAAATCGCCGGAAGGTTGCCGCCCGTCTCGCGCGACAGGAGGATGGCGCTGACGAACTGCTGCATGGCGGGCGACGGCATCCGCTTGTAGAACCGCGCCAGCGCCTCCTCGAGCGCGACGCCCATCTTGTTCTCGCCGAGCACGATCTCGAACTCATGCCGGGCCGGGTCGGGCATTTCCTCGACGACGGCTTCCATGGATTGCACCAGGCTCAGGCCTCCGCGGAAAGAACTGGTCATGATCATCAGCGCGTCAATGATCTGGCCTTCGAACATCGCGCGGCGTTTTTTAAGGATGAACCCGGCGTAATACTTCGGCAAGAACATCCCCAGGGCGAACCCGAGCAGCAGTCCCGGAAGTCGGAAGCTGTTCTCCGGCGCCAGGACAAAACCCGTGGCCGCGCAGACGAACGGAGCGATCATGTAAAAACGCGATACCAGCGCGATATTCTTCGATTCCAGGGTGCGGTCCATGGCGTGCGCGAAACGGTTCGCGCGCTTCTGGTTGAACTCATGGACCAGCTGCAGGATCAAAGGAATGACCACGAACACGATGAAGATCGCGTAAATAAAAACCAGAAAAAGAATAGCTGTCAGCATAAATTAGACCCGCGTGCCTCTTGTCATTGACAGCCCGCCGTGCAGGCTGATCTCACACCACTGATACATGCGTCGTAATCGGCTTCATTCGCGTGCGCGCAATTTCGCGCCAACACCTCATTGTCGTAACACGCCTGGGCGTACCAGATCTTCTGGGCGGGATCATAGGCGCAATCCAAGGTCCCGTGCGCCGCGAACTGCCGCCCGAAAGAAATAGACGTGCCCACCTTGCGGTACTGGCCCTGAAACCCCCGACGGATATACGTTGAAAATGCCAGCAGTCCGAACATCACAATGATCGCGAGCATCACGTATTCCAGCACCGCGAACGCGCGCCGCAGGGCGGTAAACTTCCTTTTCATGACCCGCATTTCTTGAATTTTACATCCATTTTTGACCCGTCATAACGATAATCCGCGCAAGTTTCCGCCCCGACTCCCCGCTGCAGGCACGCCTCGACGCTGTTGAGGCAGTCCTGCGCGCCCGCTGTCGCCCCCGTGTCCGTGGCGTTGATCGGCGGGTTAAGGATGAAAGCGCCGTTCAACCCTCCGTTAAGGCTGCTGCTGCCTGTTACAGCCACCTGGTAGGTCCACGCGTCATCTGAACCGTTGGGCACTCTTTTGTAATGCACCCGAAAACATTTATCGACAACATCCGCCGGAGAACACGTCGCCGTGGAGCGCGGATTGCCATAGGAGACCTGCCACAACGGCACGCCGCTGAGAAGCTTGAGAAGCCCGCCCTGGGCGGGGTCATGGTCTTCATCATAACGGATCACGCGCGTCCCCACGCTCCCGTCGGTCTCGGTGAGCTCGAAACAGCGCTTGCTGCCAAGGAAGCCCTCGGTCCAGTTCCTCACCCAGGGGAATCTCGTCGCGGGCCCCGTCGAAATCCCCGGAGCGAACGCCCGGGTGGGAATGGACGCCTCGACCTTGACCAGGTGCAGGTAGCCATATTCCCCGTGGGACTTGGTGGCATCCCATGTTGACGGCGTCGCCGACAGCCAGCCATAAACCGCATTCCCCAGCTTGAGCGTGCTCTTGCGCGTGGCCTGGTTGATCAGCTTTTTCAGATATGCCTCGGCCAGGTCAAGATACGGCTGCGGGCTTCCCGCGGGAAACAACTGAGTGTCCGTGGCATCCACCTCGGGATAGCCCACCTGCGCATTCGTCGCACTCAACAAATAATGGACATCTTTCATCAACGCGTAAGCTGCCGTGAGCCTGGCCTTGTACGCCAGCACGCGGTCCCTGATATCCCGCAGGTACGCGCCACGCACGGCGAATCGCGGGTCCTGCGGCGCCGCGAGCGCCTGGCTGGCCGCGATCTGGCCCATGTAAGCGCCGCGATAAGCGGCAAGATCCGCATCCGAGCAATAATCCGGAGCAACCCAAGGCGGATCCGGCGGGACCGGCAGAGGATCCGGCGGGACCGGCGGTGGATCTCCCGCCCCAAAAAAATTATGGCCGTCACAGATGCCGCCATGGACGATATGGTCATCCGAATTAAAACCGGCGACCAATGTCCGCGGCAAGCCGTAACACGAGGCATCATCATGACAGCTCGCGAAGCGCGCGGCATTTGTCGAATTATATTCCGCGCACCGGATAACGCTTTCCAGCGACCCCCATTGCGTGCCGGCGCCCGTCGCGGGATCAACAGAAGCCGTGATATACGCGCTTTCGTTCGCGCGGACACTGCCCGGTGGCGGCACGCACCAGGCGCTGCCCAGCGAATAGTACGAGCCCGACGGACCGTCTTTCCCCTCAAGCCAGGGTTGCAGGAGCCCCTCGGCCGCCGTGAGGCGCTCCACAAGCTTTTTATAAACATTGATCTGCCATGTCGCGTACGAACCGTCGGCATTCGCGACCTGGATCGTCTTGTCTTGCGTAAAATACTGGATGTCAGTCAGTAGCCCGGGGCCCCAGCTGGACACGCTATCCGCCAACGAAGTCTGGCTTCCGGTCGTATTGTTATAAACGATCGAGCTGGCCGCCTGCACGATCGCAATCAGGTGCATGCTGATCTCGTCGAGAAAATCATCCCGCCACATCGGCTGGTTCGACGCCGGGACTGACTGGCACGAACACGGCTGTTTTCCGGTCGCCGCGGCCGTGGCATCCTGGCAGGCAGCCACCGCGCTGGTCGGCGGATTAGGCGGGAACGCGCCCATCTTGTAGGGATACGTCCCCCCGTCACTGCCGGCAAATACCGGCGACAAGGTGTCACTGCCGGGTTTCCACAGGCTGTCAAACAACCCTGTCGCGGGATTCGGCGCGGCACATTCACCGTCGCCCAGCGGGGACATGCCGGCGACCGCCGGGACAGTGTCGATCAGCGGCGTCCCGCCGTCAATTCCCGTCGGCGTGTCGCGCAGGTACCATAACAAGGAAAAAATAACCCCCTGGCTGTCACTGGCAAGGAACGTCGGCGCCGCGGGCGCGTTGCCGGCGGGCGAATTCCATTGCTGGGCATCGCGGCCGATGAGGTTCATGAGCCTGTCCGCGTTCGGCGGCGCGGGCGGTGCTGTGGTTTGCAAAGAGGTCGCCCAGGCCCCGTAAGCGGGGTCATAAACATAACACTTGTTGAGATTGCCCGCGCCACATCCCGAGGCTGCCGCGCATTCCGACGGGACAAGTGTTTTGGAACAACCCTTTGGCCTGACTTCAGGCGATTGGCAGCATGAATTGCACTCCGCCTTGACCGTCCCGTCGGCGTTATAACACGCGTCAGTCGCTGAGCCCGTAAGGCTGTAAACGCCAAGGTCGATCGTCACGCCTTTCATGGCCTGCTGAAAAAGCAGGAAATTCGTCAGGTCGGTCTTCTTGTACAATTCCCTCAGCCGTTGCGTGTAATAATACGTAAAACGCGGGATCTGGGACCCGGCCGTGCCGGTGCCGTTGCGCAGCCAGCGCCCGTCCATGTCGATATCCCATTCATCATCCACGTACACCGAATCGTTCATGGCCGTGGAAAGGGCCGTCTGTATCCCCTGTTCAAAGAACTGATCCTCCTGCGTGGGCAAACTCTGCATGTATTTCGAGATCGCCGCCGTAATCGACGGCTGCATCACGACCTGCACGACAACGGCCGCGGCCGCAAGGCCCGCGCTAATGGCCAGCGACGTGATTATCTGGCTCCCGACCAAATCACCAAGCCCTGGGACAGCAACCATGGCAACCAGAACAACCACAACCAAAATAAATTTTAGCAGGGCCGCAAAAAGACCCGTATTGTTGCAATACTTTTTCTGCCCGCCCAGCGTTGTCTGGATCTGGTAATTGGCGTAACTGCCCATCATGGACACCAGCGCCGCGGTGCCGGTATTCGACGCGATCGTCACCTGCGTCTTGTATCCCGAAACCTTCGACCAGTTGAGCGTGACCGCGTAAAAGATCAGCGCGAGCGCCACCACGAAGATCATGATCAACGACATCTGTCCTTTACGCTTCCTTGTCATCAACATCCCTCGTTATTTCTGAAAAATGGCGTCGAGCGGCTGCGCCTGGTGAAAATTCGGGTTCAGTTGCGCTTCCGTATTAAGGCTCGTGTTCATCAGCACCGCGTCGTGATCATAACGCCGCTCCGCGAGATCGACCATGCCCCAGCGCAGGACCCCCACCATGCCGTAAATGATCAGGCACAGGACAGCCACACCCGCCGTGAACTCAATGATGGTCTGCGCCTTGTCCTTCATAGGCTATAAACTTCCCTGCCAGGTCGCGCCCGTGTCCGTCAACCACTTGCGGCCGCGCGTGTCGCTGATGCGGCTGCGGATGTAAAGCCGCTTGTTCGTCGCGTCAAAGCATGTCGCGGTGCTCGACGCGCAACAATCGGCGCCGGCACTGGACAACTGCTCGATGTCGGTTGCCCCGGTGCAAGAGGTTTCGATCACGCCCGGGTTCCTGTCCTTGAAACTCTGGACATCCGCCATGTTCTTGTTCAACTGGTAGATGCGTTCGACCATATCATACTGGTTTTTCTGCGCCGTGCTGACGCTCGTCGACGGGCTTTCCTTGATATCCAGATACGTCCCGTCGAGCGTGCTGTAAATGCGCATGTCCGAACGAAACCCGGGTTTGTCATAGGTATTGTCATAATCCAGATATGACTTCGACGAGTCGACGTCACCAAGACTGGACGCCATCACCTCGGCCCGGTACGCGGTATATCCCGGACATGTTTTCGCTTCCAGCGCGTAGATCGTTTCCTCGCTCAGGTCGCCATCGAGATCGTATTGCGGAAAAGAACCATTCGTGGTGTCGATCTTGCCGGCCACCGTCGCCAGGGTATCATATTGCCAGGCCCAATAAGCGCCGCTCTTGTTGCAATCATAGGGTGCCGCTGTTAAAAAAGCAGCACCCCCCGTGCGCCGGTAATCAAATGACCTGGCGCCCCCGGAACCACAACTGGCGTCGGCATAGGTGACCTTCCTGGCAAAAAAATCCTTGTACTTATTCGCCTCGAACGTCAGGCGCCGGGCCGCTTCATGCCCCAGATACGCCTTCGGCAAGCCCATGGCCGCGCCGCAATCCAGGTTATCCTGGGCAACTGGCCCGACATGGACCTCAGCCTCGGCGCTCGCGGGCACGTTGTTGATCGTGGTGTACGTCATGCCGGTGGGGATAAAAACATAATAATTGGCGAAGCCGGACGTCCTGAGCACAAAGCTCTGCCCATTGACCTTGAGATCCATGACCGGAAGATTGGTCGTGTCATCCCAGTCCACGGACTGCATCACCTGCGTGGACATGTAGCCTGAACCCGACGCGACGATCGGCTGACGGTCCGTTGACCCGTACTTGCCCACATCCGTGCCCAGGCGGTCGTCAAACATCTGGAACGTCCCCGACGCGCGGTCCGCGCGCCCCGCCTCACTCGACTTGTACGACTGCAGGAGGGCCATGCGCATCATCTGCAGGCGGGAATTCTGCTGGTAGGCGCTGTTGATATACGTCGAGGCGCTCACGCCGATCAAATAAAAAAGGACGGCGCTGAAGACCGCAAGCTCGATCAACGCCTGGGCCATCCGCGGCCTTTTCATGTCCCGGTGCGGTTTACGCATACGTTTCAATATCCCGCGAACGAATTGGTTGTACTGCTTTCGGCCCCGTTGGAGGTATCGGTCCTGTACGTGAGCATCCCGTTCGTCCCGTTATAAAGGACGCCCATCACCGCCTGGACCCGCGATTCCGAGACCGTGTTGGTGGCATAGCGGATGTTGCTGCTAAAAGCGTTCGTGTCGTACTGGTCGCCCAGCTCGTCGACCGATTGCTTCCAGCGGCCCTGGAACGAACGCTTGATGTAGATCTGCATCGTCAAAAAAGCGGCGATGATGATAACCATCAAAATACTGTATTCCAGAACGCTCTGGGATCTTTTCATCCGTTACTCCTGGGTCCATCCCGAATTCGTCAGCATGCTTGAATTCGTGTCCGTTGTCTCCTGTGAATCGATCCGGACCGTGCCGTTGACGTCCGTGCGGCTGTAATTCTTCGCCGTCCCCGTCACCGTATTCGAAGAGGCGACATAACTGTCCCCGGCGTTAAAACTCTGTTCAGACCCGCTCTGGGGGCCTATCTGATCGGCCCCTGTCTTGATCAGGCTCTGCGTGCTGCGCTTGATCCGCGGCAGCATCGTCGCGATCGCCGCCGTGACAATGGCGATCAGCAGCAGATACTCCATGATACTTTGCCCCAGCCGTCTCCCGCGCGCTGAAAACAACATGTCCGCTCCCTGCGATGACCCGCTACGGCTGCAACGGGGATTTCTGGTCGCCTTCGGCCGCGGCCCTGTTCTGCGAAACAGCCGTCACGGCAGCGCCGCCGCCCGCGGTCGTTTCCGTTGTTGTCTTTTCCGCGTCCGTATTGCTGGTCTGGCGCTTATAGTAGGGTTCATACTCGTACAGGACATTGATGCCGCTCGCGTTCGCCGCCGTGGTTATCATGTACCTGTCGGCATCCCCGATCCGGGCCTGCAAGGTCCGGCGCACATACACCGTCATGGCCGTAATGGCCACGGATATCAGCGCAATGAGCACGACATATTCAGCCGTGACAGCCTGCCCTTTTTTTCTGCGGAATGAACTTAACATGACGGCGTCCTGGAAAAGCCTGCCAAAGGAAGAAGGGCCCCGAAGGGCCCTTTGTGACCAAAGAACGTTTTAATGACCCCAGTATTCGCCATCCGAGTTGGTCCCGATCGACGTATTGGTCGATGTGAGCGTCGGAGCGCGCATCGTCGAGACCGTCGTTCCGGCCACCGCGTTCTCGGACGTGTTTGAACGGGTATACGTGGTCTTGATATAATTCGCCCCGTTCGCCTGCGAATACCCGTCACCGATCTCGTCCGCCGAGCTCTTCAACCGGCCCTGGATACCGCGCTTGATATACACCTGAAGGCTCAATAAGGCGGCAATGACGATGACCATCAGGATGGCATATTCAAGCACGCTTTGACCTTGTCTGAGTTTCAACATAAGCGTTCCTTTCTGTCGTACATTAAAATCCGGCCTGATCGTTGCTTGACGGAGCGGCGACGTTCCTGTACTCCGTGCGGTCAACCGCGTTCTTGTAACTTGTTGTTGTGGAATTCTCCAGATTTCCCGTCGATGTCTTCGACGATTCCTTGTCCGTGTCCGTGGTCGAATTGGAGTAATACGGCTCATACTGCAGCGTGTTTCCGATCAAATTCGTCTGGTCACGCAGCGTAACGCTTGCGTCGCGCAAACGCCCCTGCAACGCGCGCTGGGCGTAAGTCTGCATGGCAACCACACCACCGATGACAAGCGCGATCAGGATCGCGTACTCAGCAGTGTTCTGAGCTTTCCTGTTGTTGAACGATCTTGCCATGATATCCTCCTCAACAATTAATGTGAATTAGTGAGCTTGCCGGCGATGGTGTTCATGGAATCAACGCTTCCCTGCAACATGCTGTTATACGCCGCGCGGAACGGGGATTTATTGCTGGCCACAAGCCCGATGATGACAACAATGACCGCCGTGACCAACAGCACGTATTCGAGCGTGCTTTGTCCGTTCTTATTGTTCCTTGCCATGAAGCTCCTCCTCGTTAAGATAGCGTTTTAGTCCTTCTGGTACTCGTCGCTCACCGTCTTCTGCTGCGCCTGGACGGCGCGGTAAACATAGACGCTCATGGCGGACGCCGCCATGCCCACGACCGCGATCACAAGGGCATATTCGATCAGGCTCTGGCCTTTAAAATGAACCACGCGCCGTTTCATCTTGCCGCTCCGAATGTTAGGGCCCGAACCTTGCATTTTATTACAAAATTCCGTCGGGAATACTGGCATGGAAACAGAGCCCAGAGCCCGTGGTCCCGCGTAAAAAAAGTATAACATATATAGTATGCGTGTCAACGCCGTCGCAAGATCAATTAATTTTTATCTGACGACAGAATGGAGAAGTGGTACTTCCGATCATCATAATCCGTCATGCACGAGCGATTCACAATATCAACAGCGCCGCGCAGTGCCGCGACCCTGGAAAATCCCGGCTCCGGTACCAATAGCACATGAATCGCGGTCTTTTCATGTCTGATATGCCCGGGAACATTCAGGATATCGTCCATGATCGTTTCATCACCGTGGACACCCAACAAGAATTCCCGTGATCTTTTCTTTAGCAGATCGAATGTCATCGTTAATAACGATTCAATTCGCTGACAGACAGCTACCGCTTTCATATCAAAGGCCATGCTACTCATGATCAGATCGGGATTTAAATCGTTGTTATCACTTATCTTGCGGATATTTGACATTCTATGAAGATATTTCTCCATCAACTGAACCGCGGAAGCTTCCTCCTGTGGAATATTTGTGAGTAAAACCGTCCTTTCAGAAGAATTCTGATGCGTTACGTCAATGGCCCTTAACATGAATGAGCGATGTTCATCCGGCTTGCAGCGGCCTTCGGCTAAAATGTAGCGCTCACCAAAATTAGGATCAAAGAACTCTGTCTTTAAGGCATTACCAGTTATTTCAATGTTTCCCACAAATTGCGGTATATTCGCGATAAATTTTATATTTTTACTCTGACTTACTACCGTACTCCATATCAAATTCCTGTTCATGCTCCACAATTCAATTTTATCCAGCTTATAGGTAGTTGCGCCATCCAAAAACATTAGAAATTCACAAAAACTTTGATCAACCACTCCATTTTGATCAAACATAATGAGCTTTTCTGTTCCAACGAGGCCATCTACAACTAATTCTATGGCCTTTAATACCGGTCGTCCTCCACTTACCGTTTCGCCCGGAAGCACCCTCCCAAGATCCGCCGACAAACAAAAATGCTCGCCCGTATCTGCCACGCATTTTAAAGTGTCCACGCAAATACCGGCCGCCATCAGCTCAGACTCAAGCGCCATTGCCAAAGACCGGATCGGAATATTTTTCCCGAGGAACCCCGTTATCAGTGCCTCCGCCGGCTGAGGTTCAGCATCAAATATCTTCCAAAGCCTGTCCGGGGAACTTTCCTGGACCGCGTTGAGCAAGTCCACGCCCATGGCCCGTGAAAATAACACCGCCTCAAGCAAAGCCGCCTTCGTCAGATCAATGCCCGCGGCCCGGGCCAGGACATACCCCAGCGACGGGCGCCGCATGATGTCCTGCATAACAGCCCGTATCAAAATATATCCGGCCTGGCCCAGCAGCGGCCCGCGGTCCCCGTCCCAAATGCATGCCCGCGACGGCGGCGCTTCAGGTGTTATCGACACCGGTTCAGCCTTGCGCGCCAGGATATCCGCCGACAAAGAAAGAGCTTCGACGGGCTCCGGAGCCTCTTCTTGCGGGGCTTCCATTTCTTCTGTTACCAGCGCTTCAGGGCTTTTTGGAACTTCCGGCTCTTTAATTTCTGTCGTGGCGGGCAGGCCTCCGAGGAACGGGACGACCTGGGCAAAAAGCTGTTCTTTCTTTTGCAACGGGATAAGGAAATTCTTCGGGGCCTTCTTCCTTACATCAGCATCCGGCCCTGGTGTCCGGCCCACAGGGCTACTCAAGGATGATCCTTTAAGGACCGCGTTGATCGATGATTTCGAAATTTCGAGATGAAACACTTCCTGCAGGACCATGGCAAGCTTTCTGCAACTTACCGAAGGCTCTGCCCTTTTCTTTTCGATAATAAAATCTATGATTTCTTGTTTTAATTTGTAAGTAACGCCCATAGGAATTGTCCAATCTGGACGTTTCCAATATATCATGCGACATTCACACTGCAAGATGATTTCTACGCCGTTTGCACCACATCACCAATAGTTGTGGCGGTACTTTGGATTGTGCCTGGCGGAAGTTCGATCACGCGATCAGCCGACCAGAATACCGGGCTTAGCCGGTTAGGCGGGATATTCTCCACGATACCGACAACTTTGCCCTGACGGTCCACGAACACGGCATCGATCGGGAATTTCATGAAGAACATGTGGATGGAATTGCAACGGGTGATGATGAGGCCTTGCCCGGTGCCCAGCGCCTGTCGCCCCAGCAAGCCGCGCGCTCGCGCGAAAAACGTGTCGGCCAGATCCGCGCGTGCGCAAAGAACAGTATGGCGCGTGCGATTCGTAACGATCACGGGGCCGGATCAGCCTTGTCGGGTAAAAAAATATCCTGTTTGATATCGACGCCGCGCTTGACAAAATCCTCGAAACAAACCGGCACGTACCCCGTAGGGTGGTAGGTGCCAATGATGCGGCCGCTGGGGTCAATGCCCTTGTGTTCAAAAACAAAAATGTCTTTAAGTTCTGGGAGCCCGTCGACGATATTGCCGGTCACCTCCGTGATCCCCGTGATCTTGCGCGACCCGTCGGAAAAACGCGAGATCTGGATCACGATATCAATGGCGGAGGCCACCATGTCGTACACCGCGCGCAGGGGCAGTTCGATCCCGCTCAACAGCATCATCGCGTTCAGGCGCGTGATGGCGTCGCGGGTGGTGTTCGCGTGCAGGGTGGTCAACGACCCGTCATGGCCGGTGTTCATGGCCTGGAGCATGTCGAGCACCTCAGGGCCGCGGCACTCACCAATGATGATCCTGTCCGGCCGCATGCGCAGCGTGTTGATGAAAAGGTCGCGGATCAGGACGGCGCCCTTGCCTTCAACGTTCGCCGGGCGCGACTCGAGCCTCGCCCAGTGCGACTTGGTGAGCTTGAGCTCCGCCGCGTCCTCGATCGAAATGATGCGCTCACCGTCGGGAATGTACTCCGAGATGATGTTCAACAGCGTTGTCTTTCCGGAACCCGTGCCGCCCGAAACGACCATGTTCTTGCGCGTGACGACGGCGGCATAGATGAATTTGGCCATGGCCGGCGTCAGGCTCTTGAACTTGTTGAGGAGGTCATCCATCGTATGCCGGTCCTGCCCGAACTTGCGAATGGTGATCATCGGGCCCATCAGCGACAACGGCGGGATGATCGCGTTGATGCGCGAACCGTCCGGGAGGCGCGCGTCGACCATGGGCACCGACTCGTCGATGCGGCGCCCCAGCGGCGCGATGATCCGGTCGATGACCGAACGGACCTGTTGGTTCGACAGAAATCTTTTGGACGTCAGGATGATCTTGCCGTTCTTTTCAACGTAGATCTCGTCCTTGTTGTTGACCATGATGTCCGTCACGTCCTGGTCGGCCAAAAGGTCTTCAAGGGGCCCCAGCCCCAGAGCTTCGTTGAGGATCTCGGTCACGATGATCGACCGCTCCTGGTGCGACGCCGAAAAATTATCCCCCTCTTCCGCCAGAAGGTCGACGATGATGCGCTCCGCCTGTTTCTTGATCTGCGCCGCCTGCTCGGGATCGGCCAGCGCTTCCGGCGTGATGGCCTTGAGGTTCATCCGATCGATCAGTTTCTCGTGGATGCGTTTCTTCAAACGCGTCACCTCATCTTCTTCCTTCTTGATGCCGTACGACGCCTTCGTCGACAGGTTGGCCGTAATGCCGAACTTTTCCCAGAACCCGTCGTCTTTTTTCTCTTCCGCGGTGCGGGTGCGCACGACCTCGGTCGTGTTGACATAATGGCCGTCTTTTTCAAGCTCATGGGCAAGGTCAATGAAAGAGGTCGACACTTTGGCTTTGGGGCTGTAAACGACGGTCGGAATGCCGCGATTAAGCGCCACGCCCACGGTCTTGCCATCAGAAGGGATGCGGGAAATAATATCGCACCCCAGCGCGTCCTTGACCTCCTGCCACGCCACGCCGCCATGGCTTTCCGCGCGATTGAGGACCATCTGGATCATTTTCGAGGGGTACCGCTGCCCCTGCAGGACATCCAGCCCCCAACGCAATTGGTACACCGCGAGGATGTCGGGCGTCGCCACCAGGAGGATCAGGTTGGACATGTCGAAAATGGACAGGAGCGTCTCGGTAAAGTTCTTCCCCACGTCCACAATGATGTAATCGTAGGCCGCCGATATGCGCCGGAAAAGCAGTTTTATCCCGTCGGGCGTCACCTGCCCCGCCTGACGGATGTTCATCACGGAGGTGATGAAATGGACTCCCGAAGAATGGATGGCAACGAATTTTTTGATCGTTTCCGGGTCCTGGGAATGTTCCAGTTCCGGCAGGATGTCGACGATGGATTGCCGCGGCGCGATATTGAACATGCGCGCCATGTCCTGCCCGGCCTGGAAATCAAGGTCAATGACCAGCGTCCTTTTCCCCGACAAGGCCAGGGCCGTCGCCGTGTTAACGCAGACGAATGTCTTGCCGACACCGCCCTTGTTGCTGAAAACTGTTATCACCCTTGCCGACATATGTTCTTCTTAATTGGGGTTGTTCGCGTTCTTCGCGATCGCGTCGAGGCTGTAAATGATCGGGATATTGAGGGAAACTTCCTGGTCATCCATCCCCAGTGGAAAAGCGGCGTACGGAGAAAGGATCTGCGCCGTATTGACCGCGTCCTGGTCAAACACGTCGTGGCCCGATGAATCTTTCACGGCAACGCTCTTGAGCGTCCCGTCCTTCTGGATCACGAGCGCGAGCTTGACAACGCCCTCCCAGCCTTTTTCCTGGGCTTCGAACGGATAAGCGATGGCCGACCCGATCTTTGCCTGCACCGAGACAGCGTAAGCGTCAAACATGGTCGGCGCGGACTTTTCCGGCGCCGGTTGGGCCGCGGCGGCGACGCCCGCGTTGGTCTGTTTGCGTTTTTCCGGCTGCAGGATCGTTGACGTGATCGAAATAACAACCTCCGTCTCTTCGTTCGCCGGATTGGTATGCGTGTAGCGGAAGAACATGCCCAGGACCGGTATCTTGCTCAGGTACGGGACACGGTTGGTCATCTGGTTGGTGCTGCGCTTGATCATCCCGGCCAGGACAATGGTCTGATGGTCTTCCATCACCAGTTGCGTCTGGGCCGAACGCGTCAAGAACGCGATATCCGTCCCCGCGGGTTTGCTGGCATCAATATCGCTGATCGACACGTTCAGCAGGACATTGATCGTTCTGTTATCATCAATGGTCGGCGTGATGGCCATGTTGACGCCATAGTCCTTGAACGTGGTGTTCTGCGTCTGCGCCCCGCCCGACGCCGATGTCGTGGTCTGCTTGATGGGGATCTGCCCGCCGACCAGGAACGTGGCTTCCTTGCCGCTGACGACCACCAGGCGCGGCTTGGAAAGTATCTTCGCCCGGCCCTGCTGGATGAGCGCGTTGACTGTCGCGGTCAATGCCGCCGTGCGCGAAAAATCACCGATCTTGAAAAGGTCCTTGAGCGTGCCGTTCTGGCGGGGGATGTGCGTGTCGGTCGCCACATAGTTCTCCGTGTAGGCGTAAGAACCATTCCCCCAGTCGACCCCGAGTTCCTTCGTCAACGTCGTGTTGAGCTCCGTCACCTGAACATCGATCTGGACCAGTTTCTCTTCTTTTTGCTTCTGGATAAAATTAATGATGCGCTCGCTGAAAGGCTCAAGGAGCTTCTTGACGGCATCGTTCTTGTCGTCGCGCGCCTGGCCCGAAACAATAACCTTCCCCTCTTCCGTGTTGGCTTTAACAACGACACCTTCGATGCCCGCGCTTTTCAGGAGGCTCTCGATCCTTTTCTGCAACAGGACAAGGTCCTCCTGGACCACGCGGATGATGATCGTGCTTTTGCCGGAATCATCCCAGACGAAAAGGACGGTTTGCCCATTCTCAATACCAATGATCTCGACGGATTCCGCGCGCGCGTCGTTGATATCGGCGACCTTGGGGTCCGTGATAGAAACGCGCTTGAGGTTGCGGGTAGGGATAGTTTCGATGTCACCCTTGAGAAGCTCTATCTCGGTATAGGAACCGCTGGCAGGCACCGCGCTATTCGCGACCGGCGTCCCACCCGCGACTATCAAAACCATCAACCCCACACGCGCGGCGCGTTTCCAGAAAAGCATCAGTTCGCCCCTTTCCCAGCCTTATAGACCAGAATGGAAGGATCAAGTCCTGTCTCCGGCTTTTTCTTGCGGTTTTTTGGCGACTCGACCACGATCGTATTGATCACGGGTGCCGCCATCGACGGAACAGGAAGGTCGGCCCCGGTATTCTCAAGCACGTATTCCGCCAGCGTCGACCATGTAGCCGCCGATATCATGGCGGGTTTCTTCTCGCTGGAAGAACGCAAGGCGAGCTCGATCTTGCCGTTCTTTTCCGCGAACGAAAGCAGGCTGGCCTCATCGGGTGCCACCGCGAGCGTGATCTTCATGTTCGTGTTCTTCTGCTGGTCATCGTAAACGCTCGGCTGATCCACGTTGCCATTGACCGCCATGACCTGGATGTTCTGGAAGATCATCGCCGTCACGGAGTCTTTCTTGGCAGGATCTTTGGCATTGGCCGCAGGGATATCCAGCTGGGCAATGATGTCAACATAATCGCCGGGGCTGAGCAGCCCGCCGACCGCCTTGAGCACATCGATCTGGATGGTCATGGCGCGCTTGCCGGGCGGCATACGCAGCGATAAAGCCTGCGGTTTTCTTTCTTTTTTGGCATCTTCCGCCTTTTTTGCGACCTGGGCGGCCGCGATCCTGGCCACCTCCTGCTCCGCCTGCTTGGAACGCGACTCAAACTCGGCGATCCTTTGATTGAACATCTGTATCTGCTGGCGGTTCGCGTCGTCTTTCAATTCCTGGTCCTTCTTGAATTTGGCAGCGATGCTCTGCGTCTGGTACGTGATCGTCGTCTGAACGAAATTACTGACGAGCACCGCCGCGATAAGCCCGGTGGCCACAGCCGCAATGAGAACAAAGATCTGTTTCTTGTTTTCCATCAGCGCCATGGGTTATTCTCCTGTTGTGGCCTTGAGAAGATCTTCATTCACCTGCACTTTGGTCCGCTGCTGGATATCCTTCACGGCATTGGCCAGGACCTGCTGCTGCTGGCGCAGTTTGAGGAATTTCAACAGGTCCGCCTTCACATCGTCATACGCCACCTGTTCCCCGCCCCGGACATCTTCCAGCTTGACGATATAAAAACCTTCAGGCCCCTCGAACACGGAAGAGACCCCGCCTTTTTTAAGCGTTGAAACGGCCGCGGCCATCGCCGGAAAAGTGGCTTCGGTGCGGAACCCCAGGTCACCGCCGTTATCTTTGGTCTTGCCCTTGGACTTGTCCTTCGCAAGCTGCGCGAAATCCCCGCCCTGCAAGACCTGCACCAGGATATCTTTCGCCTCGGCCTGCGTGGTTACAACGATCTCACGAAGCTGTTTTTCGATCGGCTTCTGGAACTCCGTCGGATTGGTATCATAATATTTCTTCACATCGGCATCGGCCACAACCACATCCTTGGTCAGGCGGGTCACGATCTCCTGGACGAGCAGCGTGTTCTCAAACTCCTTGAGCGCGGTCCGTACTTCTTTACTGTCCTGAACGTTATCCCGGCGCGCCTGCTGAATAAGCAGCTGCTGGCGGACCAGCTCATTGAGCAAATTGGCCTTGGCCGCGGGATCCTTGTCATTGAAATCCTTCACCATTTCCTTGACGCCCTTGACGCGTTCATTGAACTCTTCCTTCGTCAGCGTCCACTCGCCTACCCGGGCCAGCACTCCGGCTGGTAAAGGTTTTCCATCATCCACGGCCGGGGCAGTTGCCGGCGCTGCAGTCGCTGCCGCGACCGGCGCGGGCGTCGTTACGGCCGCTGTTTGGCCCGGCGTGACCGGTTTTTTAGAAGGCTTAACGCTATCACAGCCAGCCGCCATCATCAGCGACAGGCAACTGAGCAGTACAAGGGATCTTTTCATACACACCTCCGTTAATGAATTTACTTAATAGACAAAATTATACATCAACGCATCAAAATGACAAGGTTGGCAAAACCTGTTCTTTTTCCGCAATCAACTCATTGAGCGTCACATTGATCTTTTCGCCCGCGAAAGCGTCATGCGTGATCCCCGGCACGATCTCCCAGGCACTGCCGTTGGAGCGGACAGGAAAACCGAAGATAAGCCCCGGCGCGACGCCATAACTTCCGTCCGACGTCACCGCGACGGAAAAAAACTTTCCGGGGGGGGTAGGCGTGCACAGCGCGTGAACCGTATCGACCACCGCGTTCGCGGCGGATGCGGCGGACGACAGGCCCCTCGCCTGAAGGACCTGGGCCCCGCGCTTCTGGACAATATCAATGAACGTGCCCTTAAGCCAGTCAGCGTCCCGGATCACCTCTTCCGCCGGGCGCCCGCGCACCAGCGCGTGACGGAAATCGGGGAACTGTGTCGCCGAATGATTTCCCCAGATGGCCACATGACTCACCTCATCCACGCCAACCCCTGCTTTCGACGCCAGCTGGGCAGTCGCGCGGTTCTGGTCGAGCATGGTCATGGCAAAGAAATTTTTTGGGTCCAGTCCCTTCGCGCATTCCCTGGCAATAAAAGCGTTGGTGTTGCAGGGATTGCCCACAACAAGGACCTTGCAGTCAGCCTTGGCGCTCTGGGCCAGCGCCTTGCCCTGCGTCAGGAAAACACCGGCGTTGATCTTCAACAGGTCGCCGCGCTCCATCCCCGCTTTGCGCGGAACGCTCCCGATGAGCAGAGCCCAGTCGCATTCCTTGAACGCGACAACGGGATCGCTGGAGATCGTGACTTTCTTTAACAGGGGGAACGCGCAGTCCTCAAGCTCCATCACAACGCCCTTAAGGGCCGGCAAAGCACCTTCGAGTTCCAGCAACGAAAGTTCCACGGGCGTGGTGGCCCCGAACATGCTGCCGGAAGCGATGCGAAAAAGCAAGGCATAGCCGATCTGGCCCGCGGCACCTGTAACGGCAACTTTTACCATAATACCCTCTGATTTTTAATACAGTGGATAGAAATAACCTCAAGGCATTTTACTAGGTATATGAGTTTTAAGGAGGGGTTTTTTGAATTTTTTCTTAAGGGCGGGAAATCTAAATACTTTTTATCATTCAGCCCTACGATTGACAGAGCAATCGTAGGCTCCAGTTAACACTTAACATTCAGCCCATCAATCGACGGAGCGTATCTGCGTACTGAATTTGATCAATACACCTTAATGCCTTTGTGTTTGAGCGCCGCGATCGACGGAGCGATCGCGGGCTTGAATTTATACTGAAATATTCAAGCACCCTTTATCATTCAGCCCATCAATCGACGGAGCGATTGCTGGGCCATAATTTTTTCTCTGAATGATCTGGCAAAATCAAAAACCCGCAGATGTTCTCCCATTCGGGTTAGAACATCTGCGGGTTTTTGATTTGATGGTAAAAATTATGGTGACCCTAACGGGATTTGAACCCGTGTTCCAAGCTTGAAAAGCTTGTGTCCTGACCAGGCTAGACGATAGGGTCGTGAATACAGCGCACAAAAACAGATAAAACAGGCGTTAGCCGTGAATAAAATGTTCCTTATTATATTTTTTCACGCGCTTCCGTCAAGAACAAACATGCGCCCGGCTTATTCTTCGACCGCATCATCCTCACGCGCCACGACATTGGCGACCGAAGCCACCTCATCCCCGGCGCCCATGCTCACCAGCCTGACCCCGACCGCGCTGCGGCCGGTGACCCTGACATCGCCCGGATTGCAGCGGATCATCATGCCCTGGCGGGTCACGGCCATCATCTCGTCATCCTCATGAACCACGAGGACATTGACCACATGCCCGTTCTTGGGCGTGCACTTGAGGTTGATGATCCCCTTGCCGCCGCGCGACTGGACGCGGTAATCGCCGAATTTCGACCGTTTCGCGTAACCCAGCGAGGAGCACGTCAAGAGCGTATTGCCGGTCTTGTCGGCGTCCGCGCCGAAAACGATCATGCCGACCACAAGGTCCTTGGGAGCGAGCCCGATCCCGCGCACGCCCCTGGCCCCGCGGCCCATGTCACGCAGCTGTTTTTCCTGGAAGCGCAGGGACTTGCCGAGCCGGGTGGCCAGCAGGACCTCTTTTTTACCGTCAGATATCTCGACGGAAATAAGCCGGTCGTCCTTCTCGAGAGTGATGCCGATGATGCCGCCCTTGCGCGGATTGCCATAAGCCGACAGCATGGTCTTCTTGACCACGCCATTGGCCGTGGCCATGATCAGGAATTCGTCATCCTTGAATTCCTTGACCGCCACGATCGCGCTGATCTGCTCGTCACTCTCAAAAGACAACAAATTGACGATCGCCTTGCCCTTGGCCTGTCGCGACGCCACCGGGATCTCGTAAACCTTGAGCCAGCGGACGATCCCCTTGTTGGAAAATATGAGAAGATAGTCCTTCGAGGAAGCGACGAAAAGCCGCTCCACGAAATCCTCTTCCTTGGTCGTCATGCTCGTCACGCCCTTGCCCCCGCGCTTCTGCTTGCGGTAAACCTGGACCGGGATGCGCTTGACATACCCCGTATTGGAAATGGTGATGGCCATGTCCTCCTCGACAATGAGGTCTTCCATCTCGATCTCTTCGGCCTTGCCCGCGATCTCGGTGCGGCGCTCGTCGCCGAATTTATCCTTGAGCTCCATCAATTCCTTCTTGATGATCGCGTCGACCTTCTTCGCGTCGGCGAGGATCGCGCGGTAATCGTCAATGGCTTTCAGCAATTCCGCGTACTCTTCCTCGATCTTCGAACGTTCCAGCCCGGTCAATTTCTGCAGCTGCATCTCGAGGATCGCCTGGGCCTGGATCTCGGTCAGGCCGAATTTTTTGATAAGGGAAACCTTGGCTTCCGGCGTTGACGCGGCCTTGCGGATCACCTGGATGATCTCTTCGATGTTTTTCAGCGCGATGCGCAGGCCTTCGAGGATATGGGCCCGGCGCAGGGCCTTGTCAAGATCGAACTGCGTGCGCCGGCGCACGACCACCCGGCGGTGATCGATGTAATACGCCATCAGCTGTTTCAGGTTCAGGACCCGCGGGCTGTTGTTGACCAGCGCGAGGTTGATGATGCCGAACGTCGTTTCCAGTTGCGTGTGCTTGAAAAGGTAGTTCAGGACGATCTGGGCTTCCACGTCGCGGCGCAGCTCGATGACAATGCGCACGCCGTCCTTGTCGGACTCGTCGCGCAGGTCCGTGATGCCCTCCACGCTCTTGTTCTGCACGAGCGCGGCAATGTCGGAAACCAGGTTCGACTTGTTGACCTGGTAGGGGATCTCGGAAACGATGATGAAATCCTTGCCGTTCTTCTGCTTCTCGATCGCCGCGCGCGCGCGCAGGATGATCTTGCCGCGCCCGGTCATGTGCGCGTCCCTGATCCCTTCACGCCCGCAAATGATGCCCGCCGTCGGAAAATCGGGGCCCTTGACGAACTTCATCAGGTCCTTGACCTCGGCTTCAGGCGTATCGATCAGGAACAAAAGCCCGTCCACGACTTCGGTCAGGTTGTGTGGCGGCATGTTGGTGGCCATGCCCACCGCGATCCCGCTCGAGCCGTTGACCAGGAGGTTTGGCACGCCCGACGGAAGGATGGTCGGCTCTTCGAGGGTCGCGTCAAAATTCGGGGCGAACTTGACGGTATCCTTGTCGATGTCCGCGAGCATGCTCTCCGCGATGGAGGCCATGCGCGCTTCGGTGTAGCGCATCGCCGCCGCCGAGTCGCCGTCAATGGAACCGAAGTTGCCCTGCCCGTCGATCAGAGGATAACGCAGGGAAAATTCCTGCACCATGCGCACCATGGTGTCATAGACCGCGGAATCGCCGTGCGGGTGGTATTTACCCAGCACTTCACCGACGATACGCGCGCTCTTCTTGTAGGCCTTGCTGTGCTCCAGGTGGAGCTCTTTCATGGCATAAAGCACGCGCCGGTGCACGGGCTTGAGGCCGTCGCGCACGTCCGGCAGGGCGCGCCCGACGATAACGCTCATCGAATACGCCAGGTAGGAGCTCTTCATCTCCTCTTCAATGGGAACGGCTACGATCTTCTCTTTTTTCGTGAAATCTTTCATCGCTAGATCCTTCTATATGTCCAGGTCCTTGACCAGATGCGCGTTTGTCTCGATAAATTCACGGCGCGGCGCGACTTCGTCGCCCATGAGCATCGTGAACGTCTTGTCCGCCTCGACCGCGTCCTCGAGCGCCACCTGCAACAGGGTGCGGCGCTGCGGGTCCATGGTCGTGTCCCACAGTTGCTGCGGGTTCATTTCACCAAGACCTTTGTACCGCTGGATGTGCATGCCTTTGCGGGCATTCTCCTGGATGGCGTTGAGCACCTCCCGCAAAGAATAGAATTCCTTGAGGTCTTTCTCATCCTCGACCTGAAAGCGAGGGACCAGCGTCGTTACCCGGCGTTTTTCCTTGTCCTTCGCGATAATGGTCTCGGCCTTGACCTCTTCCTCTTTCTCAAAATCACGGATGTCCAGGCCAAGCGCCACAAGTTCCTTTTCAATGCGCTCCAGCTCTTCCGATTCGAAGATCTCCGTGTACTGTGTCTCCTCGTCGTTACCGGCCAGGGCCGCGAGATCCTTGTCATCGTATACAAAGCGGTTATTCTTGTCTTCCTTAACGACATAACGCGGAAATATCCCGCGGTCGGCATCAAAACGCGCCGTGTAATCCTTGAACTCAATGCCCTTCTTCGCGAGCTTCTCGATGACCTTGCCCAGTTCGACCAAGAGGGTCATGGCCTCTTTAAGCTGGGTGCTGTTGTACTTGCGGCTCCCCTGCAGCTTGGTGAACTTCACGCCGTCCGTGCCCAGGTCCATCAACAGCGCGTTCATCTCTTTTTCCGTCTCGATATATTCTTCACGCTTGCCGCGCGCCACCTTGAACAAGGGCGGCTGGGCGATATAAATATACCCGCCCTCGATGAGCGCCTTGAACTGGCGGTAAAAAAGCGTCAGGATCAGCGTGCGGATGTGAGACCCGTCAACGTCAGCGTCGCACATGATGATGATCTTGTGGTAACGGAGCTTTTCCACGTTGAAATCCTCGCCGACCCCGGCGCCAAGGGCCGTGATGATCGTGCGGATCTCGTCGTTGGAAAGGATCTTGTCCAGGCGGGCTTTTTCGATGTTCAATATCTTGCCCTTCAGCGGCAGGATCGCCTGGAACGTGCGGTCACGCCCCTGTTTCGCGGAACCGCCGGCCGAATCACCCTCGACCAGGTAAAGTTCGCACAGGACCGGATCGCGTTCGGAGCAATCCGCGAGCTTCCCCGGAAGCCCGCCGCCCTCGAGCGCCCCCTTGCGGCGGGTCAGCTCCCTGGCCTTGCGCGCCGCCTCGCGGGCGCGGGACGCCAGGATAACCTTGTCGACGATCTTGTTGCCGACCGTCGGATTTTCTTCAAAGAAAGTGCTCAGCGCCTCAAGCGTCGAGGAAGCCATCAGCCCCTCAACCTCGGAATTGCCGAGCTTGGTCTTGGTCTGGCCCTCAAATTGCGGGAAAGGTATCTTCACGCTGATGACCGCGCTCAACCCTTCACGCGTGTCATCACCCGAGATCGTCTCGCCTTCCTTCAGCGCTTTTTTCGCCTTGGCATAACCGTTGATCGCGCGCGTGAGCGCCGACCGGAACCCGCTCAGGTGCGTCCCGCCCTCGGTGGTGTTGATATTGTTGGCGTAACAGAAAACGTTCTCCGTATAGCCGCCGGCATACTGGAACGCCACCTCGATCTCGATATTCTCCTTGGTGGCCGTAAAGTATACGACCTTGTTATGCAGGACTTCCTTATTGTTGTTGATGTCCTCAACAAAGGAAACGATCCCGCCCTTGAAAAAGAAGATGCCTTCTTTTTCTTTGCCCTGGCGGACATCCACCAATTTGATGTTCAGCCCCTTATTAAGGAAAGCAAGCTCGCGCAGGCGTTTGGCCAGGATGTCATAGACCAGCACTGTTGTCTGGGTAAAGATGGTCGGGTCCGGAAGGAACGTGACCTTGGTGCCTGTTTTCTTGGTCTTGCCGATGACCTCAAGTTTTGTGACGGGCTTGCCGCGCATATAACGCTGGTGGTAGATCTTCCCGTCGCGCTTGATCTCGACCTCAAGCCAGCCCGAAAGCGCGTTGACGCAGCTGACGCCGACGCCGTGCAACCCGCCTGAAACTTTATAGGAATCCTTGTCGAATTTACCGCCCGAATGAAGTACCGTGAGGACAACCTCGACCGCCGGACGCTTCTCGCGTTCATGCATGTCCACCGGGATACCGCGGCCGTCATCAGAAACGGAACACGACCCGTTCTCATTGAGGACAACCTCGATATTCTGGCAATGCCCGGCCAGCGCCTCATCCACGGAATTGTCCACAACCTCGTAGACCAGGTGATGCAGCCCGCGCACCGCCGTATCGCCGATATACATGGCCGGACGCATGCGCACCGCTTCAAGGCCCTCAAGGACCTGGATATTGGACGCGTCGTATTTGGCGCTTTTGGCGGCGCCGTTCTCTTTGTTCTCGTCTTGTTTGCTCATGTCACTTTCCCTATTTTAAATCCGATATTCTTCACATCGGGCCTGCGTTCCTGAAACCGCTTCAGGACCGTGGCCCGCCTCATTTTCCAGAAATAAAGACGGGCCGCGCTGTCCACGGTAATAAAAACTGTCCCGTCCTTGTAGCCATTCAAAACAACACCCGCGGCATCATCACCGGCAATATCCGCCCAGATTTTTTCCAGCTGGATCTGTTCATGGATGTTACTGCGCGTAAGGCTTTCAATGATCCCGGGAAGGATCTGTCCGATGTTCAGGATTTTCCGTTTTTTATTTTCCACATTAAAGCCGCATTGGCAATGCCAAATACAAGTAATTTTCTTTCCGGATCACGCAGGGCTTGTCCTGGCCGCCCAGCTCCAGGTATAAAACCTCGTCCGCGATATTTTTCAGCACATCCATCATGTACTGGGGATTAAAGCCCACGATCATTTCACTGCCGCTGTATTCCGCCGGCAATTCTTCCCGCGACTCCCCCACGTCCGGCGTTGCTTTCGAAACGACCAGCTTATCCTTGAACACCTCGAATTTCACGGCCTGGAATTCCGATGTGGCCAAAAGGTTCGCCCGGCGTATAGCCGCGAGGAATTCCTGCGTGTTCACTTTTATTTTTGTCGTGACCTCGCGCGGGATGACCTGGGAATAGTTAGGAAAATCCCCTTCAATGATCCTTGTCGCGATGAGCACACCGTTAATATCGAACATCACCTGGCTGGCACCCGGAACGAACAGTAATTCACCTTCATCTTTAAGGTTCCGGTTCACCTCCGCGACAGCTTTGACCGGCAGGATAAAGCTCACTTCTTTCGCGACAGGGTTGCTCAATGGCCGCTCGATCTTGGCCAGGCGCCGCCCGTCCGTAGCCACCAGGCGTAAAACATTTTTTGTAACTTCCACCAATATCCCGTTAAGGACATACCTGGATTCTTCATGCGATACCGCGAACGTTGTCATGCGGAACATTTCTTTAAGATCCGCCTGTTTCACTTTTACCGCTTCTTTATCCTTGAATTCAGGGAATTTCGGGAATTCTTCTTTAGGAAGGCCGAATAATTTCATGCGGCAATTTTGGCCCTCAATATCTATCTGATTATTTTTACGCGCGTGGATAAGTATCTCGCCACTGGGGAATTCCCTGACAATATCGCTGAAACGTTTTGCCGGGATCGTCACCGCCCCGTCTTCCACAATGGTCACAGGTATTTCACAGGATATCCCGATGTCCAGATCGGTTGTATAAAAACGCAGCGTATCCTTTTTAGTTTCCACTAACATGTTGGAAAGAATAGGTAATGTCACTTTTGGAGAAACAATATTCTGTACTGTTTGTATTCCCTGCAGCAGGTCTTCTTTGGAAAGTTTAACTTTCATACAGGCTGTTACTCCTTTGCTTCTTTATTAAAATAAACAGTAATAATGGAAATAAGCCCTGTGAATCTTTTGATAAGGTCAAAACACCTTATCATGTAATGTTTTACGAATAATATCTTCTGTGGATGAAATCCGTTTCACTGTTTAAGGATTGTAGAAAGTTTTTCAACAATATACTTTATTTCACTGTTTTTGCTAAGACTTTCATCGATTTTTTTACAGGCATAAAGAACGGTCGTGTGATCTTTACCCCCAAAAGCCTTGCCTATTTCAGGTAAGGAATGACGCGTCAAATTCCTTGTCAAATACATGGCCAGCTGGCGCGGGAGAACAAAATTTTTAGTGCGTTTGTTATTTTTTAATTCATTGATATTGATCTTGAAATGATCACAGACCACATGCTGGATCATTTCAATGCTGATGATCTTGGTCGTTTCTTTTAACATATCCTTTAAGATCGTATGCGCTAACTGCAATGTGACCGGTTTATCCTGAAGGATGGAACTGGCCACGACACGGATAAGCGTTCCTTCCAGCTCCCTGATGTTAGTTTTTACCTGTTCCGCGATGAAAAACACAACGTCGTCGGGTACCGCGACATTTTCAAGCTCCGTTTTTTTACGTAAAATTGCCACGCGCGTTTCAAAATCAGGCGGTTGGATATCAACGATCAAACCCCAGAGAAAACGCGTTACCAGCCTGTCTTCGAGATCGGATATTTCTTTAGGAGGCCTGTCCGATGAAATAACGATCTGGCTGTGATGGTCATGCATGGCGTTGAACGTATTAAAAAATTCTTCCTGCGTTGCCCGGCGCCCCGCGATGAATTGAATGTCGTCGATCAACAGGATATCGACAGTACGGTATTTCTGTTTGAATTCGTTGGTTGTTTTATTGCGGATCGAATCAATGAGTTCGTTGGTAAATTGTTCGGAAGTTAAATAAAGGCATTTTATCGCGGGATTTGTCCGGATCACATGATTGGCCATGGCCTGCATCAGATGGGTCTTCCCCATGCCCGATTGCCCGTATATAAAGAGAGGATTGTAAGCTTTTCCCGGCGCGTTGGCGACCGCCTGGCTTGCGCCCGAGGCCATTTGATTGGATGAGCCCACGACAAAATTTTCAAATGTCAGGCGCGGATTAATGTGCAGGCCGCGCAATCTTTGCGTGGTGGCCGGGCTTGTCATCGAAGGCGGTGTGGTGGTTATTGCCGGTAAGGCATGAATAACAGGTTGTTTGACGCGGGCCACAGCGTCACCGGGTTGAGCCACGCGTATTTCCAGGGTTATTTCCGACGGAGAATGATCTTTCAAAGCTGCCTGGATCACGGGAAAATAATGGTCCATGATCCAGTTCTTGAAAAACTCATCGGGAGCGATCAGGATGAGCGTGTTTTCTTTTTCACAGGCGGCACTTAAATGGGAGAACCAGGAGCTGTAACCGCTCTCCCCTATTTTCAGGCGGATATTTTCTTGGACACTGGACCAGGCGTTTAACGGACTCATGATGTGATCTTAATTATCTGTGGAAACATGAAAATATTGTAACCCATTTGATTGCAGTTTGTTAGGAACTTACTAAAAAGAACTCCACAGGTTTTCCACAGCTTGAAAAGGTTGTTGATTGGCAATGAGTTATGCATGCAATTCGTCGGAAAGGATTTTTGAAAGGTTCAGGATCATGAGAGTATTTGTAAATTTTCGTCATTATAGCAAAGAAGGTTTGAAATACAACTTCATTTTTTAAGCCCCAGGGATTCTTGTGGCTTTACCCACCCTCAACACGTTCACTTTAATACAGCACTTGACTTCAAAACGCCGTATGTTATAATTCACGCCATTATGAAAAAAACACTCAAGACTCCAACGAAGATCAAGGGCAAAAAGACACACGGATTCCGCAAGCGCATGTCGACGGCAGATGGCCGCAAGGTCATCTCAGCCCGGCGCGCCAAGGGCCGCAAGCGCCTGTCGGTTTAGTCAGCAGGATATCTCATGTCCCGTGTGTTAATGTGGCTCATCCGAAAATATCAGGGTGTAAGTCATTCATTGCTTCCCAGGGCTTGCCGATTTTATCCATCCTGTTCCCACTATTCAATTGAAGCTATTAACAAATATGGCGCCTTAAGAGGTGTAGGTTTGGCCTTTTGGCGTTTGGTAAGGTGTTCTCCTATTAGCCATGGCGGATATGATCCAGTAAGGTAATGTTATGGAAAAACGACTCTTTTTAGCAGTTTTTTTATCATTGGTGGTGGTCTTTGTTTTCCAAAGCTTTCTTTCTCCAAAGAAGAATGCTTCACAATCAACACCAGCACAACAAGTTACGACAGCTAATGTTGAGAAACAAACCTCAGCAGGCATTGCTGAAAAGCCTGTTGTGACGGAACCCGTCCCTTCTTTTGAGGAAAAGAGCACACTCGTCGAGAATTCAGAGTTTCAAATTCGTTTCTCCAATAAAGGCGGCGACATTGATGCCATACAATTGAAGAAATTCAATCATCAATTGCCCGCAAAGAATATTGCCAGCATTGACCTGTTCCAGGGAGAAAGATTTGTTCTCGATGAGAATGGCCGCGGCAATGTCAAATATTCATTTAAGAATGCTGAATGGCAAATTAATAAAGAATACATGATAAAGAATGATTATGTTATTTTGGATAAAATTATCGTTAAAAATCTATCCACAAGTTCGAAGAATTTAGTAGCTAAAGATTCAAATTTTACAATCAATATCCCCAGATTGGACAAATCAAATGTCCAATCTGACTGGTCTTTATGTGAATACAGCATAAAAACCAAGAAAAACTTTATCAGAAAAGATAATATTAAAGTTTTAGACAGCAAATTGAATAGAAAAGAATTCAACGACGTTGAATGGGCGGCTTTTAGAGATAAATATTTTGTAACGATTGTGCAACCTAAAAATCCATCAACAAATTTCTTTGTTAATGTCAAGTCTGATAAAGAATTTGAAATTGGTGCTGATCTTGCCAATGCGGTCATAGAGCCGGGAAAAACGGTGACATTTGAATATAAAATCTACGCTGGTCCGCAAGATCTTAAATTATTGAAGGAAGCCGATCCTTCTTTCGAAAAGGTCATGGTATTCAGTAATTGGGGATGGCTGGATGCTGTGGCAAAGTTCATTCACTGGCTTTTGGGAGCATTGCATCATATTTTAAATAATTGGGGCTTGTCAATTATCGCTATAAGCCTTCTGGTTTATGGGGTTATGTATCCGTTGACCGTAAAAAGCTTGACGTCGATGAAGAAGCTCCAGGCGCTTCAGCCCAAGATGAAAGAGCTCCAGGATAAATATAAGAGCAATCCTGAAAAATTGAACAAAGAGATCGTTGAACTGTATCGCATTAATCAGGTGAATCCTTTGAGCGGATGTTTGCCGATGTTGTTGCAGATGCCGATATTCGTCGGGTTATACCAGGTTCTTTGGCGGTCTATTTATTTCAGGGGTGAAAGTTTCTTGTGGATGAAAGATCTTTCTTTGCCCGATCATACGGTCAAGCTGCCCATGACATTGCCGGTCCTGGGGGAGTACTTGAACATTCTTCCGGTTTTAATGGTTATCATTATGGCCGTGCAGCAGAATTTGAATATGAAAAGTATGACGGTCACGACCAAGGACCAGGCTGATCAACAAAAGATGATGGCTATTTTCTTTCCGATCATGATCGGATTCATCTTTTATAATATGGCCAGCGGCCTGAATTTATATTTTGTTATTTTCTATATCTTGTCGACGGCCAGCCAGTGGCACATCACAAACAATATGAAGGCCCCGGCATAGTATGACCAATATGTCGAAGGCAATAGAATTTGAAGGTAATACTATAGAAGAAGCTATTAAGCACGCTGCCAAGACCCTGAAAGTTTCACGTGAAACATTGAATATTAAAGTTGTGTGTGAAGAGCAGCGCGGGCTTTTTGGCATGGAAAGCGCCAAGACAGCCAAGATCAAGGTTTCGATAAAAACAAAAAAAGAATCGCCTGCGGCATAGTTGTGCTATATTGATTGCAATCGTTTCACGTGAAACATTGTGTGAGCGCTATGGGAAAAACAATCATCGTTTGTAATCAAAAGGGTGGAACAGGGAAGACCACAACGTCAGTGAATCTTTCTGCGGCCCTGGCAGATCTTGGGAAGAAAGTTTTGCTTGTTGATATGGACCCGCAGGGGAATGCCACCAGCGGGGTTGGTGTGAACAAGAACGAGATAAAAAATTCCGCGTATGAAGTTCTCCTCAGCAAAGCCCAGGCATCAAAATCCGTAGTAAAAACTTCCGTAAACAATTTAGAATTAATACCTTGCAACATTCATTTGACCGGGGCAGAGATCGAATTAGTGGGTGTTTTATCCAGGGAGTCAAGGCTTAAGAAAGCATTGCTTGAGGTTAAAGACGCCTACGATTATATAATTCTTGATTCACCGCCATCTCTGGGTCTGTTGACCTTAAATTCTCTTGTTGCGGCAGACTCGATCATTATTCCTATTCAATGTGAATTTTACGCCCTGGAAGGCGTTTCGCAGCTTCTTAACACGATAAGCCTTGTGCGTGAAAGTTTAAATCCGGCTTTGCAGATCGAAGGTGTTTTGTTGACAATGGCGGACTTCAGGACGAACTTAACCGTTGAAGTTATCAATGAGATCCGAAATTATTTTAAAGAGAAGGTTTATCAGAGCGTCATTCCCCGGAATATTCGCTTAAGCGAAGCCCCAAGCCATGGCAAACCGATCAATGTGTATGACAGCAGCTCTATCGGGGCGAAGAAGTACGCGGAATTGGCATTGGAAGTTCTCGCGGCTACGGCTAAAAACATTGCAAGTGCTTGATTGACAATAACTTAAGAAATGTCCAAACAGAAACACATTAAGGACGCATTATGGCATTAGGTAGAGGGCTTTCGGCTCTTATAGCGGAAAAAAAGGATCAGGATCAAGTTGAAGGCGGCGTATTGCAGGTGGCAACTTCTTTGATCAAGGATAACCGCCTTCAGCCACGGCAGACGTATGATGTCCTCAAGATCGCTGAACTGGCGGAGTCGATCAAAGAAAAAGGCATGATCCAGCCGGTCATGGTGCGTAAGGCGGGTGAAGGCTACGAGGTGATCGCCGGCGAGCGGCGGTTGAAGGCCGCGCGCAAGCTTGGCCTGGAAAAGATCCCCGTTATCATCAGGGATGTGGATGACAAGGAAGCGCTGGTCCTGGCGCTCGTCGAGAATATCCAGCGTGAAGAATTGAACGCGATCGAAGAGGGCGAAAGTTTTTCCCGCCTCATCGAGGAATTCAAACTTTCGCAGGAAGATGTGGCCCGGATGGTCAGCAAGGACCGCGCGACGGTGGCCAACCATATCCGGTTGTTGAAATTGCCCAAAGAGATAAAAGCGGCGGTCGTCGACGGGCGGATATCCGCCGGCCACGCGCGCGCGCTGCTGGCGGTGGAGAACACTCTCGCGCAAACGGAGCTTTTCACGCTGGTCGTGCACAAAGGCCTGTCCGTGCGTGAGACGGAGGAGCGCGTGAAAGCGGCTGTTTTCGGCAAGAAGCTTTTGAAAAAAGGGAAAGCGGCCCTCAAGGATCCCGAGGTAGCGTCGCTCGAAGAGGAATTGCGGCGGATCCTGGGCACAAAGGTTGAGATCGTCAACAAGCGCGGTAACAAGGGCAAGCTTGTCGTTGAATATTACACGCTGGATGACCTTGACCGGATCCTGGCGGTCCTCAGGAAATAAACGAAAGGTGCGGGCATGATCACAGGCATGACAGGGTTTGGCTCGGCGGCATTTGTCGCCGGGAAGATCAAGGGAGTGATCGAGATCAAGAGCGTTAACCACCGTTACCTGGATATCGCGTTCTATTTGCCGACGGGATTCGGCGTCGTCGAGAACAAGATCCGTGAAATGCTCGCGAAAGATGTGGCGCGCGGGCGGGTGACGATCTCGGTGCGCATCACGGATAAGCCCGGGCAGGAGGTTTCGTTCAAGGAGGAGCTCATTGAAGAATACCTGCGCCACGCCAAGAGCATTGAAAAGAAATATAAGCTTTCGAACAACCTGACCCTCGCGGACCTGATCCGGATGCCGGGCATTGTCGACGTGAAGGAAGTTTTCGTCGAAGCGCAGCAGATGTGGCCCGCGATCGAGAAAAGTTTCCTGGTGTGCCTTAAAAGCCTCAAGGTCATGCGCCAGCGCGAGGGCAAAAGCCTTGCCGTGGATATGGGCGACAAGCTCAAACGCATGAGCCAGAAACTCAAGGACATCCAGAAGCGGCATGACCTGCTGATCAAGGGCGTCCAGAAGAACAGCAAGCCTGAAGAGTTCGCGTCCTATCAGAAGAGCATTGATATCAACGAAGAGCTCGCGCGCTTCAACCACTATATTGAGGAAATGCGCGCCTTGCTGAAGGCCACCGTGCCTGTCGGCAAGAAAATGGACTTTATCGCGCAGGAAATGCAGCGCGAGGCGAACACGCTCGGTTCCAAGCTGCAGGACGAGATGGTGTCCAACGCCGTGATCGCCCTCAAGAGCAAGATCGAGAAGATCCGCGAACAGGCGAACAACGTCGAATGAGCCAGCCCGGCCGGATCATCATCCTGTCAGGGCCGTCGGGCGCCGGAAAAACAACGCTGCATGACCGCCTGCTGCGGGATCCGCGTTTCAAGGGCCATCTCGTGCGTTCCGTTTCAGCGACGACCAGGGCGCCGCGCGGGGGCGAGCGCCACGGCCGTGATTATTTTTTTCTGACCCGCAAGATGTTCGAACACAAGATCCGCACGGGGCAATTCCTGGAATGGATGAAAGTGTTCGACAATTATTACGGTACGCCGTTGAAAAATGTCCGCGCGATGCAAAAGCGCGGCCGGCATGTCCTGTTGTGCATTGATGTCAAAGGCGCCGGCGTGGTCAAACAAGAGGTCCCTGACGCGTTGATGGTCTTTGTCAAGACGCCGACACTGGAGGTCCTGCGCCGCAGGCTGGTGGCCCGTGGGACGGACAGCCCGCAGAGCATCGCGCTGCGGCTGAAGACCGCCGGCGCGGAACTGAAGAAAGCTCCGGCGTATGATCATGTTATCGTCAACGGGGACCTTGAGGCCGCGTACGCGCGGCTGGCTGAGGTCGTGGCTTCGTTGACATTTCCTTCGGGGTGTGTTATATAACACCACCATTAATGAAGATCAGAGGCTTTTAAGGAGGCTGCATGGTTTATTTACCGCTGGAAGGATTACTGCCGAGGTCCGCGAACAGTTCATATAAACTGGTACGCATGGTCGCCGCGCGCGCGCTTGAGATCGGCGAGGGTGGCGTCAAGCTTATCGAGGCGCATATGAACGAGAAACCGGTCACAACGGCCATGCGCGAGATCATCGCCGGCAAGGTGATGACCAAAGAAGCGTCGGATATCGCCAAGAAGGCCTTGAAAGCGTCAAAAGCGCACTGAAGCTCATGGGAAAAAAGCACATTGTCCTCGGGGTGACCGGAAGTATCGCGGCGTACAAAGCCGCGGATATTGTTCGCCGCCTGCAGGACGGCGGGTTTGACGTGACCGTGATGATGACGCCCGGCGCGGAAAGGTTTGTCACGCCGCTGACGTTCGAGGCTTTGTCGCACCGGCCCGTTTACCGCGACATGTTCGCCAGGGAAGGCGCCTGGGATATTGCCCATGTGTCACTGGCGCAGAGCGCGGATCTTTTTTTGGTAGCGCCGGCGACGGCGGATATCATCGCGAAGATCGCCGGAGGTTTCGCGGATGATTTTGTGGCGTGCATGGCCGCGACAACAAAGGCGCCGGTCGTGATCGCGCCCGCGATGAATGACGCGATGTTCGCCAACGCGATCCTCCAGGAAAATATAGCGAAATTGAAAAAGCACGGCGTGACGTTCATTGAGCCGAAGAAGGCAAAGCTTGCCTGCGGAAGTGAAGGGGTTGGCGCGCTGGCGGATGTGGCCGAGATCGTTAAGTCTGTAGAGGCGATTCTGGCGCGGTAGCCAAGTGGTAAGGCAGCAGTCTGCAAAACTGCTATGCACCGGTTCAAATCCGGTCCGCGCCTCCATTTTGTTCCACTGTCAGAAAAACTTTTTACCCGAATGGGTAAAAGTTTTTCTGTTATGGGAAAACAAAATGGAGCCCTGAAAAGGATTCTTTTCAGGGCCTGTTAGATACAAGTTATCTTGCAAGGTTCCCTGAGTCGTCCCCGGATCATGGTGCTTTATATGATCGAGTGATCTGGTCCTGAAAAGGATTCTTTTCAGGGCCTGTTAGATACAAGTTATCTTGCAAGGTTCCCTGAGCCGTCCCCGGATCATGGTGCCAGATAAAAACATCACGGGCGAGTGGTGGAATGGTATACACGAAGGACTTAAAATCCTTTGGCCGAAAGGCCTTGAGGGTTCAATTCCCTCCTTGCCCATAAAGTTTTTCTTGTGGCTTTTTGAGAGACAGAGTATACTTTTAAAAAATTTGTTTGATGGTTGGACTTGGCTCCAATATTTCTCGGAAAAAACATTAAGGTAGCTGGACCCGTCCCGATTTCCATGGGGCTTGCCTGACGGCATTTTCGCTAGCGCGAAAACCGCCCCGGCAATCGGGACTAGGGTCCAATATTTCTCGGAAAAAAATTAAGGTAATTGGACCCGCCCTGTTCGCCAGGACGTGAACGTCGGCTCACAGGACTGGGCTCCAGCTTATCTCGGAAAAACATTAAGGTAGCTGGACCCGTAGCTCAGTTTGGTTAGAGCGCTTCCTTGACATGGAAGAGGTCAGAGGTTCGAGTCCTCTCGGGTCCACCATTTTTTTCCACAGCGCAACAAACCTCCTGCCCGCATGGGAGGAGGTTTGTTGCCTTTGGGAGAAAAAATGGTGCCCTGCGCGCCGTCCCCGGCGGGCAGGGTTGGATAACATGAGCAGCAGTATAAAAGATCGACTATGGATTATTCCCGCGACATTGACAAACTCCGCCATACTTGTGCCCACGTGATGGCCCAGGCTGTCAAGCAGCTCTGGCCTGATACGAAGGTGGCCATCGGCCCGGCGATCGAGAACGGCTTTTATTACGACTTCGACAAGAAAGAGCCGTTCACCGACCAGGACTTGGCCCAGATCACCAAGGGCATGCAGAAGATCATCAACCGCAACCTGCCGTTGACATGCACATCTCTCGGTAAAAAAGAGGCGTCTGAACTTTTTGGCGCGCAGGGGGAAGTTTACAAGATTGATCTCATCGCGGGGATCCCGGACGAGAAAGTTTCCATTTACACGACGGGCCAGAACGAGTTCCAGGATCTTTGCAAGGGGCCGCACGCGGCGTCGACGGGTGAGATCAAGGCGTTCAAGCTTTTGTCGGTGGCCGGGGCCTACTGGCGCGGCGACGACAAGAACCCCATGCTCCAGCGCATTTACGGCACGTGTTTTCCGACGAAGGAAGAGCTTGACCTGCACCTGAAGGCCCTTGCCGAGGCGGACAAGCGCGACCACCGCAAGATCGGCGCGGAGATGGACCTGTTCCATATTTATCATGAAGAAGCGGGCGCCGGGCTTGTGTTCTATCATCCCAAGGGCGCTCTGATGCGCAAGATCCTCGAGGATTACACCAAAGACCTGCATTTGAAGCGCGGGTACGACCTGGTCCAGACGCCGAATTTCCTGCGCGGCAAGTTGTGGGAGATCTCGGGCCATGCCGAGCATTACCGCGAGAACATGTATTATTTCAAGATCGACGGCGAGGAATATGCGGTCAAGCCCATGAACTGTCCGGGGCACATGCTGATCTACGGGACAAAAACGCATTCGTACCGTGAGTTGCCGATCAAGATGTTCGAGCTCGGGACCGTGTACCGCTATGAAAAAGCGGGCGTGCTTCACGGACTATTGCGGGTGCGCGGGTTCACGCAGGATGACGGGCATATTTACTGCCGCCGGGACCAGGTCCAGGGCGAGGTCGAGAAGGTGCTTGACCTGGCGTTCGAGATCCTGTCCGCGTTTGGATTTAAAGAATATGAAATTGAGCTCAGCACGCGCCCGTCCAAATATATCGGAGCGCTTGAAGACTGGGACCTGGCCACGTCGGCGCTGAAGAACGCGCTGGAGCATAAGGGCATCGCGTACCAGGTCAACGAGGGGGATGGCGCTTTCTACGGGCCGAAGATCGACCTGAAACTCAAGGACGCGCTGGGGCGGAAATGGCAGTGCAGCACGGTGCAGTGCGACTTTGCCTTGCCCGAGCGTTTTGACCTTTCCTTTATTAACGAGCAGGGCCAGAAGGAGCGGCCGATCATGCTGCACCGCGCCTTGTTCGGCAGCGTTGAACGTTTCTTCGGGACGCTCATCGAACATCACGCGGGAAATTTCCCGCTCTGGCTTTCACCGGTGCAGGTCGTGACGATACCGATCAATCCGGACCATGACGCTTTCGCCCGCGAAGTCCTGGCTGAACTTCAGGCCGCGGGCCTGAGGGCCTCGCTTGACGCGCGCAATGAATCGCTGGGCAAGCGCATCCGCGAGGCGCGCCTGCAGCGGGTGCCGTATATCCTGGTCATCGGCGACAAAGAGGTCGCGGCCGGGACGGTCGCGGTCAGAAAACGCCCCGAAACTGACCTCGGCACCATGCCCGTCGGGCAGTTTTTGGCCATGGCCGGGAAAGAGATTGTTGACAAAGTATAAGTTTTTAAGATAATAGTGCATCGCCTTCGCGCACGCGCGGGGTGATGCGACGGAAAGTCGTTAACCAGAGGAGAATGTTATTCAAAAAAGGATACGTATCAACGAGCAGATCCGCGTTCCTGAAGTTCGCGTGATCGGCCCGAATTCAGAACAGCTGGGTGTTGTGACGGCGTTGCGGGCCATGGAGCTCGCGGAACAATTTGAGCTTGACCTTGTTGAAGTGGCGCCCACGGCAAGACCGCCGGTGTGCCGTATCATGGATTTCAGCAAGTACAAATACGAGCAGGAAAAGAAAGAGCGCCGCGCGAAAAAGAACGCGCATGTTTCCCAGCTCAAGCAGATCAGGATCAAGCCGCACATCGAAGAGCACGATTACCAGACAAAATTAAAACAGACCGTGGCGTTCCTCGAGAAGAAGGACAAGGTCAGGGTTAATTTGTTCTTCCAGGGGCGCGAGATGGCGTTCAAGGACCAGGCGAAGATATTGCTGCAACGGTTTGTGACGGACACAGCCGAACTTGCGCAAGTGGAAAAAGACGTGATGATGGAAGGGCGGGTCATGTCCATTGTGATAGCGCCCAAAGCAGATAAGGTATGACCAAGGGGTAAATGATATGCCAAAGTTGAAGACGAAAAAAGGCGTGGCCAAACGCTTCAAGATCACCAAGTCGGGGAAGATCAAGAAGCGTAGCGCTGGTCGCGGACATATTCTTTCCAAAATGTCACGCAAGCGCAAGCGCAAGCTCCGCAAGGGAAGTTACCTCGCCGGCGTTGAAGTGAAGAAGATCAGGAGGATGTTGCCGTATGGTTAAGATCAAGAACTCTGTTGCGCGCAAAAGAGGGCGCAAACGTGTATTCAGGGCAACGAAAGGTTTTTACGGGCAGAAGAAGAACCGCTGGGGCCAGGCGATGCGCGCGCTCATCAAGGCGCTGCGTTATTCGACGAAGCACCGCAAGGCGCGGGCGCGCGATTTCCGCAGCCTGTGGATCGTCCGCATCAACGCGGCGTGCCAGCAGAACGGCATGACCTACAGCCGGTTCGTCCGTGGCCTGAAGGAAGCGAAGGTCGTCCTTGACCGCAAGATGCTCTCAGAGATCGCGATCAATGACGCGAACACGTTCAAGAAGCTGGTGGAGCTTTCGAACAAGTCCCTTCCGGCGAACGTGACGCGCAAGAAGGTCGCGGCCACTAATTAAGGTATTGATGAACACCGATTTGAAAAGGGCTCCTTTGTTGAGGAGCCTTTTTCATGTATAATGCGCGGAATATCAACTATTAATGGGCGACAGATGTCCTGGGATATTGAAAAAATAAAAATTGATGTGGCCGCGGACGTGAATGCCGCCGGGGCGCTTGACGCGCTTGAGGCCGTGCGCGTGAAATACCTTGGCAAAAAAGGCCTTGTGCAGGAAATGTACGCCGGGCTGGCCACGGCCACAGGGGATGAAAAAAGATCCCTGGGCAAGGGCGCCAATGACATCAAAATCCTGGCTGACGCGCTGATCACGCAGCGCAAGGCGGCCCTCGCGGCCACGGTCAAACGCGCGCAGGCATTGGACGTGACGATGCCCGGCGTGGCGCGCGATGCGGGCACGCGGCATCTGATCACCCAGACGATCGAAGAGATCTGTGATGTGTTCGAGCGGCTGGGGTTCGTTATCCAGCGCGGACCTGAGGTTGAGACCGAATTCTACAACTTTACGGCGCTGAATATCCCGCTCGACCATCCGTCGCGCGATTCCTTTGACACGTTCTATCTCGATGAGAAAGATCCCACGGCCGTTGGCCGCTACCTTTTGTTGCGCAGCCATACCTCGCCGGGCCAGGTGCGCGTGATGCAGAACCACAAGCCGCCGCTGGCGGTCATCATCCCCGGCAAGGTGTACCGTCCGGACGCGGTTGACGCGAGCCACGCGTTCATGTTCCACCAGATCGAGGGACTCTTGGTGGACAAGCACGTGACGTTCGCGGACCTCAAGGGCCTGCTGACGGCGTTCTGCAAAAAATTTTTCGGGGATGACGTGAAGATGCGTTTCCGCCCGCATTTTTTTCCGTTCACCGAGCCTTCCGCGGAAGTGGACATCCAGTCGAATATTTTCAAAGGGCGCGCCGGCAAATGGCTTGAGATCCTCGGGTGCGGCATGGTGCATCCGGCGGTGTTCGCGCACGCGGGGTATCCGGCGGGCGAGTACAGCGGCCTCGCGTTCGGCCTGGGCGTGGAGCGCATTGCCATGCTCCGGCATGGCATCGGCGATATCCGTACATTCACAGAAAATGACCTGCGGGTCCTGAAACAGTTCTGATATGAAATTAAGTTTGAAGTGGCTCTCACAGTACATTGACCACGGCCTTTCTTCCGAAGAGCTGGCCAACCGCATGACCATGGCCGGGCTTGAGGTGGAGGCGGTTCTCCCGGCGGGGGACGACACGGTTTTTGAGATCGAGGTCACGCCCAACAGGCCTGATTGCCTCAATGTGCTGGGTCTCGCGCGTGAAGTTTCGGCGATCACCGACAGGGATCTGAAGGCGCTGCCCCCCAAGGCGCATGCGGACGTGGCCCAGGTCGATATTACCATCGAGGACAAAGAGGGCTGCGGTCGTTACCTTGGCACGCGCGTTGAGGGTGTTAACGTCGGCATACTGCCCGCGGACAAGTCTCGCCTTCTGCAGGCGATCGGGCTTAAGCCCATATCCAATATTGTCGATATCACGAATTTTGTGCTGTTCGAGTTTGGTCAACCCCTGCACGCGTTCGACGCGGATAAGCTTGAGGGCGGCCGGATCATTGTCCGTCGCGCGAAAAAAGGCGAAAAGATCGTCACGTTGGATGACATCGAGAGGACGCTCGATGAGGGGATCCTTGTGATCGCCGATGCCCGCAAACCCGTGGCCATTGCCGGCATCATGGGCGGGCGCGACACGGCGGTGACGGCGGGGACCCGTAACATCCTTCTGGAGAGCGCGTATTTCGATATGGGCCTGGTGCGACGCGCGTCGCGCAAACTTGGCCTTACGAGCGACTCCTGTTACCGTTTTGAACGCGGTGTCGATCCTGCCACCGTGCCGACGGCCGCGGACCGTGCCACGGACCTTATCCTTGAACTGGCGGGCGGGCGCGTTACGGCGCGTCGGGATGTTTGCCTCCGGGAAGTCACGGCGGCCCGGGGCGTTATTGAAGTTGCCGCGCGCGATATCCGTCAACTTCTAGGGACGGACATTGACCCGCTCAGGGCGCGACGGATCCTTGAACGGCTGGCGTGCGCTGTGACGGTAACGGGCGACACTTTTTCTGTCCAGCCGCCGCGCAACCGCAATGACCTTAAGATCAGGGAAGATATCATTGAAGAGCTCGCGCGGGTGGTCGGGTTCGATAACCTGGCGATGTCCCTGCCGAGTGTCGGCGCGATCAATATTACCGTCGACCGGGAAAAAGAAGACTTTAACGGGCGCCTGGCAACGAGTTTTGTTGCCCAGGGGTTTCACGAAATATTGACCCACGCGATGATCAGCCGCGCCGCGATGGAAAAAACCGGATATGACGGCATAGCGCCCATGGCCCTGCAAAATCCGATGTCCGCGGAGCAAGAGCTCATGCGCCCGACGATGTTGCCCAGCGCCCTTCAGGCGGTGGCGTTCAACATGAACCGCGGCCAGAAAGACCTTAAGTTCTTTGAGATCGGCAAACGCTACCTGCCGGCGGGCGAGCGCTGGACGCTGCTCATGGTGATGACGGGCCGGCATGAAGGGGACTGGCGCCGGGGCAAGCGCGACGCGTTCGATCTTTTTGACGTCAAGGGGGCGCTGGAAACGGCGTTTGCCGCCGTGCGCGTCAAGGGCCTTGAATATCGCGCGGGTGCGGCGGCGGCGTTCGAAGCCGGGCAGGCTGCGGGTGTCTTTTTGAAGGGCCAGCCGATCGGGTCCATGGGCCGGATCTCCGATGATGTCCTTGGAAAATTTGAGATCAAGAAGGCGGGCGTGTATGTCGCCGAGATCGATCTCGCGCCCGCGCTTGACGCGCTCACGCCGCAGGCAAAATTCGCGGTGCCTGAAGAATTTCCCGCGATGGTGCGCGACGTGAGCCTGGCCGTCAAGGCGGCGCGGTTTGAAGATATCCGGGCTTTATGCGCGGCGCGCGGCGCGGGCCTGCTTCGAAAGATCGAGCTTGTGGAAGAATACCGTGGTGATAAGATAGATAAGGGATCCCGCGGGCTTGTCCTTTCGCTGACTTACCAGGCGGGCGACCGGACACTGACCGAGGACGCGGTCAACGCCCTGCATGAAAGCATCGTGAAAGAATTGATGGAAAAGTTTGAGGCTTTGAGAAGGTAGGATCGCTGTTATTCCGCGCGCGGCTGACGGCCATGCGCGGGCACGCGTTTCCTGCTGTGTTCGTCAGGGATCTGGCTAATTTGAACCAATATTCAATACCTAGGGAACTGTTGTCTTCGGCGCCTTCGGGTTCCGGGCTTGTTCCCACCTGCAAAACAGGTTCAAGGTTGCCCTTTCTCAACGGCACAAGCGGGATCTAATTTAACCCGGATTTTTCCAAGGAGAGATCCGGGTTAAAAATTTTATGGGGTCCCATGGCTTCCCTTTTTGAGACCAACCTCAACGCCCACGCGCCGTTGTCGGTGAGGATGCGCCCGGCCGCCCTTGATGAATGCGTCGGACAGGAGCATATCCTCGGCCCCGGCAAACTTCTCACGCGCGCTATCGAGGCGGATCGCGTCACGTCGCTGGTTCTGTACGGCCCTCCCGGGTCGGGAAAAACCTCTCTCGCCTTATGTATCAGCCGACGCACGAACGCCTGTTTTGAAAGCGTGAACGCGGTCGCGTCCAATGTTGAAGAATTGCGCAAGATCATCGCGGCCGCCCGCAACCGCCTGGCCACTTCCGGCGGCAAGACCATCCTTTTCATCGACGAGATCCATCGTTTCAACAAGGCCCAGCAGGACGTGCTGATGCCCGATGTGGAGAACGGCAACATCATCCTCATCGGCGCCACGACCATGAACCCCTTCTTTTCGCTGGTCAGCCCGCTGCTCTCGCGATCGCTTGTTTTTGAATTGAAGCCGCTGACGCGCGACAATATCAAGACGTTGCTGGAACGCGCCCTGCGCGACAGGGAACGCGGCCTCGGTGCGATCGCGGTAAAGGCTGAGGATGCTGCCCTTGATTTCCTGGCCGAGATCTCCGATGGTGACGCGCGTCGGGCCCTCAACGCGCTGGAGGTGGGGTGCCTGACGACCCCCAAAGGCCCGGATGGCGTTGTCACGTTGACCCTGGAAGCTGCCCAGGAATCCATCCAGAAAAAACAGGTGCAGTATGACAATGATGGCGACGCGCATTTTGACACGGCGTCGGCTTTCATCAAATCCATGCGCGGATCGGACCCGGATGCCGCGCTGTACTGGATGGCGAAGATGATCTACGCGGGAGAAGACCCGAGGTTCGTGGCGCGGCGCATTTGTATTTGCGCGGCCGAGGATGTCGGCAACGCGGATCCCAACGCCCTGGTGATCGCGAGCGCGGCGTTGCACGTGGCGGAATTTGTCGGCTTGCCCGAGGCGCGTATCCCCCTGGCCCAGGCCGCGGTGTACGTGGCGTGCGCGCCGAAATCGAACGCGGTCTATCTGGGGATCGACAAGGCGCTCGAGGACGTGAAGAACAAGAAAGCGGGGAATGTCCCGTCGCATCTGAGGGACGCCTCCTATCCCGGCGCGGCAAAACTGGGGCACGGGCAGGGGTACAAGTACGCGCATGACTTTCCCGGGCATTACGTGCCGCAGGCGTATATGCCTTTTCACGCGGCATATTATGAACCGACGGAAATGGGTTATGAGAAGAAGATCAAAGAGCGCCTGCAGGCCTTGCGGAAATCCGGTGATTGAGGGGAAATTTTTCTACTATAAAAAGAAAGATAATGATAATATAGGTCGCATTTATAAGGGGAATTTCAGCCTGATAACAGGTAAAATGGTGAATATTCACGTTAAACAGGAATTGCGACAGCGGATCCTTGATCGTATAAAAGAGCAAAAGGAGGAAATTGCTTTATCCAAGAGCCGGATCATCTTTGCCAAGGTGATCGCGTTGCCGGTTTTTCAGAGCGCGAGGACGATCCTTTTTTACGCGTCCTTTCGGGGTGAAGTGGATACGTTCGCCCTTATGCGTGAAGCGATGGTGTTGAACAAGCGTGTGGCGTTGCCGTTGATACGGAAAGAAGAACAGCGCATCGTTCCGATGCTGATAAAGACCCTGTCCGGGTTGAGACCCGGCCCTTACGGGATCATGACGCCGGAAGATGAGCCGCGGGACCGCGTGGACGCGGCCGAGCTCGACCTTGTCGTGGTGCCCGGGGTGGCGTTCGACCGCCGGCACAACCGGCTGGGCCGTGGCGCGGGGTACTATGACCGCTTTCTTTCCGGATTATCCGCGACAACCCCCACCATCGGTCTGGCGTACGACCTGCAGGTCGTGGATGCCATCACGGGCATCGAAGCGCATGACCGTCCGGTAACGTATCTCGTTACAAATTGAATTTTTTTACAACCCCGGATTTCGCATTGAGCAGGGCCTAGGAGCGAAATACCGGGAAAGCCTCGCCCAGGCGCCAGGTCCATGATGACCGGCGCGCGACCCTCCTGCGGGAGGGCGGACCGTACTGTGTATGATCCGGGACAACTAACCGCGTCTAACGCGATAAAGGAGTTATGTATGGGTGATAATATCTTGTTGAACATCCTGTTGTTCGTGTTCGTTGGTGCCGGAACATTCGTTGGCGGGTATTTTTTCAGCCGTGTTTTCAAGGGACGCCAGGCCAGGCAGCTTGAGCTGGAAGCCGCGTCGATCCGTGACATGGCCCAGCGTGAAGCCGAGACGATCAAGAAAGAAGCGGAACTGCACGCCAAGGACACGATGTTAAAGCTCCGTCAGGAGTTTGAGGGCGAGACAAAACAGCGCCGTGAAGAATTCACCGTCACCGAACGCCGGCTTTTGCAGAAGGAAGACCATGTTGAAAAGCGGTTAGACCTTCTTGATAAGAAAGAAAAGGACCAGACGGTCCGTTTTGAGTCGCTCAAGGCCAAGGAGACCGAGAACACCCAGAAGGCCGAAGAGTTGTCGAAGATGGTCCAGCAGGAAAAAGAGGTCCTGCACAAGATATCGAACCTGAGCCGTGATGAGGCGAAGAACATGCTCCTCGCCCGCGTGGACGAGGACCTTATCCACGAGAAGGCCGTGCGCATCCGCCAGATGGAAGAAGAGATCAAGGAAAGCGCGGACAAGAAGGGCCGGGAGCTTATTTCGATCGCGATGCAGCGGTGCGCGTCCGATCACGCGGCGGAAACGACCATCAGCATGGTCCATCTGCCGTCGGATGAGATGAAAGGCCGCATCATCGGCCGTGAAGGCCGCAACATCCGCGCCCTGGAACAGGCCACGGGGGTTGACATCATCATTGACGACACGCCCGAGGCGGTGACGATCTCCGGGTTCGATATGGTGCGCCGCGAGATCGCGCGCCTCGCGCTGGAACAGCTTATCGCTGACGGCAGGATCCATCCCGGGCGCATTGAGGAAGTGGTCGAGAAGGCCAAGAAGACATTGGAACAGAAGATCAAGGAAGAGGGCGAAGCCGCGGTGTTCGAGCTGGGCATCCACAACATGCACATCGAACTGGTCAAGCTGGTGGGCCGCCTGAAATACCGCACGAGTTTCGGACAGAACGGCCTGCAGCACACCAAGGAAGTGGCCCGTTTGATGAGCGTGATGGCGTACCAGCTGGGGCTTGACCCGCAGCTCGCCAAGCGCGCCGGGTTGCTGCACGATATCGGCAAGGTGGTGTCTACCGAAGCGGAAGAAGGGACGCACGCGGTTGTCGGCGCCCGCCTGGCAAGAAAGTACGGCGAGGTCGAAGTGGTCGCGCAGGCGGTCGAGTCGCACCACAATGAGGTTGAGATGGGATCGATCTTCGGAGTCCTGGTGTGCGTGGCCGACGCGGTGAGCGCGTCGCGTCCCGGTGCCCGCGCCGAATCGCTGGAAACCTATATCAAGCGCCTTGAAGGCCTTGAAAAGATCGCCTATTCGTTCAAGGGGATCGAGAAGGCGTTCGCCCTTCAGGCCGGACGCGAAGTGCGCGTCATGGTCGATCCCGCCAGGCTCAACGACGACGAGTCGGTGGTGCTGGCGCGCGACATCCGCAAGAAGATCGAGGCGGACATGGAATATCCGGGGCAGATCAAGGTCCTGGTCGTGCGTGAAACGCGGGCCGTGGAGTTCGCCAAGTGAAGATCCTGTTCCTCGGCGATATCGTCGGGAATCCCGGGCGTGAAGCGGTTGCCCGGCATGTCCCGCTGCTGCGCCGCAGCGGTGAGGTTGATGCCGTTATCGCGAACGCGGAGAACGCGGCCGGTGGTTCGGGGATCACGGAAGCCGTGGCGCGCGAACTCTTTTCTTTTGGCTGTGATATCATAACGCTGGGTGATCACGTCTGGGACAAGCGGGATGTTTATCCGTTCCTTAATACGGCGCCCAACATTGTCAGGCCCGCCAATTTTCCGGCTGACGTTCCGGGGCGCGGGCTGTGCGTTGTGGAGATCAACGGTGTCAGGGTCGCGGTGCTGGCCCTGCTGGGCCGGACGTTCATGAAATACCTGACGGACTGCCCGTTCCGGACGCTCGACAGCGTTCTCGCCGGCTTGATCGACGCGAAGGTCATCATTGTTGACATGCACGCCGAAGCGACGAGCGAGAAGGTCGCGATGGGGTGGTACGCCGACGGGCGCGTGAGCGCGGTCCTGGGGACCCACACGCATATCCAGACGGCGGATGAGAAGCTCCTGCCCGGCATGACGGCGTATATCACGGATGCCGGCATGACCGGCCCGTATGATTCGGTGATAGGGCAGGCCAAGGACCTCATCATCAGCAGGTACTTGACGGGAATGCCCAACAAATTCGAGGTCGCGGCGCATCCCGCGACGTTGTGCGGCGTTATCGTGGATGTGGATGAGGCGACCGGGCGCGCGCGCGGCATCACGCGCGTTCAAAAAGATTGAAACCAGGGGAGGCAGCCATGGCTTGGGAAGGACTGAACCGCCGTAAATTTCCGCGCGCGAATTTTCCATGTCTTATCAAGATCATCCATCCGGGGGAAGCCGACGAGGTTATCCTGACGCACACGGAGAACGTGAGCCTGGGCGGCACGTGCGTGATCATCAAGAAAGCCTTTGACCTTTTCACCCAGGTGACCGTTGAGATTGACCTGATGGATGCTGGAGAACCGATCCTGTGCCGGGCCAAGGTCGTCTGGTCGGTGCGGCGCAAGGCCATTGAAGAGAGCAAACCTTCGTTTTATGACCTTGGCCTGGAATTCCTGGACATCCAGTCGCAAGACCGTTCCCGGCTGGAAAAGGTCGTTGAACATCTTGTGCGCAGCGGGCGCGCCACGGAGTGGAAGTGATGGTTAAAGTTCGCTTTGCCCCCAGCCCGACGGGATATTTGCATATCGGCGGCGCGCGCACCGCGCTGTTCAACTGGATGTACGCGAAAGCCCAGGGCGGGTCGTTCGTGCTGCGGGTCGAGGATACGGACCTCGAACGTTCGAAGCCGGAATACGAGGCGGAGATCCTTGACAGCATGGCCTGGCTTGGCCTGACGTGGGATGAATTTTACAAGCAGAGTGAGCGTTTCACGATCTACAAGCAACAGGCGGAGAAGCTGGTGGATGAAGGCAAGGCCTACCGCGACGGGACCGCGGTCCTTTTGAAGGTTGAAAAGGCGCGTCTGATCCGTTTTGACGATCTTATTCGCGGGCTTATCGAGTTCAACAGCGACGAGATCAAGGACCAGGTCCTGATGAAGTCGGACGGGTCCCCGGCGTACAGTTTCAGCTGTGTCGTGGATGACGCGCTCATGGGCATCACGCATGTGATCCGCGGCGAAGACCATATTTCGAACACCCCCAAGCAGATCCTGATCTATGAGGCGCTGGGCTTCAAGGTCCCGAAATTCGGGCACCTGCCGCTCATCATGGGCGCCGACGGGGCGCGGCTGTCCAAGCGTTTTGGCGCCGTCGCCGTGAGCGATTACCGCGGTGAAGGGTTTCTGCCCGAGGCTCTTGTCAATTACCTGATGCTCCTGGGCTGGTCGCCGGGTACCCAGGAGATCATCAGCCTGCAGAACGCGTGCGCCAAATTCTCGATCAAGAAGGTCAACAAGACGGCGGCGCAGTTCAACATGGAAAAGCTCAAGTGGACCAACGGGCAGTACATCAAGGCCGGCGACACGGCCCGCCTGACGGACCTTCTCATCCCCTTGCTCAGGGAGGAGGGCTTGATCGCTGAAACGCATGAGCGCGCGCATATCGAGGCCGCGGTCCAGCTTTTCAAGGGCCGGATGCTGACGTTGCGTGATTTTTTGGAAAGAGCGGGATTTATTTTCGCGAAAGAGTTATCCTTAAGCGGTGAGATCAAGGCGGAGCTTGGCGCGAAGGATCTCGCCCGTCCATTCGGGCTTTTGGCGGAACGCCTGGAAAAAGCCGGGACGTTCGATGTCGCGGCGGCGGAGAAGATCTTCCGTGAACTTGTGGCCGAACTGGGCATGGCCAGCGGCGATCTTGTCCATCCTGTGCGCCTGGCCATCAGCGCGTCGACCGTCGGCCCCGGGTTATTTGAGACCATGGCGGTGCTGGGGCGCGAACGGACCGTCGGGCGGTTGCGGGCGGCATTCAACACATAAGAAGGAGGAGGGGGATGCGAAAATCCGTGCTAATGATCCTGTGCGTCCTGGCGGGAGTTGTGCTGCTTCAGGGGTGCGAGACGGTCAAGGGGGCTTCAAAAGACATTGATAATACGGCGCATAATATCGGTAAGTTAATGAATGGCATGCGTGAAGAAGATAACTCGTTCAGCAACAAATACTGGTGATCCCGGGGCCCGGGTCTTTTTCTTTTGACAAGGGGCGCTCTTGTTTGTATATTGTGGGGCTTGGTGACGTGTTTTTTCAGGTAAATGGTCAGGTTGTTGCGTTCTTCGGCGCATGGTTTGCCGACGGCTCAGGACTCGACAATGCTTTTCTTGCAGGTATAGTGGTTGCATTGTCTCGTGGTGTAATTGGTAGCACAACAGACTCTGGATCTGTTTGTCTTGGTTCGAGTCCAAGCGAGACAGCCATTTTTCTAATTGCAAAAACATCTCCTGCCCGAATGGGTGGAGATGTTTTTGCTTTTATGGGAGAAAATGGCTGCCCTCAAAAGCCTGCCTGCCGGCAGGCAGGAATTCTTTTGAGGGCGGTACCAATGGTCTTGAGTTAAAAAATCGTCCTTCCGAATGCCCCGCAGGCCCGGGCGTCCTTGGGAACGCCAGCGTAGCCTGCGGGACTCCTGGCCAAGGATCCTTGGCCAGTCGGGAAGAGGTTTTGTGCTTTTTAGAGGAAGAAAAATTGCACCCAAAAGGATTCTTTTGGGGTGTTTCCTCTTCGTTGACCCGGGTTGGGATAAAGTCGATGCGCAGGAATATCTGGCAACATACCTTTCCATGGAAAAGGTTTGATCCCGCGCCCCGGCCTTCCGGTTGTGGCACAAGGTCGCTGCAACAGGTTGAAGTTGTCTGTTTATCGGCCTTGCTGAGGTTTAGGGTGGGAAGGCTGCTTCCCAGGCTGCTTCCCAAGTAAATTGGCACAATAAGCAATAATGTTCTATATTTGTTACAAGGACAAGGGGATTCGTGTGTTCAACAGCATGGCAAGGGGATAAGTATAGTGTTCGTTAAAGTTTACTTATGGAAGAAAATCGTTTCCGGGCTTATGGCGGTTGTTTTTGCCGTGGGATCCGTGGGAACTTCGTATGCCCAGGGCGTCTCGATAACTGCGCCCGGGACCATGGTGTCCTTGAGTGAATCCTTTGCACCACCGCTGCTGAAGGGCGTCAAGGTTTACCCTGATAACCCATTTCGGTTAGATTTCATCCTCGACAAAGGCAGCTCCAACGATTCGGCGGAATCGTTAAAGACTGAGTCAGCCCGATTGATCAAGTATTTCCTGGCCTCGATCACTGTTCCGGAGAAGGACCTGTGGGTCAACCTGTCGCCCTATGAGAAGGATCGCATCGTTCCTGATGCGTTTGGCGTGACGGAAATGGGGCGCGATCTTCTGGCGCAGGACTATATGCTAAAGCAGATCACCGCGTCAGTGATCTATCCTGAAGGCGAGGTCGGCAAGGCGTTCTGGGCCAAGGTGTACGCAGAGGCGCAGAAGCGGTATGGCACGTCCGATGTTCCTGTCGACACCTTTAACAAGGTCTGGATCGTGCCGGAGAAGGCCGTCGTATATGAAACCAAGGACTCGGCATATGTTGTCGAAAGCAAGCTTAAGGTCATGCTGGAAGAGGATTACCTAGCCCTCGAGAAGAACTCGGCTGCAAAAGAGCAGGGTACGCCAGCGACCAACAAACTCGGTTCGGATATTGTCCGTGAGGTCGTGATCCCGGTTCTTGAGAAAGAGATCAATGAGGGAAGAAACTTCACACAGTTGAGACAGGTATACCAATCACTAATTTTAGCTATTTGGTATAAAGACAAAATCAAGGAAAGCCTTTTGGGCAAATCCTACGTTGATAAAGAGAAAACCGGCGGTGTTGATATTGCTGATAAAGGAGCCAAAGATAAAATTTGGGCGCAATATGTGGTTGCTTTTAAGAAGGGGGCGTATAACTACATAAAAGAAGATTATGATTCGGCAACGCAACAGGTTGTGCCACGGAAGTATTTCTCAGGGGGAGCGAATTTTGGCGCGAAAATTAGAGGTGCAATACAACGAACACAAGTTCGTTCGCTGTTGCCTAGCGACGGATCAGATAGTGCCATGATTGTTCAAGTTGATATGGCAATGTCAAACGGAAGAGTGGCGAAAACGGTACAAGGGATTGGTCCTTACACAAGAGTTGTTGAAAATCAACAGTTAGAGCGGTTCAGGAAAGAAGCTGGTATGGAGGTGGAAATTGTTTCTGGCGTGCCAGTTTTTACGGTTGATGTTGGCCGAAAAGAAGATGTAGCTAAAATAGCAGATTTATTTGGAAGGGGCGCAGTTTTCAGAATCATTAACGCGTTATTTGTTGGTGATGCCATCGAATTTGGTACTGATAAGGGGCGCGTAGAACAATATGACTTTCGGCGAATTGCTGATGGAGCAGGTTACGATGTTTGGGGTGTAGAAAAAAAGGCTAAAGCCATGGGACTAAATAAGACAGATGTATTCTGTGGCACACCGTATGATTATTTCGTTAAAGGTAAAGACGAGTATTCTTCCAGGGGTTTAGGGATACCCGAAGATCGGTCGGCAGTCCTTATTTTTGATGCCAACAAACTTCGGGAAATTGAAGATACCGATGGCTATGCTTTTACTGATCCCGCGAACAAAAGAGAAGCTCTTTGGGGCGTGGTGAAATTCAGAGAGTTGCCAACCGAATTTGAGCGAGAACTGGATGGACTAAAATCCGTAGATGACAAAGTCAGTCTTCTTGAAAAAGAAGTTTTTCAGAATTTGAATACCAAGGAAGATCTTAAACAGGCGCCGTATCTTGCTCTTGCTGTTATCGCACTACTTTATCGTGAATCGTTAGAAAGCGCCAAGATCCCTTCCGATGTCAGAACACAGCGTATAAATCAATTAAAGAGAATCGCCGATCGTCTGGAATACGAAACACAAATGATTGATATTGTAGATAACATGGCAGGTCAAGTTGGGATGACGCGCGAAGCTTTTGGGAAAGATGATCCACGAAAAATGGCAATGATGAGAACGTGGCCAGATTTTGTTATAGAAACAACCCAGGGCTATTTAATGGAATTGGAACTGGATGAGAAGTATAAACAAGCACTGGTTGATGTAATTAAAGACGCCGAGAAATGTAAACAGGAACTAGGGATAGGCGATAAGGCGCAGTCTGGCACATCGTTGTCGAAAGTTGGATAGTGTCAAAAGTTCTATGAAGAATGAGCGTGAATAAAGATGGTTCGTATGAAGAATCTGGATGTGTTGGGCTTTTAAGATTGGGTTAGTTTAGGAGCGTAGGGGCCGACCTTGTGTCGGCCCGAATGAGGCAAAAGA
>CAIUQE010000016.1 GCA_903901225.1 Candidatus Omnitrophota bacterium
CTTCCTTCAGATTCCACCTCGCGATGGACACCCTTGCCGTCCAGCTAACAGTTCCTCCTAACAGGCCTGTAAGGGACTTGTCTCTCGGCCCTTGCCTCAGGACTCACCCTCAAGTGAACGCGCCCTGCCGGGCGCACCTAATAAAAAAGGCCGTGATCGAATGACCACGGCCTTCGCAAAATGGATGATCCTTCCCTCACTTAGAAGCACACCAAATATAATATACTTGAGAAAAATGAGCAAGAACTATTGTAATATGATCTTAAAGAAGCTCCCCTCGACCAACTTTAAGATCTTTAACGCCCCGAGTCGGAGTTGAACCGGCATCGTCTTCTTAGTGAGGGAAGAGCATTATCCAGTATGCTATCGGGGCGTCAAATTTATATAACATTAAACCATGATTGATGAATTGTCAACAATAATTGACACCCACGCTCATCTTTATGACGTTCCCGACGTTGCTGCCGCGTTGCGCGCGGCTTCTGACGCCGGCGTGAGCGACATCATCCTGCCGGGCGTTGACCTTGTCTCGAACCGGCGGCATTGTGAGCTTCGAGCGAAGCACACGGGTGGCCTTCAACCCCGTCTTCATCTCGCCCTCGGGCTTCATCCCGGCAATATCATTCCTGACGAGATCGAACCATGTTTTTCTTTTATGCGCGCGCATGCCGGCGAGGCCGTGGCCATCGGTGAGACGGGCCTGGATTTTTTCTACAAATGGGTTCGTAAGGATGACACGAAGAAAGATGAACAGCGCGCGGTGTTCGGGCGGCATCTTGAGCTGGCGCGGGAATTCAACCTGCCGGTCATCGTCCATTGCCGCGGGGCGTGGCGTGAAGCCCTTGACATGGTGAAGGCTGCGGGGATCTCGGCCGCGGATTTCCACTGGTACAGCGGGCCAGAGGATGTGCTCAAGGATATCCTCGACGCCGGGTTCGTGATCTCCTGTTCACCCGCCCTCGAATACAGCGCCGAAGTCCGCAAGGCGGCGCTCTACGCGCCGCTGGAGTCAATTCTTGTTGAGACTGATACCCCGGTGATGATCCCCGGCCCCGCGCGGGAACGCGTCCCGTCCACGCCCAAAGATGTCTGGCGGACCCTGCGGGCCCTGGCGGCGCTCAAAGGCGTTGACGAAGCCGTTGCCCTGAAGGGGGCCAACGCGCTGGCGCGGTCTTTTTTTCATTTGCCTGACTTCGAGGGTTGAGGCGGGCAAGCTTTTATGATAGGATGCTCGCCATGTACACCATCATCGGCAAACAGAACCTGACGGATACCGTCCGCCGGCTGGATATTAAGGCGGAAGCGCTCGTGGCACGGCTTAAACCCGGCCATTTTATCACGCTCACGCTCGACCCTGCCACGCGGCCGATCCCGTACAATATTTTCGAGATCGACTGGCGCCGCAAATGCCTGTCCATCATTTTTGAAGAAACGGACGGCGTACCGGATCGCCTGGGCGAACTGCGGATCAACGATCCTGTCTACGCGGTGGGCGGGCCTTTCGGCGTTCCCGTGCCGATGGAGAACAAGGGCATCATTGTTTGCGTCGGCGAAGGCCTGCGCATCGCCTCGCTCCTGGGGCTGGCGCGCTCGCTCAAGAACGTGGGCAACAAGGTGATCGGTGTCGCGGGTTTTGAGATGCGAAAAACGTCCCTTTTTGAGAGTCAGTTAAGGCTCAACTGCAACAAATTTTACGTGATGTACAAGGACGGGATGCATGACCGTAAGGGCGATGTCATCGCCCCGCTCAGGAAAGTGCTGGCCGAAGAGCGCGTGACGCGCGTTTATGCCGACACCACGCCTGAAACCTTGTCCGCGCTCAGGGTCCTGGCCGCGGAAAAAGGCGTTCCCGTCGCGGTCAATATGATGGATGTGGTGAAAGGGAACGGGGCTTTTGATGAGAACAGCCCCATTGTCATCGGCGGCTGCCGGTATTTTCCGGCGGTCGAGGGGATCATCATCGACGCGCAGCATGTCGATCTCAGGGAAGCGGGCCGTGTCATCGCGGCCCGGGGAGACTATTTCGCATGTCGGAAGAAAGAGCGCGGGTCCGCACGCCGGCACGGCGTGTTCACTCGCCTGAAGAAGTTGTTCTGGGCCTGAAGCCCGGCGCGGCAATTGAGAACGCGCGCATTTACCTTGAACGCGAGCGCGCCCTCAAGGGCCAGCCGTGCCCGCTGGGCACCGACCACATGGCCATTGTCCGCCTGGTGGGTCGCCGGGATATGGCGGCGGCGCTGGAACTGTTGCTGAAGACCAACCCTCTGCCCGAGGTCACGGGACGCCTGTGCGCCGAAGTGTTCGAGGAAACCATCTGCCAGAACCGCCGGGGCGAGCGCGTGAGCCTGCGCGCCATCGAGCGGTTCCTCGCGGCGCACGTCCATCCCGCGAAGTCAGTTCCTCTCGATGGAAGAAAACCCCGCGTCGCGGTCATCGGTTCAGGTCCGGCGGGGCTTTCGGCCGCGTGGCTGCTGGCCCAGGGCGGCCATCGCGTGACGGTCTTTGACAGCGCGCCTTTTTTTGGCGGGACGCTGCTTACGGGCCAGGGGTCATTTGAACTGCCCGCGGAGGCTTTGCGCGCCGTGCGCCGGCGTTTTGAATTGAACGGGATCGTGTTCGTCCCGAATTTCCTTTTTGGCCGCATTGCCGCGCCTTCGGATTTGTTCGAACAGGGGTTCGGCGCGATCCTCCTGGCGGTGGGGGCGGGGGTGCCCCGTGGCCTTGGGATCGATGGTGAAGGCGCTGGCGGGGTTATTACTTCCGAAGAACTTTTCAGGGCGGTCAATGGCCGCGGTGAAGAACCCGCGTTGTGGCTTGGCCCGAGGGTCGTTGTGGTCGGCGAGGACGGGCCCGCGTTTTCCGCCGCGCGGCTAGCGGTCCGCGCCGGCTGTGACGCTACGGTGGTCGTTCGCGGCCCTGAAACGCACATCAGGGCCCTGCCCATGTTCGTGCGCCACGCGGTCGAGGAAGGCGTCAAGATCAAGGCGTTCTCCAGGCCTGTGAGGGTTGCGGTTGACGCCGAGGGTTGCGTGAGCGGCCTCGGTTGCCGTTATCTCGATTATCGCATGGATACCAAGGGGCGCATGGTCCTGGTCGAGGACGAAGCCAGCGCGTTCTTGCTTGAAGCCCGGACGGTTGTTGTGGCCACAGGTGGTGATCCTGCCACGCTTTTCCTGAGCGGCATCCACGGCCTTGAATTCAATCCCGACGGAAGCCTGCGCACCAGGCCCGAGCGGGCTGAAACCTTCCTTGGGGGCGTGTTCGCGGCGGGCGGGGCGGTCGAACCCCACATGTCGCTGACCGACGCGATGCTTTCGGGCGCGCGCGCGGCCCAGGAGATCGAAAAATTCCTGGCGGGCTAATGGCAAACACTACTTCCGCGCGTTCCCTGTTCCCTAAAAATCCTTCCCGCAAGATCGTCATGCTGACGGCGTACGATTACCCTCTGGCGCGGCTTGTCGACCAGGCGGGCGTCGACATCGTGCTGGTCGGTGATTCGCTGGCCAATGTGGTGCTGGGCCTGGATTCGACGGTGGAGGTCGGCATCGATATCATGATCCATCACGCCAAGGCGGTCGCGCGCGGCGTGGAGCGCGCTTACGTCGTGGGCGACATGCCGTTCGACGCCTATCAGGTCCCGGGGGCTGATGCCGTGGCCCATGCCCGGCGTTTTTTGGATGAAGCGGGATGCGACGCGGTCAAGGTCGAATGGTTTGATGATGCCGCGCGCGTGGTCAAAGAACTGCGGGCGGCCGGCATCGAGGTGATGGGCCATGTGGGCCTGACGCCACAGACGGCACGTGAATTCCGGGTGCGGGGGCGTGACGCGGCTTCGGCCCGCGCGATCCTTGAACAGGCCAAAGTGTTCGAGGTTGAAGGCTGTTTTTCCGTTGTGCTCGAATGCGTTCCCGAGGCGCTGGCGGACGAGATCACCCGTACCCTCAAGGTCCCGACCATCGGCATCGGGGCGGGGAAGTCCTGCGACGGTCAGGTTTTGGTGCTGCACGACATGCTCGGCCTCAATGACCGCAAGGTCCCGTCCTTTGTGAAAAAATACGCGGACACCTCGGCTTTGGTGCTCAACGCGGTCCGCCAGTATAAGGAAGAAGTGCAAAACGGCCTTTTTCCTGATGACGCGCATACGTTCCATTAGTACCTTGGTTGCATTTCCGGACAACCCGCTTGCATTTTAAGACCTCTTTGTTACAATATTGCGAATTATGCACAATCCTGAACTGATGGACAAGGTCGTTGCCCTTTGCAAACGGCGCGGTTTTATATTTCCCTCTTCCGAGATCTACGGCGGGCTTAACGGCGCGTGGGATTACGGCCCCATGGGCTCCGAGCTCAAGCGCAACGTCAAGAACGCCTGGTGGAAGGCCATGATCCAGGGCCGCGACGACATGCTCGGCCTCGACGCGGCCATCCTCATGCATCCGAAGACCTGGGAAGCGTCCGGCCATGTCAATAATTTTTCAGATCCGTTTGTAAAGTGCTCGGCTTGCGGCAAGTTTTACCGTCAAGATAAAGTTTGGGATGAAATTTGGAATTGTTCCTGGAATAAATCTTTGATCAAAACAATGGCCGGTGATAAGGATACAAAAATTTTGTATCATTGGGCAAAGGGGCCCGGAAAAGGATTGGCACCCAATTTAGCATTGGTTAAAGAGCCAGAAGTGACGATTTCATTTCTTGTGGATCTTCATCATTTCTACGATGGCGTGAATTTGAATTTTCAGGGTTTTATAAAGAGGATTGCCTGCGAGCAAAATGGCACTGAGCGGACGCCTTGTCCTGCGTGTGGCGGGCCGTTGCCAGAGGTAGGTGTTGCGGCGAACTTGATGTTGAAAACTGTTCTTGGTCCCGTTGAGGAATCAGGTGAAAAAGTTTATCTCCGCCCGGAAACGGCGCAGGGCATTTTTGTCAATTTCGGCAATGTTCTCGACGCGACGCACCGCAAGCTGCCCTTCGGCATCGGCCAGATCGGCAAATCATTTCGCAATGAGATCACGCCCGGTAATTTTACGTTCCGGACCCGTGAGTTCGAGCAGATGGAGATCGAATATTTTTGCCGTCCCGCGGAGGCTGAAGAGCGTTACCGCCACTGGATCGACACGCGCCTGCAATGGTACCTTGATCTGGGCATGACCAAAGAGAATCTGCGCCTGCGTGAACACGGCAAGGACGAGCTGGCGCATTACGCGGCCGGTTGCACCGACGTTGAATACCTTTTTCCCTTTGGCTGGTCGGAGCTTGAAGGCGTCGCCAACCGCACGGATTATGACCTGAAGCAGCACGCGCAGTTCTCGGGCAAGAATTTGATGTATGATGATCCGGTCACGCACGAGAAGTTCTATCCTTATGTTATCGAGCCGTCGGGCGGCTGCGATCGCGGCACGCTGGCGTTTTTGGTCGACGCGTACCATGAGGAGCCGGTCAACGACGGCACGCGGGTCGTCATGAAATTCCACCCGAGCCTGGCGCCGTTGAAGGTGGCGATATTCCCGCTCCTTAAAAAGAACGCGGACCTTGTGACGCTGGCGAAGGGCATCAAGACGGACCTGAAGAAGGAATGGAATTGTGTTTACGATGACACGGGCGCTATTGGTAAGTTGTACCGCCGCCAGGACGAGATCGGGACGCCGTTCTGCGTCACGGTCGACGTGCAGTCGCTCGAGGACCGGCAGGTGACGGTGCGCGAGCGCGACACCATGCAGCAGACGCGTATCCCCGTTGATAATTTGAAAGCGTACCTGAGAGAGAAGTTGGCTTGATCCCGGGCTATTGTGGCCCGGTAAATATAGTGGGCGGGTGTGCCGCCCCAAAACAATGAAGGAGCAGTTGATGTCAACGAAACATGTTTTTTCATACGGCGCGGGTAAAGCGGAAGCCAAGGGCGCGGACCTTACCAAGAACGTCCTCGGCGGCAAGGGTATCGGGCTCATGGAGATGACCTCCATCGGCATACCGGTCCCGGCGGGATTCACGGTCACGATCCAGACCTGCGAAGAATATTACAAGATCGGCCGCAAACTTCCCAAGGGGCTCGACAAGGAAGTCATTGACGCGGTCAAGAAGCTCGAGAAGAACACGGGCAAGAAGCTGGGCGATCCCAAAGATCCTCTGCTGGTATCCGTCCGTTCCGGCGCGGCGCGCTCCATGCCCGGCATGCTCGAGACCATCCTGAACCTCGGCCTCAATGACGTGTCCGTCGAAGGGCTTGCCAGGGTCACCGGCAACGCGCGTTTTGCCTATGATTCCTACCGCCGTTTCATCCAGATGTTCTCATCGACGGCAATGGGCCTTTCCAAACAGCCGATGGAAGACCTCCTGCACGCCATGAAGCACGAGTTGGGCGTCAAGACGGACCCCGAGATCCCCGCCGAGAAGCTCAAGGAGCTTTGCGCGCAGTTCAAGGCGTTCTACAAGCAGAACAAGGGCGAAGATTTTCCGCAGGATCCGTATAAACAGCTCTGGGGCGCCATCATGGCCGTCTTCAACAGCTGGGAAGCCGAGAAAGCGATCACGTACCGCCGCGTCGAGAAGATCACGGACCTCAAGGGCACCGCGGTCAACGTCGTGCAGATGGTGTTCGGCAACAAGGGCGACCGCTCGGGCACCGGCGTGTGCTTCACGCGCGATCCCAACACCGGCGCCAACGAGTTTTACGGCGATTATCTCATCAACGCGCAGGGTGAAGACGTTGTCGCGGGTATCCGCACGCCCCTGAAGCTCGAAACGCTCAAGGATCAGATGCCCAAGCCGTATGACCAGTTGCTGGCCGTGCGCGCGATCCTGGAGACGTATTATAAGGAAATGCAGGACCTTGAATTCACGATCGAGGACGAGAATCTTTATATGTTGCAGTGCCGCACGGGCAAGCGTTCGCCGGCCGCCGCGTTCCAGATCGCGCTCGATCACGCGACCAAGCCTTTGCTGTCCAAAGCCCAGGCCAATGACCTTGTGAAGAAGGGTTTCCTTCCCAAGAAGTGGGCCGAGCTCGCGGTCAAGCCTGTGATCACCAAGGAACAGGCGGTCAACCGCTTGACGTCGGATGATATCGAGCGCTTGTTCTATCCCGTCATTGACGGCACGAAGGTCACGGTCCAGGAGCTCAAGGGCCTGAAGATCGCCTCGGGCATCAACGCGGTCCCGGGCGCCGCGGCCGGTAAGGTCGTTTTCACCGCCGCCGAAGCTGAAGAGCAGGCCAAGGCCGGCGATAAGGTCATCCTTGTCCGCAAGGAAACATCTCCCGAGGACGTGGGCGGCATGCACGCGGCCAAGGGCATCCTCACCGCGACGGGCGGCAAGACCTCCCACGCGGCGGTCGTCGCGCGCGGCTGGGGCAAGTGTTGCGTCGTCGGTTGCGAAGCGCTGAACATCAATTACGAGACCAAGCAGATGACGGTCGGCGGCAAGGTCGTCAAGCAGGGCGATTTCATCACGCTCGACGGGTCGGCGGGTGAAGTTTATACCGGCGATCTCGCGCTCAAGGACCCTGTCCTGCCGGCAGCGTATGAAACGGTACTTTCCTGGGCGGACGCGATCCGCACGATCAATGTCCGCACGAACGCGGATACGCCCTATGACGCCAAGAAGGCGATCGAGATGGGCGCCGAGGGCATCGGCCTGTGCCGTACCGAGCACATGTTCTTCGACACCGAGGAACGCCGCCTGGCGATCCAGGAAATGATCGTCGCGGACACGGTTGACGCGCGCAAAGCGGCGCTCGCCAAGCTCCTGCCGATCCAGCGCGAGGACTTCTACGGCATTTTCAAGGCGATGGACGGGTATCCTGTCACCATCCGCCTGATCGATCCGCCGCTGCACGAGTTCACGCCCAAGGATGACGCGGGCATCGACAAACTCGCGAAGATCACGGGTCTGTCGCATGACAAGATCCACCATCGTTGCGAACAGTTGCACGAATCGAATCCGATGCTCGGCCACAGGGGCTGCCGTCTGTGCATCACCTATCCCGAGATCCTGGACATGCAGGTGACCGCCATCATCGAGGCGGCCATCAAGGCGGCTCAGGAAGGGTTCAAGGTCCTGCCGGAGATCATGCATCCTCTGACGATCGACAAGAAAGAGTTCCGCATCCTCGAGCTTCAGACCCGCCAGATCGCGGACAAGCTCATCAAGGACGCGAAGTCCAAGGTGAAGTATCTCGTCGGCACCATGATCGAGATCCCGCGCGCGGCGCTGCTGGCGAACGAGCTGGCCGAGTACGCGGAGTTCTTCTCCTTCGGTACCAACGATCTTACCCAGATGACGCTGGGCCTTTCGCGCGATGACGCCGGGCGTTTCCTGCCGGTCTATGTCGCCGCGGAAAAAGAGGGCGGCAAGGCAATATTCAAGGATGACCCGTTCCAGAGCCTCGACCAGAGCGGCGTCGGGCTCCTGGTGAAATACGGCATTGAGCGCGGCCGTTCGACCCGCAAGGATATCAAGATCGGTATCTGCGGCGAGCATGGCGGTGAAGCGGAGAGCGTCAAGTTCTGCGTGCGCGCGGGGATGAATTACGTCTCCTGCTCGCCGTACCGCGTTCCGATCGCGCGCCTGGCCGCGGCGCAGGCTGCCACGGCGGCGAAGGCATCGACGGCAACGAAAGCCGCAAAGACCGTTAAGGCAGTGAAGGCCGGTAAAAAGCCTGTCAAGAAGGCTGTCAAGAAGGGCAAGAAATAAACGGTTTAAATAATAAGCAAGGGAACCATGGATTCGATCAAAGCCTATCTTAAGGATGTGCGACCGATCCCTCTCCTGAAACCGGAAGAGGAGGTTACCCTTGCCCGGCGTGTGCAAAAAGGCGACAGGGACGCCCGCGACCAGATGGTCCGGGCGAACCTGCGCCTTGTTATTTCCATTGCCAAGCGGTATGTCAACCTGGGCATTCCCCTGGGCGACCTTATCGAAGAAGGCAATATCGGCCTGATGCGTTCCGTCGACAAGTTCGACCCCGAAAAGGGGTACCGCTTTTCGACCTACGCCGGCTGGTGGATCAAGCAGGGCATCTCGCGTTCCATCATCGACCAGGGCAAGATGATCCGCGTCCCGGTCTACATGAACGAGGAGATCGTCCGCTACCGCAAGGCTACCGAGGCGTTGACGCACAAGCTCGGCCGCAAGCCCCAGATGGGCGAAGTGGCCAAAAAGCTGCAGCTCACCGTCGACAAGGTCAAGGACCTGGATCAGGCGATCACCAAGATGTCGAGCCTGGACGCGCCCATCGGCGAGGACGGCGACGGCCAGATGAAGGATATCATCGAGGACGAGAGCCTGGTCGCGCCCGACGAACAGCTCGAACTTTTTCTCAACAAGGAGCGCGCCCAGGACATCCTGGGTGAACTTGATGAGCGGGAACGCAAGATCATTTCCATGCGTTACGGCCTGCTCGACGGCGAGTCCAAGACCCTCGCCGAGATCGCGGACGTGATGGGTGTTTCGCGCGAGCGCATCCGTCAACTGGAAGTGACCATCATAAAAAAATTAAGGCAGATCGCCGAAGCTCAGGACAGCGACAAGTCCCATGAAAAAAACACCGACACGCCCGGATCGTAAAGGCCGCAAGCCGCTTTTCGTCATCATCATCCCGCGTTTTGAGGACCTGGCCGGCGCTTTTTATGCCGGAGAAGTGATGAAGGGCGCTTCCATCGCGGCAAGCCGCCTCGACATCGATTTCCTGGTCCATTTGACCGAACGGGGCGACCATGGCGACTGGCTTGGAGGCGATTTGCTCAATCCCAATGCCGTCGACGGGATCGTCTTCGCGGACATTGACCGCGACTGGGAGATCGTCAAACGCGCGATCAAGGCCTGCATCCCGACGATCGTCCTCAACAACCCCAGCGACGAGCCGTTCAACTGCATTTCGATCGACAACCGCGGCGCCGCGCGCGTGGCGGTGGGGCATTTGCTGGAACAGGGGCACCGCCGGATCGCCCATATTGCCGGCGACCTTAACACCCAGGCTGGGCAGGACCGTCTGGCCGGATATTACGACGCGCTTGAGCTTGTGGGCCTGCCCCGCGAGAAGAAATTTGTGAAGAAGGGCGGCTTCCTGCGCACACCGGCACGCCAGGCCGCGGAAGTGTTGCTCAAGGATGTCAAAAAGGACGAGCGTCCGACGGCGATCTTCGCGGCGAGCGATGTGATGGCGTTCGAGGTGCTCGACGTGGCCAAAGCTCTCGGCCTGCAGGTTCCTGACGATCTTTCGGTGGTCGGTTTTGACAACAATCTTGCCGGGGCGAGCCAGACCCGCCTGGCGACGTTCGAACAGCCCATTGTGGACATGGCGCGCCTGGGCGTTGAGAGCCTCTACCAGATGACCTTGGGGCTCGCGCAGCTGCCCGTGAAGGTGAACCTGGAGGCCAGGTTCATCAAGGGCCGCACGACGGCATCGTTGAAATAAGGAGGCTTCCGTGGCAACGCTCGACCTGAAAAAATTTATCCGTGATATCCCTGATTTCCCGAAGCCCGGCATCTTGTTCAAGGATGTCACGACGCTCCTGCAGGACAAGAAAGCCCTCAAGGCGTCGGTGGATCTCCTCGCGCGCCAGTTCGCGAAAAAGGGCGTCAAGTATGTGGTGGGCATTGAGTCCCGCGGATTCATCTTTGGGACCGCGCTGGCGTACAAGCTCGGCGTCGGTTTCATCCCCGTGCGTAAAAAGGGGAAACTTCCGGCGAAAACCCGTTCGGTCACCTATGACCTGGAATACGGCACGGACACGCTCGAGATCCATGCCGATGCCTTGAAAAAAGGCGACAAGGTCCTCATCATCGACGACCTTTTGGCCACCGGCGGCACAGTCGATGCCGTGGTGAAGCTTGTTTCCGATTCCGGCGCGAAGATCGCGGGCGTTGGGTTCATCATCGAGCTCACTTTCCTCAATGGCCGTGACAGGCTCAAAGGGCTTCCGGTTTTCGCGGCGATCAAATATTAAACTATGACGCGGATCATGCAGTTCCTTCACGCAGCGCGGTTTTTTATTGCGGGCGGGGTCATTCTCGTCGCCGCGCGTGTCATTCTTTTTCCGCTGGTGCCACGCGCCCAGGCCGGGCAGGTACCGGCGCGGGCAGCTGTCCCCGCCGCGGCATTGCCTGGACCTGTCGCGACACCTGTGTCCGTCGCGCCCGTTGCGTCAGCCTCGACGGTTGCCGCATACCTGGCCGACGCGGTTGAAGCCGAGCGCAAGGAAAGGGGTTCCGAGGCGGTCAGCGCGTATGAACACGCTTTGGCCCTCGACCCAAGCCTTTCCTTTGCGTATCTCAAGCTCGGGGTGATCTATTTTCGCATGGGCCTGCCCACCAAAGCGGAAGAGGCCTATCTCAATGCCATTGAACATGGCGTGAGCGACCCTGAGGTGTATCTTTACCTGGGGTATATCAAGGAAAGCCAGGATAAACTTGACGCGGCGTTGGAGTATTACGCCAAGGCCGAGCTTGCGGGGTCGGGGAACCCGGTGTTATATTTCAACATGGGCAATGTCCAGGCCCGCCTTGCGCATAATGATAAAGCGGTTGCATATTTCAAGCGCGCTGTTACGCTCAAAGAGGATTATACGGACGCGTTCGTCAATTTGTCGATCATCCTGGCCAATACGGGTGAGTTTTCCGATGCCTTGTATTATTTGAACAAAGCCGAGAAGTCCGGGTACCAGGCTCCGGAGCGGTTCAAGAAGGATCTGGAAGAGAAGGCGAAGCAGAAATAACATTGACCGAAGGATTCGGCTCAATGATGTTATAATAATTTTCTTGTTGCGTAAATTGAGCGTAGGGGCCGAGCTTGTCTCGGCCCGTTGCATCGGGCGGACACAAGGTCCGCCCCTACGCATGAAGGTTATCATGTCTCCGCCCTTCGGGCTTTTGGCCCTCAGGACCTGGGACAAGGATGTTCAAAAAAAGTATAGTGGTACCTTGTCCCCGCCCTTCGGGCTTTTGGCCCTCAGGACTTGGGACAAAAATGTTCTAATAGGGTATAGAGGTATTTTGTCCCCGTAGCTCAAATGGATAGAGCGCGGCTCTCCTAAGGCTGATGTGACGGTTCGATTCCGCCCGGGGACGTTCTTCTACTATAGGCTCAGGATGACAATTGTCATCCTGAGCCTATTTTATTGGAAAAGAACGTCCCCAGTCCTTGGCTGTCAACCCGAATGGGAGACAGCCAAGGGCGGGGACAAGTAATATTGATGATCCCTAGGATGACAATTGTCATCCTGGGCCTATTTTATTTTCGCCATTGAGTTAGTTCACCACTTATGATACACTTTGGTTCAGGAGGATAAAACTATGCCGACAACACACCCGCGTCTCAATGTTGTTATGGAGCCGGAAATTTATGCCGGGATCACGCGTTTGGCGGATCATCAGGGGATTTCGCGGTCCTTGGCCGCGCGTGACCTATTAAGAGAAGCGCTCGAATTGCACGAAGATGCTTTCTGGGTCAGGGAAGCCGAAGCCCGAGAGCAGACATTTTCTCCTGAAAAGGCCATTTCCCATAAAGAGGTCTGGGGATGAAGGGCGATCTTCGCCTTATGTACCATCCGGAGGTCCGGGAGGATGTCGCGCGCATCCCTGCCAACATCCGCAAGGTCATCCAGCGGGCTATTGAGGAGCGTTTGGGCGTTGATCCGGTAAAATTCGGGGATCCTCTCAAACGCAGCCTGCGCGGCTACCGTAAATTAAGGGTAGGCGACTACCGGGTGATCTACCGCTGTGACACGCCTGAGGTCGTTATCCTCATGATAGGGCATCGCAAGGATGTTTACGATAAGGTAGCTTCGCGGGTCATGGGAGGTGCGCAGCAGTAACCTTTCTTCTTGATTTTCACCGGTGTTCGTGTTAAAAAATATTGCCTTATCCCCTTGGTCCACGCATCCCTCCTGGAATGATCTAAAAAGGAGGGCTTCATGCTTCAGAAAAAGATTTTATCAAAAAGATCAGAACACGGCATTGCCATCGAACCCTTGATCCATATAGTGAGGGGGCAGCGGGTCATCCTTGATTCCGATCTGGCTGGACTTTATGGTGTTTCAACAGGCAGGTTCAATGAACAGGTAAAACGAAATTTATTGCGTTTTCCATCAGATTTTATGTTTCGTTTGACCGATCAGGAATACTGCAGTTTGATGTCGCAAATTGCGATATCAAACAACAGGCGTGGCGGTCGTCGGAAGTTGCCTTACGCTTTCACCGAGAACGGGGCCGTCATGGCGGCGAATGTCCTCAATAGCCCGGCGGCGGTCCGCATGAGCATTTTTGTGGTGCGCGCCTTTATGCGCATGAGGGATATCCTGGCAGGTGGCAGTAATATAATGAAGGATCTGGCAGAGCTCGAAAAGCGCCTTTCGGGCCGCCTGGATGCCCACGAAACAGCTATTGTGGACATTGTAAAGCGCATGATGACGCTTTTTGAGCCTCCTGCGTCGGATCCCCAGCCACCCAAACGCCCTATTGGCTTCTATATAAGTGAAGGGAATGGGGAGGGGCCTTGAAGTTCGGGCATGTAAAATTCTTGTAAATTTTATTGACACCGCACACCTGCTATGGCAGAATGTCCACATCTTAAACCCTAAGATGTTCCCAATCAGATCAAGAAAGGGGGTGTCGTACTTACGGTCTTATTCGATTTTGGGTCAGGGAATGTCGTTTATAGGGATCACTTGTAAATATCTAGGCTAATTCTAGTTGTTTTTTCTATAATAATTAAGGAGAATCAAATGGGTAAGAAATTAATGCTTGCGGTCGCGATGCTCGCTCTTGTAGCGGCTCCCGCGTTCGCATCTGTTCAGAACGTCAAGGTCAGCGGCGCGCTCACCACGACGTCGATCATCCGTAACAACTTTTCGTCAACAGCCGTTGGTTCGGTTGCCAAGACCAATGAAATCCTCGGCCAGACATCCCTTGATGTCTCCGCGGATCTCACGGATAATGTGTCCACAAAGGTCGGGTTGCTCAATGAGAGGTTGTGGGGCGCAACGCCGGCTACAACTGGTCCTATCACTAACTATTCAGACAATACGGTCAAGTTAGAGACAGCCTATGTCCAGTTGAAAGAGTTGCTCTATTCGCCGTTGACGTTGACGGTTGGTCGTCAGCCGCTGGTTTATGGTAATCAGCTGATCATTGGTTCGAATGGCAATGTCGTGAATGCCGGTCAGCCCTGGGCTGACGTGACCCAGGAAGGCAACTTCGACGCGATCAAGGCTGTCCTCAGCTATGATCCGCTCACGGTTGACCTGTTTGCTTCACGTATTGACAATAACAAGACTGCCAGCGTTACCACTACGCAGGACAACGTTAACTTGTTCGGCGTGAACGCGAACTACAAGTTCGGCGACAAGATGAGCACGGTCGTTGAAGCGTATACGTTTGCGAAGATCGATGACAAGTCAACAGTAGCGAGCAATCCTGGTGACAGCATCAAGACCCAGACCACGTATGTGCCTGGCTTGCGCGTCAGCACCAATCCCATCGAGGGCTTGAATGTCCAGTTGGAAGGTGCGTATCAGGCCGGTAAAGTTTGGAATACCACTTCTTTGGTTGCCCAGACCCGTTCGGCGTACGCGTTACAGGGCGGCGTGAACTATGCGTTGCCTGTGCTCAAGAGCATCAAGCCTGTGGTTGCCGGCCAGTATACGTATCTTTCTGGCACCACGAACAACAACACGAACAACCCTGGGAAGCTCGGCAGGGCTTGGGATCCGTTGTACTTCAACCAGAACGTCGGCAGGATCTTCCACGCCGCTGGTTATGATAACGGCAATTCACAGCTCGTTGTTGTGAGTGGCGAAATTGTTCCGTTGCAGGACCTGACCACGAAACTTTCGTGGAATGGGTTGTGGCTTGCTGAGAAGAACCGCGACACTGGTGCTGGTGTGAACGGCAGCAAGTACCTCGGCAGTGAAATTGACCTGGACCTGACATATGCCTACACGGAAGATGTCAAGTTCGGCGTCAGCGCTGGTTCCTTCCTGACGGGCAAGGGTATCGCGCCCAACGCAGGTACGGGTTCCGCGAACAACCAGAATGCCACGCAGCTCCTCACGAGCGTCGCGGTTGCGTTCTAATAGTTAAAGCATCGTGATCCAAAAAGCCCCAAGGGAAACCTTGGGGCTTTTATTGCCCGCATTGTTGATTTAAAATCAATAATAAGTTCAGTTTACATAAAGTTCTGAGAATGTCATCGGGTGGAAAATATGACAAGGATTCAAGGGCAAGCTTGACAATACAATCTACAGGTTGTATATTATTAATGAAATGATAGATTCGGAGGTGCGCATTGTGTAAGGTTTCTGCCAGATACTATGCGACGATGACAGGGAAAAAGCCGGTTTATGATCACATTTGCTCTTTGGATGGTCGGACGCGCCAAAAGTTTTTTGATGTCATAGAGCTGTTGGAGTATAAGGGGCATATGTTGCCTGAACCGCACGCAAAATATTTGGGAAACGATATTTTTGAACTGCGGTTCTTCGGAATTGAAGGTGCGGTGAGAGTGTTGTATTTTTTCTTTCATCGTGATGCGGCTGTTTTGACGAACAGTTTTTTGAAGAAGACATCCAAAATCCCGGAGAATGAACTGGAATTGGCGATCGTTCGCAGAAAAGATTATTTGGAAAGAATAAAATAGGAGATGGCCATGAAATCCGACCTTGTGAAAGATCATTTAAAAGAAGAGTTAAAAGATCCTCATTTCAAGGAGCTTTACGAGCTGCATCAGCAAAAACTTGTGATCGTAAAAAAGATCATTGATTACAGGGTCAAGCAGCATTTGACCCAGGGGCAACTTGCAGATAAGGTTGGGGTTTCCCAGCAATATATTTCCAGGATCGAGACGGGAGATTTTTGCACGGTCGAGGTTCTTGAAAAAGTTTTGACGGCGATCGGGTATGCTGTGAAAATGCAGATCGTTCCTTTGAGAGGGGCGGGTTTGTCGAAGGCGGGAGCATTGCCTGTCCCAATGGCGCCGATATCGCTCCAGAAACAGTATATGAAAAGTTGCCGGATTAAGAGAGCCTTCAGTTCGCGCGCATGCTGAATTTTTTTGCCCCCGTTTTTTTCGTCCCGCCTCCTAAAATAATTCAGATATCATTTTAAAAAAGTTTTTTATTTGTTATTATTTTAATAGAGTCATCATATCCCATTTATTTCCGACGGAATATAGCAGCAGGACAGCGTGAACCGAGAAGAAATTTACGATCATTTGGCCCAGGTCTACCTGGGCAAGCGCGCCCGCATTGAGGAAAAGAAACCAAAGCCCCGGCCCGGTGCCTGGTTCGTGATCAATGTCGTGATCACGGCCTTCATCCTGACGAGCGTGGTTTACGGTCTGACGGCGTTCCTCACGCAGCGCAAGGACGCGTTCCAGAGCCGGGTCATTTACGCGCTCAACAATTCGCCGATCCGCCTGACGTACACCGTCGGCGGCGCGTACCCGCAGGTGAAGAACCTGACCATCGCGGTGCCGGAAACGGACGTGTCGAAATACCGGCGGCTCAATCTCTCGGTGCGCAGCGTCAACGGCAATCCGGGGATATTGAAAGTCATTCTCAAGAACGCCAGGGCGGAGCAGGCATCATATTATCTCAAGGGCGTGCACGGCCGCTGGCAGGATTATTCGATCGCTTTCGACGACATGGACCTGACGGACTGGCATGCGATCCAGGACATTTCCTTCGTCATCGAGGCGTGGAACGCACAGGACCCGACGGGCGCGGTCCTCATTGACAACATTACATTCTCCAATTGAAAAGGGACACTCCTATGAAGATCATTTCCATCGCGAACCAGAAGGGCGGATGCGGCAAGACAACCACGTCCATCAACCTTGTGTCAACGCTGGCGATGAACGGCAAGAAGACCCTTCTCATTGACCTCGATCCGCAGGCCCATGCCACGCTGGGCCTCAACCGCGACGACAAATACAGCCTTTACAACGTCATTTCCAGGATCACGCCCCGCAAGCTCGCGCTCAAGGACATCATCCAGACCGTTGACACCAACTTTGACATCGCGCCGTCGAATGTCCTTCTGGGCACGCTCGAACAGGAGCTGGCCGACGAGATCGGCCGCGAGATGAAGCTGGTGGATATCATCACGGGCCTCAAGGAGGCGTACGATTACGTCATCATCGACTGCCCGCCGAGCCTGGGCTTCCTGACGGTCAACGCGCTGCGCGCCAGCCACGAGGTGATCATCCCCGTTGAAACGAGCCGTTTTTCGGTGCAGGGCGTCGAGCATCTGATGGATATCGTCAACCTGATCCGCGACAGGCTGAACCATCCCGTCGTGGCAAGGGTCCTCATCACCATGTTCGATTCGCGCCTGCGGCATTCATTTTCAATGCTCGACAAGATCAAGGCCCAGTTCGCGGACATGATCCTCGGCACCATCGTCCATACCAACGTCAAGCTCAAGGAATCGGCGGTGGAAGGCAAACCGGTCATCGCTTACGATAAATATTGCCGCGGGGCCAAGGATTATTTCACGTTGGCGAAAGAGCTTATCGCCCTGGAGAGCGGCATCCGTCAGCCGGTTTCCGTCGTGGAGCTTCCCGCGCCCGCCGAGTTCTCGCCGCGGATGAAAGAACTTGTGGCGCAGGGGATGGCGGAAATGCAGGCCATCATGACGACGACGTTCCGCCTTGAGGCGCCCGAAGCCGGCTCGGTGTACGTATCGGGAAGTTTCAATGAGTGGGCGATCGATGAGTCGTGCCGCATGACCAGGAAGGACGGCGTATGGGTCGCGCGCCTGCCGCTGGAGCAGGGGCAGTACCGCTACCAGTTTGTCGTCGACGGGCGCTGGCAGCCGGATCCCGCGCATGACCGGCGCGAACCCAACGGTTTCGGCGACATGAATTCCCTCATCGAGGTCGCCGCGCATGCCGCTTGATCCCGTGGCATGCCGCGGGCGCGTGACGTTCGCGCTCCTGGCGTACTGTTTCATTTTTTGCCTCATCCCGCTGACCCTCAGGAAAAATGATAGCTTTGTCCAGTCCCATGTCCGCCAGGGGCTGGCGCTTTGTTTGTGCGAGATGGCCGTGTTCCTGGCGAGCATTGTCCTGCCTTCTTTGATGAAGCCCGCGCTTTTTATTTTTGTCGCGGCTTCCGTGTGGGGCATGCTTCATGTGCTGCGCGGGCAGACCCCGGCTTTGCCTTTCATCAGCTCCCTGTCGCAAAAGTTTGATATTTAACCTCCCGATAATGGTATATTTATATAGTGCAAGGAGGCTTATGCGAACATCGCGCCGGTCACGGGGCCAGAATATCCTGGAATACATCCTGCTGGTCATGGCCGTGGTGGTCGTGGTGATCGCGGCGATGGCCAAGAACGGTGTGTTCATGAGCACTGTTAATACCGCCTTGAAGTCAACGCAGGGCATGGTGGCTGACCGCCAGGGTGAGCTTAAATTCTGATGTCCTCATCGGCCCGCTGATGACTTGAACTAAGCCTTGACTTGAATATAGCCCGATAGTATAATGCGCCCATTCTTTAAACCTTCTCCGTGAGGGTGATCACTCTAATCTGTTACAGGAGGCAGTCCAGTTGGTATTAGTTAAAGATAAAAAAACACAGATCGTCCAGGAGTTCAAGGTTCACGCGAAAGATACAGGCTCTCCGGCGGTGCAGGTCGCGCTGCTGACGGGGAGGATCAATGACCTTAACGAGCATTTTAAGGACCACAAGAAGGACCACCATTCCCGCCGTGGGTTGCTTCTGATGATCGGCAAACGCCGCCGTCTTTTGGCCTACCTCAAGAAGACCGACCAGAAAAAATACGAAGAGACCCTCAGCAAGCTGGGTTTACGTAAATAAGCTCCGCGAAAATTTTCCGGAGCGTTCCGCCCCGCGACGCGGGCGCGGGATAAAAGAAGGGGCAATACTAATGAGTCAGGCTCGCGTAGAAGTTCTGTGTGGGGCGAATTCCTTATCCATCGAGACCGGCAAGCTGGCCAAGCAGGCGAGCGGTTCGGTTGTGGTCACTTCGGGCGGCACCGTCGTCCTTGTCACCGTGTGCATCGCGGGACGGATCAGGGAAGGCATCGATTTCTTCCCGCTTACCGTTGAATACCAGGAAAAAACATATTCCGCCGGAAAGATCCCCGGAGGCTTCTTCAAGCGCGAAGGCCGCCAGACCGAAAAAGAGATATTGACCTCGCGCCTCATCGACCGTCCACTGCGCCCCTTGTTCCCGGAAGGGCTTTTGAACGAAGTCCAGGTCATCGCGACTGTCCTGAGCGCGGATGACGTGAACGATCCGGATGTCCTCGCCATTGTCGGCGCTTCCGCGGCGCTCATGGTCTCCGATATACCGTTCGACGGCCCTATCAGCGCGGTGCGCGTGGGTTTGATCGACGGGCAGTTCGTCATCAACCCGTCCTATGAGCAGCGCCGCGCGAGCGAGCTTGATTTTATCGTCGCCGGTGACGCCCAGGGCGTTGTCATGATCGAAGGCGACGGCAAACAGATCCCCGAAGCGAAGATCAAGGAACTCCTGGCGTTCGCGCACAAGGCCCTCCAGCCCGCGCGTGAGGCCCAGCTTGAGCTCCAGAAGAAAGCCGGCAAGGAAAAGACCCCGGTCAAGATCACCGCGCTTCCGGCTGAATTCATCACGAAAGTGAAGGCCGCGGGCATGGCGCGTTTGACCACGATCCTCAGTGGCACGGCCGACAAAAAGACGCGCGAAAAGGCCGTTGACGCGCTTTTCGCCGACCTCAGCACCGACCTGACCGTTTACGCCGGATTCAAGAAAGGCGATAAAGACATTACCGTTAACGACGTCAAGAGCGTTTTCGAGATCATGCAGTACGAGGTGATGCGCAAGAACGTGTTCGAAAAACAGCTGCGCGCCGACGGCAGAGGGCTCACGGATATCCGTGCCTTGTCCGCCGAGACGGGCATCCTCCCGCGCACGCACGGCACGGGGCTTTTCACGCGCGGCCAGACGCAGAGCCTCACGACCGTTACCTTGGGCACCAAGATCGACGAACAGCTCATCGAGGCGCTCGATGGCGTTACGTACCGCCGTTTCATGCTCCATTACAATTTTCCGCCGTTCAGCGTTGGCGAGACCAAGCCCATGCGCGGTCCCGGTCGCCGTGAGATCGGCCATGGCGCGCTGGCGCACCGTTCCCTTGAAGCGGTCATCCCTTCACCGGAAGAATTCCCCTATACCATCCGTGTCGTGTCCGAGATCCTTGAATCCAACGGCTCCTCGAGCATGGCCACCGTTTGCGCCAGCACGCTGGCGCTCATGGACGCGGGCGTGCCGCTCAAGGCGCCTGTCGCGGGGATCTCCGTCGGACTTATTTCCGACGCGGACCGCTCGGTCCTGATCACGGACATCCAGGGGCTGGAAGATCATTTTGGCGACATGGATTTCAAGGTTTCCGGGACGACCCAGGGCATCACGGGCATCCAGCTTGACCTGAAGATCCGCCATATTACCGTCGAGCTTCTTGGCAAGGCGATCGACCAGGCCCGCGACGCGCGCCTGAAGATCCTTGACACCATGAAAGCGGCGCTGCCCGAGCCGCGGACGACACTTTCGCCGTTCGCCCCGCGCATCTCGATCCTGCAGATCCCGCAGGACAAGATCGGCGAGGTCATAGGCCCCGGCGGCAAGACGATCCGCAAGATCATTGAGAGCACCGGCGCCACGGCCATCGACATCGATGACGAAGGCAAGGCGTTCATCTCCGCGCCCAACCAGGCCGCGCTGGATTGCGTCCTGGATTACCTGCGTTCCATGCTGGAAATGCCGGAGGTAGGCAAGACTTACCATGCCACGGTCGTCAAGATCATGAACTTCGGCGCTTTTTGCGAGTTCATGCCCGGCCGCGACGGGTTGGTGCACGTTTCCGAACTTTCCGACAAGTTCGTCAAGGACCCCAACGAGATCATTAAAATGGGTGATTCCTTCCCGGTCGTCCTGATGGAGATCGACAAGATGGGCCGGTATAATCTTAGCCGCAAAAAGGCCGAGAAGAAGTAAATCTCACGTTATTCGAGGAGCAGTCCTGTCCCGGGCCGTTCATGGCCCGGGACACGCTGCCCGTCGATCCGGGCGGGCCGCCTGCAACAAAAGTCCATGCGAACCGAACATCTCAACGAGATCAAGGGGATCATCATCCTGGCACTGGCCCTTATCCTTCTGGCCAGCCTTTTTTCGTATTCTCCTTTGGACCTTTCCTGGTACACGTCGCACCCGAACGAACCCGCCAAAAACCTGATCCGCGCCACGGGCGCTTATACCGCCGGAGTGCTGTTTTTCCTCGTCGGTTACAGCGCGTACCTGATCGTCCTCTTTTTTCTTTTCTGGAGCTGGAACATCTTTACCGCGCGTGAAACGCCCGTGAGCGCCGCGCGCGGCGTGAGCCTCGCGGTGCTGGTGGCGGTGATGAGCGCTTTGTTCAGCCTTATGGGATCGGGGGCGATGGCGAACCGGTTCCAGCGCGGCGGCTTCACGGGGTTCTTCTTTTCGGATTTTCTCGTCAAGAACATCGGCCCTATCGGCGCTTATATCGTCCTGGCGGCGCTGGCGGCACTGTGCCTTGTGATAACGGCGGATTTCCTTATTTCACCGTTGATCGTGCGTTTCACGCGTGCGTGCATTGACTTCCTGGAGAAGAAGCGCGTTGGACAGGCTGTGTTCGCGTGGCCCGAATTGTGGAAGAAAGACAAACCCGCGCATAACGCCGCGAAGCCGGAACCTGAAGATGCCCCGCGGAAGGTCGCGGAAAAGCCCCGGAAAGATAAGCCTGCCGTGGCCGTCCCTGAGGCCAAGCCCGTCAAGTCCCAGGAACCGGCGAAACCGCAGGCGCCTAATATCCGTATCGTTCAGCAGAAGACCGAAGAGACCCGGGAACGCGAAGACAAGCCTCTGGTCATCGGCAACTACCAGCTGCCGCCGTTCGACCTGTTGAAAGATCCGGCCAAGATATCCGAAGACAATGTTCAGGGACTGCTGGTCACCGGCGCGAAGAAACTGGAAGAGACACTGGCCAATTTCGGCGTTATCGCGCGCGTGGCCGATATCGAACGCGGCCCGGTCATCACGCGTTATGAGCTTGAACCCGCGCCGGGCGTGCGCGTGCAGAGCATCAATTCACTGGCCGATGACATCGCGCTTGCCATGCAGGCGTCGTCGGTGCGCATCCAGGCGCCGATCCCCGGCAAGAATCGCGTGGGCATCGAGGTGCCCAATGGCGCCTCGGCCGCCGTGGTCCTTAAGGATGTCCTTATTGAAGGCGAGATCCGCAGCGCCAAGTCGAAGATCATGCTGGCGCTGGGTAAAGATACCGCGGGCAAGCCCATTGTCGCTGACCTCGCGGAAATGCCGCATCTTCTGGTCGCCGGCGCCACGGGCGCGGGGAAGTCCGTTTGCCTCAACGTCATCATCACATCCATCCTTTATAATGCCTCGCCGCATGAAGTGAAGTTCATCATGATCGACCCGAAGATGGTCGAACTCAGCCAGTACAATGACCTGCCGCACATGCTTTGCCCGGCGATCACGGACCACAAGAAGGTCGCTTCCGCGCTGGCGTGGGTCATTACCGAGATGGAATCGCGCTACAAGACCCTGCAGAAGCACCAGGTGAAGAATATCAAGGCGTACCATGCCAAGGGTTTTGAGATGCCCTACATTGTCATCGTGGTCGATGAGTTCGCGGACCTGATGCAGACGTCGGGAAAGGTGATCGAGGGCGCGATCACGCGCCTGGCGCAGCTCGCGCGCGCGGTCGGCATCCACCTGGTCCTGGCCACCCAGCGCCCGTCGGTCAATGTCATCACGGGGACCATCAAGGCCAATTTGCCCGCGCGCATTTCCTTCAAGGTGGCGTCGCAGATCGATTCGCGTACCATCCTTGACGAGAAAGGCGCGGAGGACCTGCTGGGCAAGGGCGACATGCTGTTCATCCGCCCGGGAGACCCCAAGCCGCTGCGCGGGCAGTGCAGTTACCTTTCCGATGAGGAGATCCACAAGGTCATGGATTTCATCCGGGCGCAGGAAAAACCGAAATATGACGATTCAGTAACGGCGCGGCCGGTGGGCGCCACGGCGGCCGGCAACGATGAGAAAGATGAAATATACGACGAGGCCTTGCGCGTGGTCATGGAAACGGGGCAGGCGTCCGCGTCGCAATTGCAGCGCCGCCTGAGCCTCGGGTTCTCGCGCGCGGGCCGTATCATTGACCAGATGGAGCGGGCGGGGTTGATCGGCCCGAATCTCGGCAGCAAGCCCCGTGAGATCCTTGTTGACCGCGAGAAGTGGTTGGAGGAGAATAACGGGTCAACCGGCAACGCGTCACAGCCTCCGAAGGAAGGGGCCTCATGAGCGAAGAACAGGTCAAGGACGTCGGTGTCCTTTTAAAGCAGGAACGGGAACGCAAGGGGATATCCCTGGACGTGGTCCACGAGGCCACCAAAGTCCCGCTCGACGCGCTCAAGGCCATTGAAGAAGGTTACAAGGTCAGGACGCTGACGGCGTTCTATTACAAGAGTTTCGTCAAGATCTACGCGAATTACATCGGGCTCGACGCGAATGCCATCGCGGCGCTGATCCCCACGCATCATCCCAAGCCGGAGGCTGTGGCGGCATTCATCAGGCCCGGCGCCGCGCGTTCGCCGGCAGCGTCCGGGGCAGGCCCTCACCGGGTCGAAGGGGTGCGCTCGTTCAGTCTCCTGTCGAATCCCATTATTCTCAAGAAAAAGAAGAAGGTTTTTAAGCTAGCCATGGTCATAGCCTGCGCTGTGGCCGGGATCTTCGTGATCGGGTTTGTGGCCCGCAAGATCGCGGTGGCGGTGAGCGTGCACCGGGCTATGGACGCGGCGACAAAGCCCGCCCCCAGGTCAGCCGTTAAGAAGCCAAAACCGGGAACCGCGGCGGCAAGGGCGGAGGCTTCTGCCAGGACTGAAGAAACAAGGACGGCCAACGATAAGCAGGGGGATGCCAGGGAGGAGAGGGTTTCCCGGCGTATCTCTCTTACCGTGCGGGCCCAGGTCAATACCTGGATCGATGTCCACGTGGATGGCCAGTCGGTTTTCCGCGGGACGTTCAAGAAGGGGCTTTCATCGGCGTGGCACGGGACAAAAAAGATCGAACTTTCCGCCAAGGACCTTGGCGCTTTGGAATTCGAGGTCAATGGCCGCAATGTTGCCAAACTCACCCGGCGCGACCCCAAGGCCCGCAAGGTCATTGTGACCCCCGAAGGCCTTAACGTCGAGTGACCCTTTCCTGCCATGCCTAGCTCAGGTCGCACCACTCAAGATCTTCATGCCCGCCGTATCCGTGAAGGCGGCGCGCGTAAAAATCCTGCCGCCGTGGCCATGGTCAACTTGGGCTGCGCCCGCAATACGGTCGATTCTCAGAACATCATCGCCGGTTTCCAGCGCAGGGGCCACACGCTTGTGCCCGTCGAGAAAGCTGATGTGGTGGTGGTCAACACCTGCGCGTTCATCGAGGACGCGAAAAAAGAGTCCATTGACGCGATCCTGGCTTTGGGCGAGCTGAAAAAGAAAGGCCGGATCAAGAAGATCATTGTGGCCGGTTGCCTGGCTCAGCGCTACGGGAATGAGCTGGCCGGGGAATTGAAGGAGGTCGACGCGTTCATCGGCGTGCCGTCGCTAGCGCCTGAAACGTCGCAGGCGCTCCCGTCCCTCACGCCGGCCCATTACGCGTATCTGAAGGTGTGTGAAAGCTGTTATAACGCGTGCAGTTTTTGCATCATCCCGAAGATCAAGGGGCGCTTCGCGTCCAGGTCCATGGAGGCTGTTGTCGCCGACGTCAAGCGCCTTAACGGGCGGGGTATCCGCGAGATCAACATCATCGGGCAGGACGTAAGCGCCTACGGGATGGACCTTTACGGGCATAAGGCCCTTGCCGGGCTTTTAAGGAAGGTGGCCGCGGCCACAGAGGCGCGCTGGGTCAGGCTGCTTTACACCCATCCGGCGCACATGACCGATGATCTGCTGGATGTGATCGCCGCCGAGCCGCGCATCTGCCGCTACCTTGATATGCCGCTACAGCACGTGAGCGACAGCATCCTCAGGCTCATGGGCCGCAACATGACCCATGCCTCGACGGTGGCGCTCGTGAAGAAGATCCGCGCCAGATTGCCCGGTGTTTTTTTGAGGACCACTTATATCGTCGGTTTTCCCGGCGAGACCGAGGCGGATTTCGAGCGCCTGCTGCGCTTTATAAAGGCACAGCCTTTTGAACGCGTGGGGGTTTTCATGTATTCGCGCGAAGAGGGAACGCGGGCGTATGATCTCCCCGGACAGGTCCCGCGGGCCGTGGCGTCGCGCCGTTACAAGGCGCTGATGCGGGCCCAGCAGAAGGTCGCGGCCGGGATCCATGAACGGCTTGTGGGGCGGGAGCTTGATGTCCTCATTGAAGAACGCGTGGCGGGTGAGCCGATGTGCTACACTGGACGCAGTGAATTCGATGCGCCTGACGTGGACGGGGTTGTCCATGTACGTTCGGCGAAGGTATTGCGTGTCGGAGAATTCGCCCGGGTGCGGGTCACGGGGGCCATGGAATATGACCTGGAGGCTGAGGCGCTATGAACCTTCCCAACAGGCTGACACTGGCGCGGATATTCCTGACGTGCATTTTCATCGTGCTCGCCGTCGAGGGAAGGCCTGACGCGTGGCTGGCGCTGGCGTGTTTCATCACGGCCGCGGTCACGGATTTTGCTGACGGGTACATTGCCCGCAAGTACGGGATGGTCACGGCTTTCGGCAAGATCATGGATCCGGTGGCGGACAAATTCCTGACCCTGGCGGCTTTCTTCATCCTGGCATTCGACGGGCTTATCCCGTTATGGATGGTCCTTGCGATCGCGGCCCGGGAGATACTGGTGACGGCGTCGCGCATCCATCGCATGACCGGCGGGCAGGTCATTCCGGCCGAGGGCAGCGGCAAGGCCAAGACTGTCGTGCAGATGGTGACCATTGTGGTGGCGCTGTTCTATCGCGCGATACCCCTGCAAGGGTTATTGGGATCTTGCTGGCAAGGCGCCATATTTGTGCTTATAATCCTTTCTGTTGTCCTGACGATCTGGTCAGGGGTTGAATATTTTCTGGGGTTATCCAAAGAAAGGGACGCGTGAACGACAGGCTGGCGCGGTTTTGCGCGACATTCTTTCATATCGGGGATCTCCCGGTGGCGCCGGGTAGCGCGGCGAGCGCGGCGGCGCTGCTGGTGGCTTTCCTGGCAGCACCCTGGCCCTGGCTTTATATCGCCGTGGGCGTGCTTTTTACCGTTGTCGGGTTTTTGACGTCGGGACGGGTGGAAAAGTTGATCGGGAAGAAGGATCCGGGGTCGATCGTCATTGACGAGGCCGCGGGCATCATGATCTCGTTCCTTTTTTTGCCCATGACAGTGCCGGTCATGTGGGCGGGTTTTTTCCTGTTCCGCGCGTTCGACATGTTCAAGATATTTCCCGCCAATAAATTCGAGGACATGGGCGGGGCGGCCGGTATCATGCTCGACGATATCATGGCCGGCATTTACACGAATATCGTGCTGCAGATCGCCGTCAAGATAATTGGGATCGCTTAATACAAGGAGGTCATTCCCATGAGAACATCGAATCCGGTTTTAAAAGATGACGTTTTTGCCCCTCAAGATGCCTTTACGGGCGGCGCGGTGATGACCGTTCAGGGCGCGACCAACAAGTGCCTGATCCTGCTGGGATTGCTTGTCGCGGCGGCTGTTTGGATATGGTCGAGGGCCATTCCGCAGGTCGTCCCGGGCATGAGCATGGAGGAGATCGCGGCCAAAGCCGCGGGAAGCATCGCCGCGGTCACGCCTTTCATGATCGGCGGCGGGATCCTTGGTTTTATCCTTGCCATGGTCACGGTGTTCAAGCGGGAGTGGGCGGGGTATACGGCGCCGCTTTACGCGGTGTGCGAAGGGCTTGTGCTCGGCGGTATTTCCGCGCTTTTTGAAATGCGGTATCCGGGGATCGTGACACAGGCCGTGGCGCTGACCTTCGGCACGCTTTTTTGCCTTTTGATGGCCTACAAGACGCGGATCATCCGCGTTACCGAGAAGTTCCGCCTCGGGGTTTTTGTCGCCACCGCGGCGATCGGGCTTGTGTATCTGGTGTCGTGGATATTGAGTTTCTTCCATGTCCAGGTCCCGTTCATGGTGGGTTCCAGCCTTGTCAGCATCGGGTTCAGCCTTTTTGTCGTCGGCATCGCTTCGCTGAACCTTGTGCTGGATTTTGATTTCATTGAACGCGGGGCGGAGTCCAACGCGCCGAAGTACATGGAGTGGTATGGCGCTTTTGGCCTGATGGTCACGCTGGTCTGGCTTTATATCGAGATCCTTCAGCTCCTGGCCAAGTTGCGCAGCAGGGACTGAGAGAAAGTGTAGATGTGTGTAGGGGCGGACCTTGTGTCCGCCCAGTGTAAACACGACATCCTGCCACCGGGCGGACACAAGGTCCGCCCCTACGCTAAAGATTTTTCAAGAATATTTTTTGGTTATAACAAAGACCGACTTTTCCCGCAAAGAGAAGGCGGTCTTTTTTTGCCTGATAATTTGATTAATCATCAAAATAAAGCTTGCAAAAGGCAAATGTTTTGGTAATATGACAACAACATATTGCACAAGTGACAATCTATGACATCTGAAAAACTTGGTTCATTGCTGTTGAAGAAAATGGAGATCACGCCGGGTGAGCTTTCTCTGGCGTTGGCCGTGCAGGGCTCCCAGGTGGAAAAGGAACGGCTTGGGACGATCCTTGGCCACTATGATCTTCTGAGCGAGGAGGCGCTGGCGCATTCTCTGGCGGAGCAATCAGGCTGGGTTGTTTTTGACGAGGAGTTGGTGGCGGATCCTGAGGCCGTCCATCATTTGGGACTGCCTTTCGCGCGGGAGCATAATGTTGTGCCAGTCAGGAGCCTGGAAGGCTTGCGGTTCGTCCTGGGGGATCCCTTCGACATGCAGGCCACGGACCATGTCATGGCGCTCTTTGGCCCCGGCGCGGTGTTCCGGACAGGGCTACCCCGGATGATCGCTGCGGCCCTGCGTTTAATAGAGAAGGCGGCAACGGCTTTGACCGATCAGGGACGCGGGCAGGAGGTGATAGATGATGTCCAGTTACTGCTGGACGAGGCTGTCGCCAGTGACGCGACCGACATCCATATCGAGCCATCGGCGAAAGCCGTGGAGGTCCGCCTGCGCATTGACGGTGTCTTGCGGTTCCACCGGTGTTTTCCTTTGAAAGATCATGCCCGGCTGGTGAACATATTCTTTAACCGCGCCCAGATCAGCGCCGGGGATTTCATGAAATTCCATGACGCGCGTTTTGAACATGCGGCGGGGGCCAGGAAGGTCGATGTCAGGCTGTCGCATATTCCGGCGATCAACGGACCTTCGCTTGTCCTGCGCTTGCTGGACAAGACGCGGGCGGCCCTTTCGCTGGGAAGCCTGGGCTACGCGAGGGCCCACGAGGCCGTCATTGAACGCGCGCTCCAAAAGCCGCACGGCATTATCCTGCTGACCGGCCCCACGGGCTGCGGGAAGACCACCAGCCTTTATGCCATGATCGGGCGCCTGAAGGACATCGGCGCGAAGGTCGTATCGGTGGAGGACCCCGTCGAGGTCAGGCTGCCGCTGGTGACCCAGGTGCCGGTCGATATCCGCAAGGGGCATGATTTTCACCAGGTGACGCGCGCGTTGCTGCGCCATGACCCGGACATCATCCTGGTCGGCGAGATCCGCGACGAGAAGACCGCTGCTGAGGCGGTGCGCGCGGCCATCACGGGGCACAGGGTCTTTTCCACCCTCCATACCAGCGACGCGGCCAGTGCCATCCTGCGCCTGGGCGACCTGGGGGTTGATCACAGTTGCATTGCCAACACGCTCACGTGTGTTATCTCCCAGAGGCTTGTTCGCAAACTCTGCCCGCATTGCCGTCGGGAAGAATTTGTGACGCCGGCTTCCGTTCCCCAGGAGGAAAGGGGTTATCTTAGTTCTCCCGGGCAGATCGTGTATCGCGCCCAGAGGCAGGGTTGCGCGCGTTGCCGGGAAGGTTATAGCGGGCGCACGGTCATCGCGGAAGCGCTCTTGATCGATGACGAGATACGTTTCATGATCGAACAGCGGTTGATCCATGAGGTCTTCCTGAAAGTCAAGGAAAGGCAGGGAATGCTCAGCATGCGCCGTGACGCGGCGCGGCTTGTTGAAGAGGGGGTAACTTCGCTCGACGAGGCCGTAAGGGTGGTGGGCGGATGATCTGGCGATATACGGCCGTCAATGGCGTGGCGCAGGAGGTGACCGGATCGGCTTGGGGCAGTCGGGGGCAAGCCGCGGCGCAGCTTGAAGCGCAGGGGCTGATCCCGGTGGCGCTTGAAGCCGACCTTGCGGGGACGATCAAAGCGGCTGTGACAGGCGGGATGATCCCACCGGAGAAACTGGCGTTCTTTTTCAGGGATCTTGCCAATATGCTTGGCGCCGGGCTCGCGCTCAACCATATTTTGGCCGCGTTCCATGGCTCCGCGACGGACGGGCGGATCGTGGCGGCGTGCGCGCGGATGGCCGGCGAGCTGGAAGCCGGGCAGTCCCTCGCGCAGGCGATGGAGGGTACGCGGGTCTTTCCGCGCCTGGCCGTGCAGGCTATTAACGCGGGCGAACGGGCGGGCAGTATCCCGATGGTGATGGGGCATCTGGCGGATTATTTTCATTTCATGGGCGAGTTAAAGGGGAATTGCGGGCGGGCGCTGGCCTACCCGTGCGGCGTGGTTGTTTTTCTGCTGGCGGCGCTGGTCTATGTGGCGCAGGCTGTTGTTCCCCAGATCGCGGTACTATTGCCGCCGGAAGCCATGGCAAGTCCGCTTACCCGCGGCATGCTCGCGTTGAGCCGTGTCGTGCGTGAGGACGGGGGATTGCTTCTGGCCCTGCTCTTTGTTCTGGCTGTCGGGATCGGTGCTTTCATTCGCGGCAACCGCAGAGCCTGGGAGGTTTTTTTGATGCGACTGCCGTTCATCGGGCCCGCGCGCAAGGACCTTGAGATCGCGACGTGTTTTTTTGACCTGTTCGTGCGCCTGAAGAGCGGGATCCCTCTGTATACGGCCTTGCGCGACAGCGCCAGTGCCGCTCAAAATTTGACCGGTGAAGCGCTGGAACGTTGTGCCTTGCATCTTGCCGAGGGCCACACCTTCTCATCGGCGCTGGCACAGACATGTTATTTTCTACGCCTGGTCATCGAGACCATCAAGACAGGCGAGGACACGGGCTGTTATGACGGGTATTGCGAGCGGGTTTTCCGGTCGCACTACCTGTCATTCAAGGCGCGCGTGGACATGCTGGCCGCCGCCGTGCAGCCGCTGGCGTTGGGCGTGTGCGCGGCCTTCATCATGGCCATGGCTTTCGCGTTCCTTCAGCCCATTTACGCGAACCTCACGCGTATCGGGACCTTAAAACCATAACAAAGGAGTCGGGTATGAGAACAAGGAGCAAGGGGTTTTCGTTAATGGAGCTTGCCATTGCGGTGGGCTTGATCGCGATGCTCATGGGGGTTGTGGCCGCGGGCGGCGGCATGATGAGCAAGTGCCGTATCCAGCGTGAAGCCCAGGCCGTTGACAGTCTGCGCGTGGCATCACAGAATTTTATTACCGGCGCGAATCTGACTTACACGGGGATCAGTGTCAGCGTTCTGAAGACCGGGGGATTTTTGCCGGGAAGTTTTGACGCGACGAAATCCAACAGTTTTGGGGGAGATTATACGGTCAGCGTCAACAAACTGGATAACGCGAAAGTTGACATTGCCCTGGCGAATGTCCCCCAAAACGCGGGGCTTGAGCTTTCGGGCATTTTCAACGCGAAGGCTGATGGCACGAATTATGACGCAGCCAGCAAGATATGGCTGGCGACCTTTTGATGCGTTCTCAGCGAGAGGGTTTTAGTCTCTGGGAGCTGGCCATCGGTATCCTGCTGGTCTCTACCGCGACGGGAGCGCTGACGCTGGCGGTACGGGGAAGGCTGGAGGCAATCCGCGGGGCGCGCGCGCGGCTGGAGATGGCGGCGATCCTTGAGGGGTGCCGGCAGTACGACGCGCTTAACGGGACCTGGCCCGGCTCCTGGGTGGAGTTGCGGGAAGTTTTGCGCGGGATGGATGGGCTTGATCCGTGGGGAAGAGCCTACATCCTGGCTTCGGACGAACGCCGCGCCCGGGTCACGGCGTGGACGCCGGTCGGGCCATTGACGATGTCGACAGGGCGGGTCCATGGCGGGGCAGGACGCCTGGCGTATGAGCAAAGGAATGTGTATGGCTCGCGGTGAAAGCGCTTTTACCTTGATCGAGCTTGCGCTGGTGTTGCTTGTGATGTCGATCCTTGCCGGGGCCGTTGTGCCGGACTTTGTCCGTTCGCTGCGGATCGAGGCGGCGAAGAAAACGGCCCTGGAGATGGCGCAGATCGCCGAGGCGGGGCGGGCGTATTTCATCGAAAAACGCGGGTGGCCCGATGGGATCGCGGCGCTGGGCACGGGTGGATTCATGGACAGCGCCTGGGAGGCGCGCAACCCTTTCGGGACTGCTTACGCCATTGCTGTCAGAGGTGTGGACCTTCATGTGACAACATCCGTGCCGGCCGGGATGGCAGTGGTCGTGGCGTCCTCGCTGCCGATGGCCGTGGTTACGGGGCTGGATGTGGACATGACGGTCACGCCATCTGGCGGCAGCGCGTCAACGGTGGCCGGGACGATCATTCCCTGGCCGTCCGCCGCCATTCCCGACGGATGGTTCATCTGCGACGGGCGGCAGGTTTCCCGCGGGGCCCAGGCGGCCTTGTTCGCGGTGATCGGCACGGTTTACGGCGCGGGCAACGGCACGAGCACATTCAACCTTCCAGACCTCAGGGGCAGGACGGTCGTCGGGATGGATGACATGGGCGCGGGCGCGGCGAATGTGATAACGGACACGCGGGCCCGTTCGCTCGGCGGGCGCCTGGGCGAGGAGAAGCATCAGCTGACAGCGGCTGAAATGCCGTCGCATTCCCACGCCTATGGTCAGGCTTTCGCGGGAGGCGCCTACGACGGGCATTCCTCGCCGCTGTACAATGCCACGCGATCGGCGTCGACGTCCGCGGCGGGCGGTGACCAGGCGCATAACAATATCCAGCCGTCCATGGCCATGTACTGGATCATCAAGGGTTGAGATGAAGATATTGATTTTTCTGTTGTGCCTGATGGGCGTGGCATCAATGGCAATGGCTGATGAGAGCCTGATGGCGCTGAGCGCCAGGGCCGAGTGGTCCTGCGCGGATTTTCGCGCCACGGGCGTATGCCGTCGCAATACCCCTCCGTACGCAGGGGTCAGGGTGCGGTACTGGCAGCCTGTCCTGTTTGTTGAAACGATGCGGCGTTCCGGTGAGTCAGGCATCCTGGAGTATAAGGCCATGGTCCGGGAAATGTCCGTGGCTGGCGCTGACAGTGGCGCGGAGCCATCGGGATCCGGCGGCGGCGGGCAGGCTGATACCACCATGTTGCAAATGAACGAGGCACATGTGTTCGGATTCCCTTTTTCTGACGCGTTTTCCGTGGCGGTCGAGACGCCGTGTGAAGGGCCGCCGGATATCGGAGGTGCTGTCAGTTACCTGAGCGAACAGGATAAGGAAGAGTGGCGCAGCGGGCGTTCGGAAAAGAACAATCCTTTAGCCGTTGTCGGGGAAAGGGCGGCGCCCATGTGTGACCGTTTTGGCGGTTTGTTGCAGGGGGTGTGCCTGGGGGTGTGGGGGCCGATGTATCCGCGGACAGGCTTCACCATCCAGGCCAGCGACGTTGTCAGTTCGGCCGTCAGCGCGGTGCGCGCGGTGGATGTGGCCTCATTCAAGCCGCAGCCGCCGCACCGGGTGGTCGCCCCAGTGTTGTTCTGGCCTGACCTGCGCCAGGACAGGCTCCAACTGGTCGCGCCTGTCAAAGGGCCTTGCCTGGCGATCGGGGAGGACCCTTCTTTCTGGGAAGCGGGCAAACGTTCAACCGACGGACGGTATGTATGGGTCTATTGGCGAAGAAAAGAATGCTGTTTGTTCTGATCCTGCTGTGGGCGGGGCCGGTTCAGGCCCAGGAGGGCCTTTATGACCTGAGCGCTGTTGATTATTTTCGCCTTAAGGGCCAGAACAAGACGGACTTGCCGTCACTATGGATAGAGGAAGAGCACATGCCCGCGCCGGTCATCGCCCTTCTGGATGATCCTGATGAGGCTACGGCCCGTCGTTATCTGGAATGGAACAGAGAACGTCTGGCCCGGGTCGCGCGTGCCCAGCAGATCGTGGATGATGTTCAACGGATGACATCTTCGGGTGACAAGCCGTGAGCGCTTTCGTCGGCTTTTTGCTGCTCATGTTGGTGCCGGTAAATGTTTTCGCCGACGTTTTTCAGCCCGCGCGCCCGGCGGATACGCGCCTGCGTCAGGCGCTGGCGGAGGACCGCGCGGCGTTCTATGAAAAAACGCCGGGGTTTGACCGTGCCGCCGCCAGTGAAAGCATATCAGACATCAAGAGTCTCGGCGTTGACAGCCTCGCGCGGCCGCAGGGCCTGCGAGATATGGACAAGGCGTTCGATGTGTTCCTGCTTGAAGAATTGAGCAAAGACAGGGAATACAAGGGCCTTGTGGCGCCGGGGCATCCGCTCCTTCTGCTGGAATACGCGAGCCCGGTCCTGGCGGATGTGGTCAAGCATTACCGGGTGAGTGCCTATGAACGCCTCGCGATCGAACAGGCGCGACTTTCCGAGATAGAACGCGCGACCGAGAGCGCGCGGGACCGGTTGAGCCGCCAATCGGAACGTGCCTGCCTGGAACGTAATGAAAGCCGCGGGCTGGTCGCGGCCATGCGCCTGTGCCAGAAGGCGTCGAAGTCCTTTGATGCTTTGGTGAGCGTCGATGGCCAGGACACGCTGGCCGACGGGCGCCGGCGTATCCATGTGCTCGCCCAGGCACTGGCGCGGCTGGGTTTGGACAAGGCCCATATTGACAATCTGGTGGACATCGCTGGTGACCAAGTGTTCTCGGATGATGGGCAGGAGGAACAATTGCCGGCCTTCACTTTTGAAGAAAAGATCGATGGTGCTCGTGAAAAACTGGCAGGCGCGTGGCGCGCGGCATTGGACAAGTTCCACGCGATGGGCAATGTCACCGCCGTGAAGCTCGAGGAGCTTTCCCTGCCCGGCGTGCCGGTGACCCAGCGCACACTGGCTGAGCTTGACCTTATGGATCCAGCTGAAAGCGGGAGCGCGCTGTTGAAACTGGCTTCGGCGCTGGCGTTCGTTAATGTCCGCCAGCAATACCGCGACGCGGCGGGGTATATCGATCTTTGCGCGCGCGATCCTGTGCTCCCTGAAGAATTTCGGCGGATCCTTTTGATCAAGGGCGAATATTTATCCCGTGTTGCGCGTGACGCCGGTGAGAATGACGGGGGTCTGGCAGGCTATAAAACGCTCCTGGCATCTCTCGCTGACGCCGCTGACGTCGCGCGCCAGCGCCTGAGCCGTTCCAGGGAGCCCGTCCCCGCCTCTGATATTCGGGAATTGATGCTGAATTTTTGAAGGAAGGCCGTTATCCCTTGACTCGGTTTCAAAATATGTTATCCTTGTTCTAAGAACAAAGATTAATATTTTTTTACCTTTAATGAAGAGGAGCGAGCGATGATCACGGCTGCCAAGATATCGTCCAAACGGCAGATCACGGTGCCTTTGAAGATCATGCTGCGTTTGAAGCTCAATCCGGGTGACCAGCTTGTTTTCGAAGACAAGAACGGGCATATTGAAGTGAAATCCCAGACGGAGAAATTCACTATCAGGGATTTTGTCAATAAACACCAGGGACATATTGCGAAGAAACTTACGGATGATGAGCTCCGTCACGCGCGCATTGAGGCGTGGCACGAGGGCGGGAACGCGTGAAGATCGCGCTGGACACCAATATTCTTGTCAGGCTGATCGCTCTTGACGATCCCTCCCGGGTCAAAAAGGCCATTGCCCTGATCGAAAGCTGTGATCCCAGGGACATATTCGTTTGTCATGGCGTTTTGATCGAAACATATTTTGTCCTTACCAAGAAGTATGGCTTGTCTAAAGAAAAGGTACTGGCATCGTTCGTGGAGCTTCTAAGTGTGCCGCAATTCTGCTTTGAATACGAGACGTCTGTCCGCCTTGCCATTGTCAAATGCGCGAAGGGCTACACGTTCAATGATGCTTTGTTCGGCGAGATCGGCGCGTCACGAAATCTGAAAACGTATACGTTCGACAAGGGGTTGAAAGATAACAGGAATTTCGAATACATTCATTAACGGTGGTCCGACAATTTTCAGGAACATCCATATCGGCAGCGGGTGATCAAATGAACAATAAACAACGTTTTCAGCTCTTCCGTTCAGCACTCCCATTGATCGCATTTTTCCTCTTCTTGGCCACTCCCGCCCGCGCGGCGGATATCACGACGGGGTTGGTGGGGTGGTGGAAGCTTGACGGCAATGGCAAGGATAGCAGCGGCAGAGGTAATGACGGCACTGTGACCGGCGCGACAGCGACGGCCGACAGATTTGGCAGGGCGAGTACGGCAATGAACTTTGATCTTTCAAGTTATGTAACGATCAATGCAACGCTTGGGAATTTCGGGACTTCTGATTTTTCGGTCACAGGTTGGTATAACACCACTACCCTTACGCGTGGCTATATGTTTTCTAAACGTGAAATTTGTGGTATTGGTTCTTTTTGGAATATAAAGTTTGATCCTCCCAATTTGGGCGCAGAGGTCTATGATTATAGTTCCGGAGCGCATTGGATTGCTTTGTGGGATACGCAACCTTCTAGCGACGGGATATGGCATTTATTCGTGCTGACACGCAGCGGGTCGAACATTGTTCTTTACAGGGATAATAATGCTGTGGACAGTACCAGTACGGCATATTTATTCGATCTTGCGAATACTGCCGATCTCTACGTTGGCAAAAACCCTTGTGATATGTATAATGGTTTGGTCGACGATGTTCGCATCTATAACCGTGCTTTAACTGCTGCCGATGTCACGCAACTTTATAATAACGGCGGCCCGACGGTCGTCAGGAACGGACACGTCGGCAGCGGGGTGATCAAATAAGCAAAAAACAGTATGTCCCGGTTTCCCGTGTTATAATGCGCGCATCGTTCAACGTTCATAGCACAACCTTCCAGGAGACATCGTATGGGCCGTATCGGATTCGGGGAACTGGTTCTCATTTTAGCCGTGGCGTTGCTTTTCTTCGGCGCCCAGCGTTTGCCGGAGATCGGGAGCGCCTTGGGCAAGGCGATCCGCGAGTTTAACGCCGCGCTCAAGGGCGAAGCGAAAGATGACAAGGATGCCGCCGGCAAAAACTGAGCTTTCGTTCTGGGGACACCTTGACGATATCCGCACCCGCCTGATCAAATGCCTGGTCGTCTATGTCCTTGCCTGCGCCGGTTTTTATCCGTGCGCCACGGCGGTCCTTGACGTCATCACGGCGCCCGCCGGGCCTCTTTTTTTTACGGCGCCCGCTGACGCGTTCATGGCCTACTGGAACGTCGTGATGTGGGGTGGGTTCGTGTTCGCCCTGCCGTATATCCTGTACCATTTCTGGGATTTTATCGGCGAGGGGCTCCTGCCCGCCGAGAAGAAGATCGTCATGCTTTACGCGCCGATGTCATTCTTCTTGTTTATCATCGGATGCGTTTTTTCTTTTTATGTCGTTTTGCCCATGTCCTTCCAGTTCTTCCTGAGTTATGCCGGCCCGCACCTGCGCCCTTTGATCACCCTTGATAAATATATTTCCTACGCCACCGGCGTTGTGTTCTCCTTCGCCGCGGCGTTCGAACTGCCGCTGATCATCTTTGTACTGGCGAAGCTCGGCCTGGTGACGCCCGAGTGGCTGGCGGGTAACCGCAGGTTCGCGATCCTCGGCATCCTGATCGTGGCCGCGATATTGACGCCCCCCGACGTGGCCTCGCAGCTCATGCTAGCGGGGCCGATGCTCATCCTCTACGAAGTGGGGATATGGTGCGCCCGCCACGCGGGCGCAGCGGGCGATGTGGACGTAAAATGAGAAACCCCCTGGCATGAACACAGAGGGTCTCAAAACTGCTTGCGCTTCTGGCACAAGAACGAAGTTACTTCTTCTTCGCTTTCTTGGCAGGAGCCTTTTTCGACGCGGGTTTGGCGCATGATTTTGATGTGCAGCAAGACATAATGTTTCTCCTTTCATAAGTTAAACCGTTAAAAACAGATTTATTTTAACATGCGCGCGCGAAGTTTCAAAAATATTTTTTATTTGTTATTGGAAGGGGAGAAGCGCGGAAGGACAAAAAATAAGAAACCCTCCGCATGAACACAGAGGGTTTCCCAAGATAAACAAAAAAAGAATTTTACTTCTTCTTCTTCGCGACTTTCTTTACCGGTTTCTTGGCAGGCTTCTTAGCCATAGAGGATTTCTCCTTTCCTGATTTAATGTTTCAACTTGATTTAATAATAACACTCCTGGCGCTGGATGCAAAAAAAATCTCAAAAATTTTCACATCAAATGAAGCCGTCACTTTATATCCATATCCCGTTCTGTAAAGCCAAGTGCCCGTATTGTTCTTTTCCAGTTGTCGTCGGACAGGATGAGCGCCGGTGGGCGTATCTCGTCGAGCTTGGCCGTGAAATGGCGCGTCATGCCACAACGGCTGTGGCCACGGTTCACGTAGGCGGGGGGACGCCGTCGTTCTTGTCCGATGCGGACATTGCCGGGTTGGCCGCCATGGTCCGAAAAAATTTTGTTGCCGAAGAGCACGCATGGGCGTGCGAACTTAATCCTGAAAGCGTTACGCGTGCCAAAGCCGAAGCGCTGAAGGCCGCGGGGTTCACGCGCGTGAGTCTGGGCGTGCAGTCATTCCAGGAAAAATATCTGAGGCTGCTGGGACGGCTTCATGGCCGCGCTGATGCTTTGAGGGCTTTTGAATTATTGCGCGCGGCGGGCTTTAAGAATATCAACGTGGATGTGATGTTTGGTTTTCCGGGGCAGGCCACGGAAGAGCTCGACGCGGATATCGACGCGCTGGTGGCATTGGGCAGTGAGCACGTTTCTCTTTACGCGCTGACGGTTGATGAAAAAAGCCTTTTTCACGCGCGCGGGGTCAAGGTCTGCGATGAGCAGCAGGCCGATGGTTACCGCCGGGCCTGCGCGCGGCTCAATGACGCGGGGCTGGTGCAGTATGAGGTGAGCAATTTCGCGCGCGAGGGTTTTATGTCGGCACACAATCTCAATTACTGGCAGGGCGGTGATTATATCGGCGTGGGGATGGGGGCGCATTCCCATATCGACGGCGTCAGGTCGTGGAATGCCGACACCTTCCCCCGTTACATGGCCATGATGCAGGCGTCCGGCTCGGCCGAAACGGGGCGGGAACAACTTGACGCGGCACGGAAAATGATGGAGACTTTTCTTTTTGCCCTGCGCATGGTTGCCGGTGTTGACATGGCCGTGTTGCAGCAACGGTTCGGATGTGAATTTCCCAGGGGTTGTCGCGACGAGCTCGACGCGCTGGCGGCTGAGGGTTTTATTTTCAAAGAAGGGACGCGCGTGCGCGTGACCGACAAGGGCCGCCTGGTCCTTGACGAGATAGCGGCGAGATTGATATGACACATTTACAAAGGACTTTCGGTGAAAAATAGATCATGGTTACTGCCGGCACTCGCGGCGGGGTTGGTGATTGCTGCCGCAGCCGCGGTCAATGCGCCGGTCCTTTCTGAGGTTGTCATTCGGCACGCGCTTGCGGCGCAGAAGGGCGTCATTATCAGGGATGTCCATATCGCGCGCCAGAAGTTTTCCTGGCCCGGTCGATTGGCATGGCAGGATGTCAGGCTGGTGTTCGAGATCAACGCGAAGAAGGCTGTTGTGCAAATGCCATTGGTGACGTTGAGCGGCCTTGAAAGCACATTGTCGTCCCGGCGTCTTGTGCGGGTTGACGCGCAGGGAGTCCGGCTTGAGTATGACACGGGCAAGGCCGTGGATGCCACGCTGGCGCTGGCCCTTGAACGCGACGAGATCAGCGGTCCGGTCACCATGGGAACGCTGGCCTGGGAAAAGTGGCAGGCACGGGATGTTTCTTTTGTCCTTGCCGTGAACGCGGCCGGTATCGCGGCGCGGGATGTGAAATTGCGTGCGTATGACGGTAGTGTTAGCGGTAAGGTTGTTGTGGGCTTGGGACATGTCCCGGTTTACGCGCTGGAGCTTTTTATCGATGGCCTTGATTTGGCGCGGATGGCTCCGGTGAACGCGGGGCTGGCGGACCAGTTGAGCGGCCGCGTGAAAGGTTCGCTGAAACTTGAAGGGAGCGCGACAGCGTTGCGGGCGATGGACGCGGACCTTCGCATGCCCGAAGGCGGGAAGATCAGCGCGGTGTTCCTGGCCGCGCTGACGCGCTACCTGCCCCGGTCGCCCGAAAGGGAGCGGTTGGAGCTGCTTGTCAATAACGGCGGGAAGCTTGCCATGGAAGGTTTTTCATTTACAATGAAGAGCGGCCGTGAGGGTCGGTTCTCGGGTGAAGTCCACCTCAGGAGTCGCGCGGTGAACCTTGAACTGAACCTAACGCACGAGATCCATACGGACGGGACGCTGGCGTCGTTGCTGGCGTATGCGCAGAGGGTTTTAAGATAGGAGGAAGCATGGGACGATCAAGGCAGGGATGGTGGCTGGCCGCGGGGATCTTTTTTATGGCCGGATGCACGGTAAAAGCGATCGGCGACCCGAATCAGCCGATCACGATCAACGCGCACATCACGGTCGATATCAGGGGCCTGGAGAAGGCGGCGTCCAGCATTGAGGACATGGTCAGCAGCGGGCAAACAAAATAATTCCGGAGGTCGTATGAAAAAGTTTTTTTATCCAGTTTTGACGGTCCTGCTCGTTGTCTTAGTGGCGGGGGCGGTGGCGGCCCAGAATTACGAGATCAAGGTCATGACGCCGGGCGTCCAGGCCGCGGTGGCCGCGCGCAAGGGGCGGTTTGGCGCGCTGAAGACGTTCAAGGCCGATGGCCTTGTCGGTGAGAATAATCGCGGTTACGTGGCGGCCCTGGGCGGGGGCGCGGATGTGGGCGACCTGGTCAATGCCGAGAACAGTGACCGCAAGGCCATTTACAAGGCGATCGTGGCGCAGAACGAGCTTGGCGCCGCGGCCCTCGCAACGGTTGAAAGCGTGTTTGCCGGGGTCCAGCGCGACAAGGCTTCCGCTGGGGAGAAGATCCAGGATGCCGACGGGAACTGGACAACAAAGTGATCGCGGTCAGAAATTCAGGGTTATTTCTACGGGGACGTTCCAGGCATTGGCCACGGTACGGGACTGCTGGAAGAGCTGGAAGAGTGATGTCGCGATGAGCTTGCGGTAGTGGGGGTTCATGGTCAGGCGCTTGAGGAGGCTGTCGGCCTTGACGATGCGCGCGCGTATCGCTTCGAGCGCGTAAGCCAGGGAACCGGCGTCGACAAGGATCTTTTTGATGGCTTCGAGGTCGGCAAGGTCCTTGTTGCGTTTGAGGAATATGCGCAGGAAGCCGTCGTGCGCCTGGCCTTTGAGGATCTTATAAGCATGGACGGTGAGCAGTGTTTTTTTCTGTTCTTCAAGATCGCTGAGGATCGACTTGCCGATCGTTTTTTCCGTCTCGAAGACGCCGATGATGTCGTCCTGGATCTGGAAGGCCTGGCCGATCAGCAGGCCGAATTCAGCGAGCAGCCTGATCTCGCGTTTCGGGGCGCCGGCCAGGATCGCCCCGGTCACGAGCGGGCAGTCGAAGGTGTAGCGCGCCGTTTTCAGCGAGTAATTCAGGAAAACATCTTTTTCCTCCACGTTGGCGAGCGTGTCAGCCCCGCTGATCGTATCGACGAATTCGCCCATGGCCGTGAACGCCGCGGTCTGGATAAAATATTTGAGCGCTTGTTCCTTGCGCGCCGGCGCTTCCTTGATGGCGATGAAGGCGTCGATGGCGAGCGCGTAGACGATGTCGCCGGCGATGATCGCCAGGTCACGGCCCAGCTTGTCCGGGTCGGCGGAGGGGATTGTCGCGCTCAGCATCCGGTGCATCGTGGGCTTGCCCCGCCGCAGGTCGGAACAGTCGATGATGTCGTCGTGAATGAGCATGAACGTGTGCAGGAACTCGGTGCACGTCGAGGCCAGGTACAAAGAGGACGGGGTCCTTTTCCCCTTGGGCAGATAACCTTTGTAGCTGAGGATGACCAAGAGCGGCCGTATGCGTTTTCCCTCGCGCAGGGAGAACTCCTGGATCGCTTCATGCAGGATGGGGTTGATCAGGTGGAGCTTGTAGTCTTTCTCGACGCGCGTCAGGAAAGATGCCATGCTCCGGTCAATTTTTTTGCGCAGGGAATTCAACATGAGGCGTATGTTAGCACAAAATCGATTGACGTGAACTGAAAAGTTTCTACAATCGGAAGTATCTTTCACCGGTTTGATAGTGTCAAAAGTTCTATGAAGAATGAGCGTGAATAAAGATGGTTCGTATGAAGAATCTGGATGTGTTGGGCTTTTAAGATTGGGTTAGTTTAGGAGCGTAGGGGCCGACCTTGTGTCGGCCCGAATGAGGCAAAAG
>CAIUQE010000017.1 GCA_903901225.1 Candidatus Omnitrophota bacterium
GCTGCAGGTCTGCTGCCTTCCCGCAATAGCCTAATAGCCTCTAGCTTAAACTCCTTTGAGTATTTACCCTCGTTCTCCATTGGACACCTCCAGGTTACTATTGTACCCTATTGAAGTGTCCGTCAGAAGCGGGTCAGCTCAATGTGTCCCCAGATTTTCTTTTTATTGCTTTTTACGACGGCCTGCATTAATATGTACATAATTACGTACATATAAAGGAACCGGGGGGTATTGATGACGACATTAACAGCGACTGACGCGCGCAAGAATTGGTTTGATATCCTCAAGCATTCTGTCCGTGGGCATCGGGTTTATGAGATCACGTCAAAGGAAGGCGTGGTTGTCCTTTTATCCAAGGATGATTATGACAATCTGATGGAGACGCTGGAATTGACCGCGATCCCCGGATTTGTGCAGGGTGTGCACAAGGCGCGCCGGGAGATCAAGGCCGGGAAGACCTGTTCGATGGAGGAGGTCTTTGGTGCTTCGTGAGAAACATTATACGGTTCGTTTTTCACATCAGGCCAGGAAAGATGTCGAAAAATTATCGCCAGCGGTCCGAAAGAAGTTGAAAGATATTCTGCTTCAAGTTCTTGCCAAAGATCCTTATGAAGGGAAGAAACTGCTAGGTGATCTGGCCGGGAGTTATTCTTATCGATTGACCTTCAAGGACAGGATCGTTTACCAGGTCAATGACAAAGAGCGGATCATTTTCATTGAACGCGCCAGGACGCATTATGGAGAATAGGTTGGGAAAATCCGAGGACACAGATTTCCAAGATTTCGTCCAGATTTCGTCCCAGATTTCAGATTTGCCAGATTTTTTTTGACGTCATAACGTTGTTGTGCTATATTCACATTGCACAGAGGAGGTGCTTATGTCCACAACGTTAACTAAACGCGCCACGGTTTATCTTGATCCTGGCATCCACCGTATTTTAAGGGTAAAAGCGCTGGAAACAGACCAGTCTTTGTCTGATATTATCAACGAAGCCTTGCTGCATGAACTGGCCCAGGATCAGGAAGACCTTGATGTATTTAAGCAGAGAGCCGCAGAACCCAGCATTTCTTTTGAGACTTTACTTAATAAATTGAAGACCGATGGCAAAATATAACGTCGATATCAAGCGTTCGGCAGTTAAAGAGATCGAACGTTTGCCGCGTAAAGAGATCCTGATTATATTGGACAAGATCAGTCGCCTGGCCGATGAACCAAGGCCTGCTGACAGCAGGAAATTATCAGGGCAGGAGAAATACAGGGTCCGTTGCGGGAATTACCGCATCTTGTATCTGATCGAAGATGACATTCTGATCGTTTATATTGTGAAAGTTGGACATCGGAAAGATGTTTACCGAAAATAACAAAGTTGTCGGATTCCTGTTCTGCCTTCTGTTCCTGGCCTCACCGTGTTGGGCGTACACCATTGAGCATTTGAAAAGCGGGGACACGTACCAGATCCAAAGGGCGAATCTGGTATATGTCCCCATTCTTTCGGATCCCCGGCTTGTGATCGTCTTTTGCGCCCTGCACGAGGACAAGGACACTTTCCTAAACGAAACGCGCCTGCTGGCTGACCGTCTGGCCGCGACCAAACCTTTTTCAACTTACATGCAGGCCATTGATCTTTACCGGATCGTGCTCGCGCCGGAAGAAGTCGATATTATTTTTAAACCCGTCTCCGGCCTGCCACCCTTGAAAGTGCGCCGGGAGCTTCTGGACAGGATCACGGCTGAACTGAAGCGCCCTTTCAAGCTCATCATTACCGACGCCACAGGCGGGACGTCCATTGCCGAGCTGTCAACACCAAAGGCCATGTCGCTCGTCATTTTGGGCCGCAACCGCTATCGCAGCGCGGCAGATTTCTCCAAAGGATTCCTCCACGAACTGGGTCATGCGCTGGGGTTGCGCGACGAACGGCCGGATAATAACGGGGCGATCTCGTTGCCTGGGCCGCCCAATTGCGCGGCCACTCTTGACGACGCGAAGGCTTGGTGGGGTGACCTGGCAAGCCCCAACGGGCGCGTGGGCTATATTGAGGGTTGCGGCGGCAATATACATTTTATCCGTCCGACCATCGCCTCGTTCATGAACGACCCTGAAAAAGCAGGGGATTTCGGGCCGGTTAACGAGCGGTATTTATCCCGCATTTTTCAATAATGGAAAACAATGTCGTGAATGTAAAGCCTGATCAATTGACAGTGTTGCTCAAGACGCATTTCGGGTTTGACGGGTTCTTGCCTTTGCAGGATGAGATCGTCAGGCATGTCCTTACCGGCGCGGACGGCGTCGTTTTGATGCCCACGGGCGGCGGAAAGTCGCTTTGCTACCAGTTGCCGGCGCTTGTGTTCGATGGCATCACCCTGGTCGTGTCGCCCCTGATCGCGCTCATGAAGGACCAGGTGGACGGGCTCAAGGCCAACGGTATCGCGGCTGAAGTCATCAACAGCAGCCTGACAGGCGAGGCGATCGGCCGTATCAAGGCGGCTTTGGTGCGGGGGGAAGTGAAACTCCTGTATGTGGCACCAGAGCGCGTGGCGACCGAGGGGTTCCGTGATTTTCTGCGCGGCCTCAAGATCAGCTGCCTGGCGGTGGATGAGGCGCATTGCATTTCCCAGTGGGGGCATGATTTCCGCCCGGATTATCTTAATTTAAAGGCCCTGCGCGAGGACTTCCCATCGGTAGGGGTTGTCGCGTTGACGGCAACAGCCACACCGCGTGTCCGTAAGGATATTGTCGAGCAGTTGGATCTTAAAGAGCCGCGGATTTTCCTTTCCAGTTTTAACCGACCCAATCTTCATTACGATATCCGCCCCAAAGACAATGCTTTTGAAGAACTGGTCGGCCTGTTGCAGGCACCTCGGCATAAAGGCTCTTCGGCCATCGTTTATTGCTATTCGCGCAAAGATACCGAGGAGCTTGCGGCCAATTTAAAATCCCGGGGTTTCAAGGCCGAGGCGTATCACGCCGGGTTGGACCCCGCGAAGCGGCATGACATTCAGGACAGGTTCATCAAGGATGAAACGCCGGTCATTGCGGCCACGATCGCTTTCGGCATGGGGATCGACAAGTCCGACATCCGCCTCGTCGTGCATTACGCGTTGCCAGGGTCGATCGAGGGGTATTATCAGGAGACCGGCCGCGCGGGCCGCGACGGGTTGCCGGCCACGTGCGTCCTCTTTTATTCTTACGCGGATAAATTCAAACAGGAATATTTTATCGGCAAGATCGATGACGCGCAGGAAAAGAAACGCGCGCAGGACAAGCTCAACAAGATCGTTGCGTTCTGTGAAAGTTTCCTGTGCCGGCGCAAGTTTCTGCTTGAATACTTTGGTGAAAAGTATGCGCAGGACAATTGCGCCTGCTGTGACCGCTGCCTGCAGCCGAAGGACCAGTTTGATGCCGACGCGATTGGCCGGGTGGTTTTAGGCTGTGCGCTCATGACCGGAGGCAGGTTCGGGGGTCAGTATCTGGTCGATATTCTTCGCGGGTCGCGCAATGAGCGTATCTGCAGGAACGGGCATGACCGTTTGTCGCTGCACGGCGGCGGGCGGTCTTATGCCGAAGGCCAGTTAAAAGAGATCATTGGGCTGCTTCTGGCAAAGGGCCTCCTGTTGAAAGATGCCGGGGAGTATCCTGTCGTCCAGATCACGGATGCCGGACGGGAATTATTGAACGGGTCTGACAGGCTGATGCTGCCTGTGTTGCGCCAGGTTACCAAAACAGCCCCCTGGAAAGCGACTGCGGCATCAGACGCAGGTGGTCCCGGTGATGATGGGTTATTCGAGGAATTGCGTAAATTGCGCAAACGCCTGGCGGACACGCGCGGGGTGCCGCCATTCGTGATCTTCGCGGACACGTCCCTGCGCGAGATGGCGCGCCGCATGCCGCGGGATGAAGAAAGTTTTCTCGCGATCACGGGCGTTGGCGCCCAGAAGCTTAAATGGTTCGGCCCGGTCTTTATGAAAAAGATCGAGGAATACTGTCATGCCCGAGGCTGGCTGGGTTAGATTGATTTTTAAAATTCACATCTTCGTTCCCTTTCCTTTATTCCTTTCGTTTTTCAATATTTATTTCAAGCCTTAGATCGTGCTTCAGGGGTGGCCATTATACCCAGGTACAATTGATGGAATTATGTTTCTCGTTAGAATTACATCTAAAGGATGGGCCGTGGACGATCATTTGAATTAAATCCGAATGGTTGCTCTTTACTAAGGTAGGGCCTTCAACAAGGAGTTCATATGAAGAAAATTTTGATCGTCATGTTTTTATGCGTCGGTATCGCGGGCTGGTCCACGCCGGGCTTTGCAAGGCAGGCTATTGGTGTAGGGTCAGTCCCGTTGAGTGTGGATGGCAGCAATAACGGTGTTGATATCACGGGTGCCACGACCTTGCTGATCGACAATAGTATTGAGCCTGTTCCCAATGTTGACAAGAACAACAGCTCCCTTGCGAGCGTGACGCCGGCTATTACGATCAACGCCAATGACTTTGGCCAGGTCGTGTTCAATTATAATTCAACCATTTATGGTGATATTGGTACCTCAGGCACAAAGCTCCACCTGATCACGGTGAGCGATGGCATGACGGCAAATTTCATGGGGAACGTTTACGCGGCGGGCGCGCCTTACGGGATGCTCGTTGGCAGTGGCGCGGCAAATTTCAAGAGCGGCTCTACCAATATCACAGCCGTGGATTTTATCAGTGACGGTACGATCACGCTTGCGCCGAATACAAAGGTCATCGGCGCTCTGACGAACAATACGGCCGGCGCAAAAAAAGGCACATTGGTGCTCGGGAGTGGCAGCATATGGGATGGCGCGGTCGGCGGTGCTGTCGGGCTCAAGGCGATCAATGTCACTGGTGGAAGCAATACGGCCGGCGAGCGCGACCATTACCGGCGCGGTTGATGCCTATTCATTTTCTCTGGGTACGAACACGTTGAATATCACAGGCGCTCTTACCATGCCCACACACACGGGTGATTACACGAGCGGGGTCGGGATCGTCAGCACAACATTGGCCAGTCCCACTGTTTACGGGCATATCGTCATGACCGGAGCGGCTGGTATTGGAGCGGCGATCGGGCTTAATGTGTTTGTGCCCTCCACGGCGTATATTCCGGTTGGCACGCAGTTCAATGTTATCCAGGCGGCAAGCGGCACTGATAATAGCGTGATCTCGGTGCATGTCGATGATCCTACCAATCCGTTGTACACGTTCACGCCAATAACCCAGTCCCATGGGCAGGTAACCATACAAACAGCCACGATCCCGATGCAGACATCGTCAAATCCGTCGGTGCCGGTTTTGCAGGATATCCCTCCGACGCCTGACCTTGACGCGGTCTTGGGGCCATTGAACGCGCTCACGGACCCGGTGGCGATCGATAATGCCGTCGCGCAGTTGGCGCCGTCGACGCCTGCTTTGGCAACCCCTTTGGTGGCTTTCAGGGGGACGCGCTATTTCAGGGACCTTTGGTTGTCTCACTTCGAGGCTTCGGCGTGCGATCAGGTCAATCTGCTGGATGTCAAGAATTCCAATTGCCAGGATACCACCCAGCATGGCGGCATGTGGGTGAAGGGTTTTGGATATTCAGGCACCCAGGACGCGGAACCGGGTTTTACGGAATATGACGCAAAAATGCTCGGCGGGATGCTGGCGTATGATATCCCGGTAAGCCCTGAGACGCGCGTGGGGGTCGGGATCGGGTACGGGGAAACCACGGTTCAGGGGAAAACGTTCGATGCCCAGGCTGATTTTGATACCTATCAGGCAACTGTTTACGTCGATCATAACAGCGGTCTGTGGTTCCTTGACGGGGACCTGGCATTTGGATGGAACGAGTATTCCGGTGCGCGGCACATAGTGTATCCGGGATTTGACCGAACGGCTAACGCGAATTATTCAGGGCAGGATTATACGGCTTTCGCCAGCACGGGGTACCATATTCCTGTCGCTAAATTCTCGGTCACGCCATTAGCCTCCCTGCATTACAGCCGTATTTATCTGGAAGGTTATACGGAAACCGGCGCGGGTGACATTAACCTCAAGGTGCAATCCCAGAGTTACGACTTTCTCGAGTCCGGCCTGGGCATGAAAGTGGAGAGGCCTATGGTCACGCGCGTTGGGGCGATCGTCCCGGAAGTGCATGTCAAGTGGCTCCATAAGTTAATGAATCCGACACTCGAACAAAAAGCGGCGTATATTGCGCCAGGGTCAAAGACCTTTAAAACAACAGGGCTTAAAACGGCTGACGACACATATAATGCCGGCGCCGGGCTTACGTTCCTCTCCTGCGCGTGCGGCGGGAAGACATGGTCGATCGAAGGTGTTTACGATTATGAATGGACGGACTCCGGTTATGGGGCCCATCAGGGCATGGCCAAGGCTGTTATCCGTTTCTGACATTACGGCGGCAGGATATTCACATAAAATCAGGAGGGTCTATGGACAAGAGATCAATTAAGGCGTTATGGGTTATTGTTGGAGCCGTTTTGGTGATCCAGACGACTGGATGTGGAACGTTAATGTACCCGGAACGCCGCGGGCAAAAAGGGGGCCATGTTGACGCGGGAGTGGCAGTTCTTGATGGCATCGGGTTGTTTTTCTTTCTGATCCCCGGGATCATTGCGTACGCGGTAGATTTTAGCAACGGGACTATTTATCTTCCCGCGACAGCGAGAAGCTCACTGGAATTGAAAGATCTCCGGCAGGTAAAATTCGATCACACGCGGACCACTTTGGCGGAGCTTCAAATTATCATTAAAGATCAAACCGGTTGTGTGGTCAGGTTCGATCAGCCCGGCATGGTCATTACCCGGTTAAAGTCAACCAGTGAGATGCGTGAGCAATTCGCGCAAGCGTTGCCGCAAATGAAGGACAACCGTTTGTCCATGGCCCATTGATCGGGAAGATGTAAGGCTGGTCAAATGTTACAGGAGAAGCTGTACGGCGCGTTAAGTGGAAAATTCGTAAGCATCGGCGAAAGTATGAATGCCGGGGTTGGCTTCCTGGGTGAGATCGCCCTGGCGCTGGGGCGCCTGGCGGCCGGCAAGTCATGTTTTCGCCGCGTGGATTTCATGCTTATTGTCCAACGGTGCGGGATCGAGACAGTGCTCCTGGTTTCTTTGATCAGCCTGTTGGTGGGCATGATCCTCGCGTTCGTCGGGTCGATCCAGCTTGAATTGTTCGGGGCGCAGATCTTTATCGCTGATATCGTCGGGATCGCCATGGTGCGCGTATTATCGGCGGTGATGACCGGCATTATCGTCGCTGGCCGTATCGGGGCATCATTCGCCGCTGAATTGGGGATGATGCAGGCCAATGAGGAGATCGACGCGTTTCGGACCTTTGGAATATCGCCGATCGAATTTCTGGTTGTGCCGCGCGTTCTGGCACTGCTCATGATGATGCCGGTCTTGACCATATATGCCGATCTTATGGGCATATTGGGCGGGTATATCATCAGCACGCAGATGCTGAACCTTAATCCGGCGGAATATCTGGCACACACACAAAAAGCCGTGAAGATCAGTTACGTGTGGATAGGGCTTCTCCACAGCCTTGTTTTCGGAGTGATCATTGCCATCGCCGGATGCCAGAAGGGCATCATGTGCGAAAGGAACGCGGCAGGGGTGGGCCGCGCGACCACGATGGCCGTGGTCATGGGGATAACCGGCATTGTTGTGGCCACGGCGCTTATGACGTATATTTGCCATGTGTTAGGGGTTTGATCATGGGGACAACAAGCGCGGTAGCAGCCCTGGAAGTGAAAGGGCTCGACATAGGGTATATCGGCCATCCGGTCATGCACGCGCTGAATTTTAGAGTTGAAAAAGGTGATATTTTTATTGTCATGGGGGTTAATGGTTGCGGCAAAAGCACGTTGCTCAAGAGTTTAATAGGCCTCAGGGAACCGGCCCAGGGCAAGGTCATGTACGACGGGAAAAGTTTTTGGGATGAAGACGAGGCGGGGCAGCAGGTTATCATGCGCCACTTTGGGGTTTTATACCAGGGGGGCGCTTTATGGAGTTCTTTGACAGTGGGAGAGAACGTAGCCCTTCCTTTGGAGCTGTACAGCAAGTTTCCTGCCGCAAAGATACGGGAAGCCGTTACCGCCAAACTTTCGCTGGTCGGATTGCAAGGGTGTGAAGATCAGTTCCCGCATGAGATCAGCGGCGGGATGCGAAAAAGGGCCAGTCTGGCGCGTGCCATCGCGCTTGATCCGCAAATTATTTTTTTTGATGAGCCCACAGCCGGCCTTGACCCCATCAACGCGCGAAAACTTGATGATCTTATCCTTGACCTGAAAAAGAGGCTGGGTGTCACGGTGGTTGTCATTACGCACGAACTTGCCAGCATCTTTGCCATTGGGAACAATTCCGTGTTCCTGGACGGGGAAAGCCGGACCATGATCGCCGGTGGCGACCCAAAGGTGCTGATGGCTGATTCCAAAGACCCAAGGGTCATTAAATTTTTAACGCGCGGGGGATCGAATTGACAGAGGCTGAACCATGAGCAAGCGGCCAAACAACACGCTGATCGGTTCTTTTGTGATCGGGGCCATGATCCTGCTGTTGATGGGGATCGTTATTTTTGGTTCCGGGTCGCTCTTTAAACGGACCGACAAGTTTGTGCTGTATTTTGATGGTTCCGTGAAAGGGCTGTCCATTGGGGCTCCGGTCATGTTCCGGGGGGTCAGCATTGGCGTCGTCAAGGACATCAGTCTCATTTATGACGCTAAAGCCGGAACTATCATGCTTCCGGTCATTGTCGAGATCGAGCAGGGCCGAATTAAAGGTGCCCCCAGTTTTGGAGAGCCAGGCGGGGACAAAAAGATGATCGCGCTGGGATTGAGGGGGAAGCTTGAAGTGGAGAGCTTTTTGACCGGTCAGCTGATGATCTCATTTGATTTTTATCCGGGAAGATCGGCGCAACTGCGGGGGATACTGAAGCAGTATCCGGAGCTCCCGACGCTGCCTATTTCACCGGACATTTTTGAGATCATGGACGAGATACCGGTCAAGGAGATCGCCAGGGACCTGGAAGCCACGGCCAGGGGGATGGACCGGCTGGTCAATGCCAGCGACCTGTCGGGAATATTCTTCGAGCTAAGGGATACATTGCGTGAAACGAACAGTGCCATGCGTTCTTTTGGCCTGCTTTCAGAGTATCTTGAGCAGCATCCGGAATCGCTCCTGAAAGGGAAAGGGCTGTAAGATGAGAAATGTCAGGGCCGATCTTTCAGTAATGGCCGGTATTATATTTTTTGCTTTTCTGCCGGCCGGTTGCATTTCGATCCCTGCCAGTCCGACACCGCGTTTTTATACGCTTGAAGCGGAGGATGTACCGGCGGACGCCGGAAAACCTGCTGTTGTCGCGGACATGATCGTTGGCGTTGGCCCTGTGAAGGTCCCGGGGTATCAGGATCGTCCTCAGATCGTGACACAAAAGAACGATAACACGGTGAATTTTGCCCAGTTCGACCGTTGGGGTGAATCCCTTGAAGCGGGGATCTCGCGCTTGATCAGAGAGCGCCTCAGCGTCGAGATCTCAGGCGCAAAAGCCATGGCGTTCCCCTGGAACCTTTCTGTCCCGGTCAAGTACCAGGTGTCTGTGGAGATCGTTCGATTGAATTGCGATCTTGACCGGGAGGTGTTCCTGGTCGCGCAGTGGATGGTCATTGACGCGCGCAACACGAGGACCCTGGCTATCAGGCGATCGGAATTCCATCATCCGATAATCCCGAAAGATTATCCCGGCCTTGTAAGATCCCTGAGCGCGGTTTGCGCGTCACTGAGCGTCGATATCGCCAAAGAATTGCTGGCACTCGAAACTTCGTCGCCGGTTATACCCAGGTACAATTGATTCCTCAGTTGTCCTTGCCTAAAATACAAATAATACCTGGAGGTGCTCCGTGAGTACAGAAACATTATTGTTGATCGTTTTGATCGTGGTTGTGATCGGGGCCTTGCCGACCTGGCCTTACAGTAAGCCCTGGGGTTTCGCGCCGACAGGCATCCTGACGCTCCTGCTTCTGGTATTTATTGTTTGGGCTATTGCCGGCGGGCGCCCGTTATTCAGGAGTTCTATGAGTGATGCCGGGCATGAGCTTAAAGCCGCGGGCCGTGACGTGGCCGAATCCATCAGGCATACCGTTCAATAAGATGCATGTTATCAAGTTGCGGACGATGCCCTTGCCTGTGCTAAAGGAGGAATTGTGAAAATATCAGCATTAGCTACTTTTTCAATATTCTTGCTGGTGTTGGGAGTGGTCGCTTTTGCCGGGCCTATGACCGGCGACAAGTCAAAGATGTTCGTGAACGGGTATGCCAACGCCAATGCCCAATTCCAGCGCGAGAACGCTGAATTCAACTCTAAAGCGAATAAAAAGATCCGGGCTGAGGAGCGGGCTGAGAAGAGGTCGGCTGACATTATCTCGAACACGGAAAAAGCCAATGACAAAGGCGAGGGGCAATTCAAGGTCAAGTTTTGATCAATGGCTGTCGATTTTGTTAATAATTATATTGGGAGGTTTTTTATGAGGATAGATCAAGTCAATGTGGGTATGGCGGTGCTGGCGGTTGTTTTGGTGTCGGGGATCCCGGCGCGGGCACAGGGGATGCCGGCGGTACGCCATGAGACAGGTGAGATCACCTGGGTCGATATCAATCTCGGGCAACTGGAAATGAGAAATGACGCGGCGCCCGCGACACGGGAAGTGTCAAAGTACCGGATCACGGAGCACGAAACGCGCGTTACGGACAAGTCGGACAAGAAGTTCCTCGCGATCAAGGACCTTCAACCCGGACAGCATGTCATCATCGACGTTGTTGACGGCAAGGAAGGCATGGTCGTCCAAAAGATCACGGCTGACCCCAAAACCACCGCTGATCTGCGGGAAACTTACGGCGTGGTGGATGCATTGGACATTGTAGCGGGGACGCTTGTTGTCGCACAGAGGTCCATCGAGGGCAATGCCATGGAAGATAAATTGTCCTACTTTGTCATTGACCCTAAAAGCATCATTGTCACGCGAAGCCCGAGCGTTGTGCCGGTTGAATTGTTCCTTAAGAAGGGGGATGTGGTCAAGATCGTGTCTGCTGATATGAATGGCAAACAGTCGGCCCGATCGATCACGGTGTATTCGCCCAGCGTCACCAGCGTGACCACAACGACCACCGTGACGACGAGCAAATAATGCCAGCATCGCAATGGAATAAATGAGATGGATGCCGGAGGTCCAGATAATGAAATATAGCGTTTAATGACGAGGGGTAGTTTTATGAGAAAGTTATTCCTTGGACTGGGGATCATGGTGGCACTTCTTGCCGGCATGGTCTTTCTTAAGGATCAGCTGATCAGGTACGCGTTCTCCGCCGGCATTTCAGGCCTGTTGGGGGCCCCGGTGAGCGTGGACAAATTCTCCTGGAACGCCCTTGCATCTAGCGTGCATATAACCGGGCTTAGGGTCTACAACCCCGGAGGTTTCCCCGATGGGATCATTGTTTCCATCCCCCATATCGATGTCATCTACGACAGGTCAACGATATTCAAGGAGAAGCGTCATTTTCTTCTGGTGAATATCGAGTTGGCTGAAATGGGGCTTACCCGTAACGCTAATGGCAAGTTGAATGTTGACGCGTTGCACCTGGTGCAGCCGGGATCAGCCCCGGTGCCGCTGCAGGTTGACCTGCTCACGTTAGGGATCGGAAAGATCGTTTACAAGAATTACCACCGTGGCGTTGAACCTGATGTGCGCGTGTATGACCTTAACCTGCACAAAAGTTATAAAGGCGTGCCGTCGGCCCAACAGCTGCTCGCGCTTGTGGTGGCGGAGCCAATGAAAGCGACCGGCATCAAGAGCGCGCAGATCTATGGTGTTGTCATGCTGGCGGGCGTCGCTGTACTGCCAGTCGCTGTGGCCGCGACGTTCATCGGTAAAGACAGCGTCAGCCAGGAAATCGATGCCCCGTTCAAGCGGGTTTACGATACCAGCCTTGCCGTGATCCGGCGCATGGGCAAGGTTGTGCGGGAGGATCCCGTCCTGGGGCTGGTCCAGGCGAATATCAATGGCGCTAATGTCACGTTGCGGTTGACCCGCCAGGGAGATCATACCCGGTTGAAGGTAGGCGCGCGTAAATTCATGCTGCCCAAACTTGATATCGCGGGTGGTGTTTTATACCAGATAGCGGAAAAATTTTAGAACAGGAAGATCATTTATGAAACTTGACGTATTTAGACAAATTAAGTTCCGGCTCGCGTCAGATATTTATCCCGCGGCCTTGTTGTCACATGTTTCCAAAGTGATAAAGTTTGTCATCCCGCTCGCCGGGCAAGCTGACCCGTTAAAGCCTTCGGGTGCCGATGTTATGACATCAGCGGCAGGCAGCAGGTCGTTCATGGTGCTGGCGGTAATTATATTTCTCTGCGGCGTGCTGACGGGATGTTTGTTCCTGTTATTTTTGACAGGTTAACCAGGCTCGTTCGCTCGAAGCGGGGGTCAGGGGTTGTTCCGTCGTATGGAGCTGTCACGGAAAAATGTATGCGTATAGGAAATGAATTGTTCCGGTTCTTCGTCGGCGGGATTTTTGTTGTTACGGTTGACTTTGGAGTCTATTTTTTCCTGAAGCTCATTCTCCCTTTGGACGTATCCAAAGGGTTCTCTTTTATATGCGCGGGCGCGGTCGGCTATGTGCTCAATAAATATTGGACATTTAAATTCGCCCAGGCTTCGTATATTGAGATGGGGCGCTACGCGTTCATCAATCTGATGTCGTTAGTTGTGAATGTTGTGATCAATCGCCAGATACTTAACGCCTGGCCCGGCGCCATTCTTGTCGCGTTGTCAGCGGCAACGGCGGTGACTTCCATATTCACCTTTGTTTGTTTCAAATGGTGGGTGTTCAGGAAAGCTGAGGCATGATCGATCAGAAGGCAGGTTTATGAGAATCCTGATGATGACGAACACATATTTCCCGATCGTGGGCGGGTTGGAACAATCGGTCTATTCTTTCAGCGAAGAATTCCGGAATTTGGGGCATGAAGTCCTGATCGTGACGCCAACGTACGCGGGAGCGCCGGTCGAAGAGCCGGGCGTCATCCGCCTGCCAGCCTTGCAGAAATTCAACTGGACCATTTTTTCGCTGAATCTTCCTGTCTCCGGACTTTTGTCGCGATCAATGAAGGAATTCTCGCCGGATATCATCCACAGCCACTGCCCGTTCTTTATGGGTGATTTTGCCTTAAGGCTCAGCCGCCAGCACGCCATTCCCCTGGTATTCACGTATCACACCATGTTTGAAGAATACATGCATGATATGCCGATCAAAAATGACGGATTCAAGCGATTTATCGTCAAGCTTGCGGCCGGGTATGCCAATTGCGTGGACCGCCTGATCGTGCCGTGTGAAAGCGTGCAGGAGATCCTCCTGAAAAGGGGCGTCACGACTTTAATGGAGGTCGTGCCGACCGGTGTCGTCTTAAAACGTTTTCAAAATGGTGACAGGGAGGGATTCAGGTCACGCAACGGGATACCTCCTGATGCTATGGTGGTCGGGCACGTGGGACGGCTGGCGGCGGAAAAGAACCTGGATTTCCTGGTGGACAGCATGATCGAATTATTGAAGCAGGAGCCAAAGGCCCACGCGTTGTTCGTCGGGAAAGGCTCGTCAGAGAAGATGATCAGGGCCGCCTTTGAGAGCGCCGGACTTAAAGAAAGGCTGCATTGGGCCGGGATCCTGCAGTACCAGCACCTGGTCGACGCCTATTTTGCCATGGATGTTTTCGCGTTCGCTTCTTTAAGCGAGACCCAGGGGGTCGTTCTTATTGAAGCCATGGCGACAGGCCTGCCGGTGGTCGCCCTGGACGCGCCCGGAGCACGGGATGTCGTTAAAGACCGATATAATGGCCGTTTGCTTGAGCGGATGGATCAGAAAAGTTATGTTGAAGCGCTGGGGTGGGTCCTGCGTTGTTCACCCGAAGAACAGCAGGGTTTAAAGCAGTCCGCCAAAACTACGGCGGAGAAATATTCGGTGGAACTTTCGGCCAAACGCATGGTCGAGGTTTATGAGGATGTCAGGTCAAGGAAGTCAATTGCAACGGGCAAAAAGAACAGTTCGCAATACCTGTTCTTGTGGCGGATCAGGGTGGAGTGGGATATTTACCAGAATTATATCAAAGCCATGCTCATGTCAGTTTTTGAAGGGGATTTTCAGGAGACCGAACCGCGGAAGATCAATGACGCGGCGGCAAGTGAAGTCGAAGTGGACCGTTATGTGATGACCGAGGATAACAAACGCATCGCGTTCTTTCATTTGAAGAACGGGTTTTCAAAGGTTGTGGTCATCGCGCATGGTTTTTATAACAATAAGGATGCGCTCCTGTTCAAGATGATGGGGGACGCATTCAGCAAAGAGTATGATGTCATCGCGTTTGATTTCAGGGGGCATGGGAAAAGCAGCGACGTGTTCACCTGGACCGCGCTCGAACAGAAGGACCTGCGGGCGATCACCGCTTATGCCCTGGAAAATCATTATCAGAAGATCGGCGTGATAGGGTTTTCCCTCGGCGCGGCGATAACCCTGATCGAGGCGAGTGAGCACCAGAACATCGACAGTGTGATAGCCGTCAGCTCACCGTCGGACCTGGGGAGCATTAACTATCACTTCTGGGAAAAGGACATGTGGGAAGACCTGAAGCTCAATCTTGGGATCAAGGGCAGGGGCAAGGGTGTCAGGCCGGGCAGCCCGTCCTTGCAGAAGGTCCGCCCCGGCGATATCGTGGAGAAAATATCCCCCACACCGGTCCTTTTCATCCATGGGGAAAATGACTGGCTGGTCAAGTTAAGGCACAGCCAGTTTTTGTTCGCCAGGGCCAAGGGGCCAAAGGCCTTGAAGGTCATGAAGGATGGCGGCCACGCGGAAAGGATGTTCGATGTTTTTCCCGACGAGTTCATGAAGATATGCCTGGACTGGTTCAAGGAAACCTTGTAAGGCTTTGTGTCAAATTTTTTCGATCATCGACTGGATCTTATGGCGTAATTCATCCGTGACCTGGCGCGAGATGGCCGAGGGGGCTTTGTGATAGGGCCCGGCATAATGGCCCAGGTCAAGGGGAGGCGCGATCCGGACAAACACATCCCGCCGGCCCAGAGGGCGGGGCCGCTGGAGTTTAAAAACCTTGCGTTCAAGCTTAATGACGGTTTCGGCCAAACGTTCTTCGGAAGGATCGGCGGCGATGTATTGCGGTTGCCAGACGCTCATTTGAATGATCCCCTTGAGGTCTTTGATGTCTTTTTGAAGCTGTGTTCTTGTCTCGGGGCTGAAAAGCTTTTTTTCCTCCAGTTGTTTTCGCAGGAATGAGATCATCTTCTGGGCGCGATCCGTGAATCGCGACCGGGGGTCGGTCTGGACCTGAGGGTATTCAGTCTCGACCCTCGCCAGGATCGAAGCCTGGGTTTCCTGGATCTCTTCTTTAAGCCGGGAAAATTGTTCGGAAACAAGCCGGATCCGGCTGATCATTTCTTTACGTTGGATGATCTTGGCCATGATGCGGATGATCTTCTCCTGAAATGTCAGAAGGCTGGCGCGTATAAAAAGGTGCTTCTCGATGGCGCGTATCTTTTTGTTCAGCATCGGCCCGATCGGCCCGCGGTAACGATATTTGATGGCCACCGGCAGCAGATAAGTTGTCCATGAAGGGCTTGTTTCCCGGGATTCTGTGACGGCTTGTAAGCCTATATGAACGGTTCCGGTCTTAAATGGTCGTACGAGGTCGTTCAAATACGAGATCTCTCCTTCGGGGAACATGACCAACGCGTTATCGCCGGACTTCACGATCCCTATCGCGTAACGCAGGGCGGTCTGGTCGCTGTCACTTCTTTCGACCGAGAAGACCCCCAGCCATTGCAGCAACCATCCGGCCAGGCCATGCCATTCTTCAAATGCTTCCGCGTTCATCATATAGGAGAACCGGCGCCGCGAGCGGCGGGAAAGTTCAAAGAGGACTTTGGGATCTGTTTCGTCGCAGTGGTTGGCGGCCAGGATCAATCCGCAACCTTTGGGGATCGTCGTGAGGATCGCAAGATCATTCGGATCCAGGTGTAAGCGATTGTGCCAGGCCAGGTCGAGGGTGGTCCACGCCTGCGCGAGCCCTATGGCCCAGGCGCAATGCCTGGCGGGACGAAAACAGGACTTTTGATGTGGCGGGATCCGGTGCGTTGTCTTCATGCTCAACCTGTTATGTTGTTTTGAACTTCGTTATATGATTCTAGCACCGGGAGCGTAAAATCATGTCCCCGCCCAACTATCCCCGAATATCCATCTCGTCGACAAAATACAGCCCGCGGATTATACCTTGGTACTATTGCCCGCAATTTTTTTAACTCCTACAATGACACCATAGAACAATTTAAAGATGGAAGATGCAGCGTGCGTGTTGAGACCCAACAAAGGATACCCTTATGAGAAGTGAGCTTTTATTAGTTCTTGTGGCATTCATTGTTACTGTTTCGGCCCTGGGGTGCGGCATGATGAGAGGCCTTGGGCAGGATGTTGAGGGGGGAGGTCGAAGTATCCAAAGGGTCGTTAATCACAATGATTGAACGTCGTTCGACCGGATCAAACCAGGGAAGCTGATTTGGAAGGAGGTCATCATGTTACATTGGGCGGTCACATTTTTTATTATCGCTATCATTGCGGCATTGCTGGGGTTTACCAGCATTGCGGGTTCGGCTGTTGAGATCGCCAAAATACTGTTCTTTGTATTCCTGGTCTTGGCAGCCGTCACGCTTGTGTTTGGAAGGGTTCGAAATGTCTGAGTCTTAAGGTCAGGCATTAATTTAAATTTAATGGAAGGTGTCATATGAAAAATGGTTCTGTAAATATGGGTCGTTGTTCAATGTTGTTTGCTGGTGCCATGGCTTGTGTTTTGATCTTTGGCACGTCAGCGCGCCTCGCGTTTGCGTCCGAGATGGATACCAAGATCGAAGCATCCGCGAAAAATTCGTATGTGTACGCGACTTACCTTAAAGATGACCCGATCACCATTAAGGCCGCGGATGGTGTCGTTACATTGACAGGCAGTGTTGCCGATGGTGCCCACAGGTCATTGGCGGTAGATACCGTGGCGAATTTGCCCGGGGTCAAGAGTGTGGACGATCAACTGACCCTTAAAGGTGACCTCCCGGCCGAGAATTCAGATGGCTGGATCGGGATGAAAGTAAAAACGGCGTTGCTGTTCCATCACAACGTCAACGCTTTTAAAACCGAGGTTGATGTTAAAGATGGCGTTGTGACGCTCAAGGGTGAAGCCGTATCCCAGGCTCAAAAAGACCTGGCCGGTGAATATGCGAAGGATGTCAGCGGCGTTAAAGATGTCAAGAATGAGATGACCCTGTCCATGCCTCCTCAGAGCGGCATCCAGTTATTGCGTGAGAACATCGACGACTCTTCGATCTTCGCTTTGGTCAAAGTGGCGCTCTTGTCGCATCACTCGACCAGCGCGGTCAATACCAAGGTATCTGTGAGCGCGGGGGTGGTCACGATCAGTGGCGAAGCCAGGAATGAGGCTGAAAAGGAACTGGTCAGTAAACTTTCCAGCGACGTGACGGGTGTCAAGAGCGTGGTCAACAACATGACTGTTATGAAGTGATCTTCATGGGGACATGTGCCAGATACGCAACACGGATTTGGTACATGTCCCCATTGTTCTTTTTGATATTTCTGGAGCGTTGGTAAATATTAAGGATATTTTCATGAAACCTATGGTCAAAATGCTGGCGGCTTTTTCAGGCTTGATGCTGGTGCTTGTGTTGGTGGTCGTGGGCATCATGTTCCAGGCCTTCGGAAGGGTAGAGCGGTCGGCTCAGGCCCGGCAGCATTATGTGGAAGTCATCATGTACGCGGACAATCTCCTGGCGGCATTGATCGACGCCGAGACCGGCGAGCGCGGATTTTTATTGACCGGTGATGAGGTTTTTCTGGAGCCCTATCAGCGGGCCCATAAGCGTATTGTCGATAAACTAAATGATCTCAAGCGCGTGACGGTCAGTGTTCAGGCCCGCAAGCACCTCGACGCCGCAATCCCTCTGATAGCAGACCAGCTGGAGTATCTTTCGCGCAATGTTGAATTGCGTCGACATAATGACATGACAGGCATACTGGCGGGGATCCGTGACCATCAGGGCAAAGGGATGATGGACAGTATCCGTAATGAAATTGGCGCTTATGTTCACATAGAACAGAGCTCTTTGTACCAGAATGAGGGCGTATTCCGGGAAGATATGCGCCGCATGTTAACGATCATCATCATCATCTGTGTGTTGATGGTGTTGTTCGCCATTGTGTTGATCGGCTTGACCTATCGGGAATCCCTGCAGCAGATCAAGGATTCAGTTGCCATGGCAACACGGGATTTGTTGACGGAACAGAAGATCATCAACGATAAGCTTCAGCAGGTCAATGCCTCCTTGCAGATCAGTGAGGAGAGGTTTTCGGTTACACTCCAGTCCATTGGCGACGCGGTGATGGCCACGGATGTTGACGGGCGGGTGACATTGCTCAATCCACTTGCTGAAAAACTCACCGGCTGGACGCAGGCCGAGGCTATGGGGCGTCCGATGGAAGATGTTTTTTGTATCATTGACGATAAAACACGCCAAAGCGCCATTATTCCGGTCAAAGCAGCCATGGCGAAAGGTTCGACACAGGACATGGTCAGCCACATCATCCTGGTCGCGCGCGATGGCAGCGAGTGCGCCATTGCCGACAGTTGCTCGCCGATCAGTACCCGTGAGGGAAATATCGTCGGCGCGGTCCTGGTATTCCGTGATGTTACGCAGCGGCTGGAAGTGGAAAAAGGACTTGAAAAAGCCCGCCTGGACCTGGAGCGCATAAAAATCCTGGAAGATACTACCCGGGAATATTCCGAAAGCATCATTAACACGGTGCGTGAACCTTTGATCACGCTGGACCATGATCTGAGGGTGGTTTCTGTCAGCCGGTCATTTTATGATGTTTTCAAGGTCAAGCCGGAAGAGACTGTGGGACAGTTGATCTATGACCTGGGCAACAAGCAATGGGATATCCCCAAGTTGCGGGAATTGCTGGAAAACATCCTTCCTTTAAAAGCGTCTTTTGATAACTATGAGGTGGAGCACGATTTTTCGACGATCGGGCGGCGCATCATGCTGCTGAATGCCCGCCAGATCCAAAGGGTGCAGGGTAAAGAACGTGTCATTCTCCTCGCCATTGAAGATATCACCGTGCGCCGTGAAATTGAGAACGGCCTGGAAAAAGCCCGTCTGGACCTGGAACGGACAAAGATCGCGGAAGATGCCGCCCGCGAATACGCTGAAAGCATCATTAACACCGTGCGTGAGCCGTTGATCACGCTGGACCACGATCTGAGGGTGGTTTCCGTTAGCCGATCTTTCTATGACGTCTTCAAGGTCAAGCCGGAAGAGACCGTGGGGCAGTTGATCTACGACCTGGGCAACAAGCAATGGGATATTCCCAGGTTGCGGGAACTTTTGGAAAATATCCTGCCGCAAAAGGCATCGTTCAACAATTATGAGGTAGAGCACGATTTTTCGACCATCGGGCGGCGTATCATGCTCTTGAATGCCCGGCAGATCGAAATGGAGCAGGGTAAGGAACGTGTCATCCTCCTTGCCATTGAGGATATTACCGTGCGCCGTGAGATCGAGAACGGCCTGGAA
>CAIUQE010000018.1 GCA_903901225.1 Candidatus Omnitrophota bacterium
ATATTAAAAATGCAACTGCGACTACAAAAAACCGGACGGCTATAGAAACCTAATTTGTTGCGGATCCTTTATTGAAGAAATCGCTCAATTCACCAAACAAAAACTTGGCTACCGCTCTTTTAGCAGGAGTGCTCTGAGAGGAAAACTCAACACGCACGCCCTGGTCTTTAGGAAGCTCCGTAATAAAAACACCCACTTCGGTGGTATCAACAAAATCCGGGATGCTCATCAGGACAATAAGGCCGCGGGCAGGGTCCTGGATGAACACGTAATATTTGTTTTTATTAACAATACGCAAAATAGCGTCGAAACACGCCGCCTTACTGTAAGGATAGTCCTGGTAGATGGAATTGGATCTGGCCGACTCAAGGTCGCGGGTCGATGTCCCGAGGAGGACCTTGGGAAAATCTTTCAAGGAAGCGCAACCCGCCAGACTGGTAACGATCAACACAACAAGGAAATATTTTTTCATAGCGCTCGCATTATAACAAATAAGAGAATGATTTCAATAAATGAGCCTCAGCCGCCAACCGGCGTTCTCTCACATAAGCGCTCAAGCCCGACGACCTGGGCACGGCTTTTGGTCAATTCATACTGCAAATATTCATTCTTTTCCGACAGGGCGGCATTCACGATCTCCAACTCACGCGCCCTGGCCAACAACTCATCCGCCTCGCGGCGAAGCCGTTGAGCCTCGGCTCCGGACGCCGCCTGATCATTTAACCGCCTGTTATCCTCGTTCAGTTCTTCGATCTCCTTGAAAAAACCTTCAAGCCGGTGCTGATACTCCCGCTTCGCTTCCTGGACCAACCCACGCGTGCCGACGAGATCCTCGGATTCAACCTTAAGGCGCCTGTTTTCATCATCAAGTCGGGACACTGAGTCCTTCAACTGCAATATCTCCGTTGAAGACTCCTGGATCCGCGCGTGAAACGCCGCGTTCTCAGCACGCCAATGTTGCACCTGCTCTTCATTCTGAACAACAGCAGTCATGGACACCCGGCGTTCCGGTGAAATTCCGGCGGCCGCCTGTTCCGCTGCCTGATGCTGAATGAGGTGGTCGCCGGTACCGCGTAACGATCTGACCTCCTCAAGACTTTCAACAGGCACGGCAAGACTTTCCTGCGCCATCAATGATGCCGCGTGAGCTTGATAAAAAAGCCAGGCCACAACACCAAAAGCCGTGAACAGTATACCGACGAGCAATATGATGACCATCACGACGCCCTCCTTCAGATATAAGAATGGGTTTTCAAATATCCCGCGTAATCTTTAACGGCATCTTCAAGGGACGTGAACGGCTTCACATAACCCGTTTTACGCAACCGGGTCATGTCAGCCTCGGTAAAATACTGATACTTGTCACGCAGCAGCTCCGGCATCGGGATATACTCGATATTCACAGGCTTCCCGACGGCTGAAAAAAGCGCGGCCGCCACATCATTCCACGTCCGCGCGTGCCCGGTACCGGCGTTAAATATCCCATTCACTCCCGGATGGTCCAGCAGATAAAAAACGATATCCACCGCGTCCTTGATATAAATAAAATCCCGCATCTGCCCGCCGTCGCCGTACTCGGGCCGGCAGGACCTAAAAAGCTTCATCAGGCCTTGAGTGACGACCATATCATAGGCTTTCGCGATGACGCTCTTCATGTCGCCTTTATGGTATTCGTTCGGCCCGAACACGTTGAAGAACTTAAGGCCGGCGAACCTGTCATAGAACTTGTTGTCGATCACCCATTCATCGAACATCTGCTTGGATTCGCCATAATAATTCAAAGGCTTGCAGGAAGGAATGGCCTTAGGGTCATCCGAGTAACCGTTCTCGCCATTACCGTAAGTGGCCGCAGAACTGGCATAGATCAGGCGGGCTTCTTTCCTTAAAGCCCAGCGCGCGATATGGCAGGAGTACTCAAAATTGTTCCGGCGATAATAAACCCTGTCCTGTCCCGTGGTGGAAGAACAGGCACCCATGTGGATCACCGCGGTCACCTTTTCCTTGATCCCGTCAGAAAGGATGCGCTGGAGAAAATCACACTTGTCATAGAACGCCTGGTACGATTTTCCGGCGAGATTATGCTGCATCAAGCCGTGCTCATCCCAGCGGTCAACAACAACAATATCCTTGATGCCGCGGCGGTTAAGCCCGGCGACCACGCAACTTCCTATAAAACCCGCTCCACCCGTTACAACGATCACGTTATCAACCCCTTTATTCTGAAAGTTTCTGCGCTATGGCACTGCCTATATCATAGGCCGCCTGATCCACCTTCCCGGCGACAGCCGCAACCTTCTGGCGGGCATAAATAACCGCCGTGACATTCTCATTTTTGGAGACACGCGCGTCACCACGGACCGTGATCAGCGTCGTCTTGCTAAAATGCCCCAGTGTCTTGAACTCCTCGATATGGCCGCGGACCACAATATCAGCCCCCGCCGCGTCATTGCCTGAAACCAGCGTGAAACGACCCTCTTGAGATAAACCGTCGGAAAAGCCCTTGAGGATCATCAAAGACACATGATCAAGGGCCTCGCCCGCCTCCGCGTCAGCCCCGGCTGAAAATGGCATAAAGCTGACCCGCGCGCCCGCGGTCAGCGGGGCCGTATCAAGCACCTCGACCGAAATACCGCTACCCGCGAGTGCCGGGATGACATGGCTCTTGCCACCGGAAAATGGCCAGAAACACCCCGAAAAAATAAATGAGGAGATTATCAGGAACCCCCAGGCATTTTTCATATCAGGATTGTAGCACGCGTTAAAATAGGGCTCAAGACATTCAACCCGAATCTTCCTCAGCGACCCGACTTCAGTGTCAGCGCGGCCAGGCGCTCAACGACTTCCGACGAAAAAGCACCGGACAGCATCCGCCATTTCCAGTTGCCCTTCACCGTGGAAGGCGTGTTCATCCTGGCCTCTTTCCCCAGGCCAAGGATATCCTGCACCGGAATAAGCGCCAGGAACGCCGCGGAACGAAGGGCCAGTTCAACCATGACCCAATTGACATCCTCCAGCGCAACCTCACGCCCGAGATATTCAGCCATGTTCTTCTTTTCCATGGGAGTGATATCATGGGCATACCACCCGCGGACGGTATTGTTATCGTGCGTTCCCGTATAAACAACACTGAGCGGCGTCGAATTCTCAGGGAGATCCCTGCTTTTCTTGTACTCATTATGAAAAGCGAACAAAAGAACATGCATCCCGGGAAGAGTAAAACCATCTTTAAGCGCGTCCACATCCGGCGTAATGATACCCAGGTCTTCGGCAATCACCGGAAGGGACGGGAATTCCTTCTGAAAAACCTTAAAAAGCTCCACCCCCGGCACGTCACGCCACACCCCGTTCACGGCCGTCGGCTCAGCTGCCGGTATCTCCCAGCACTGCGCAAAAGCGCGGAAATGGTCAATGCGCACAAGGTCAAAACACGCCAGATTATGGCGAAGGCGCTCGACCCACCACCGGAAACCACTTTTCTTGAGCTGATCCCAGTCATATACAGGGTTTCCCCAGCGCTGCCCTTCCTTGCTGAAATAATCCGGGGGCACGCCGGCAACGAACGTCTGCCGCTTCTGATCGTCCAGCTTGAAAAATTCAGGCGCGCACCAGACATCAACACTGTCATAATTCACATAGATCGGAATATCGCCAATGATCTTTACTCCCTGACGGGCCGCGTAAGCACGCAAGGCTGTCCACTGGCAGGAAAATAAGAATTGCCCGAATTTCTCCCGAAGCACATCGTCCCCGGACTGCCGCATCGCCTCTTTTAACGGCTCCGCATGACGATCCCTGAACTCAACAGGCCATTCCACCCATGAACGGTCATTGAAACGGCGTTTGAGCGTCACAAACAAAGCGTAGTCATCAAGCCAGTGTTTATTCGCCGCGCAGAACGCCTCAAACGCGCGCGACTTGAACCAGCGCGCCTTATGGGCCATGAACGCACGCTCAAGCAACATCGCCTTGTGTTGATAGACATCACCAAAAAGCACCGTCGCGTCATTGACAAAACTACACTGTTCCTTGTCCTTTTGGGACAGCAGCCCCTCCTGGAACAGGACGTCCGGACTCAAAAAAAGCGGGTTAAAAGCGAACGCGGAATAACTACTGTACGGCGAATGGCCCAAAGCCCCGCTGGTAGGATTAAGCGGCAAGACCTGCCAGTATCGTTGTCGGGCACGCCGCAGGGTATCCACGAAGCGGTAAGCCTCCGGCCCGAGATCGCCGATGCCATAAGGCGACGGCAATGACGAAATATGGCACAAAACCCCGCAGGCACGTTCATTTTTCATCGTGTTGGTATTATAGTATGCAGAAAAATTAAAGGAAGGATTCTCGCAACAATCACGCAAACGCGACGCACCGGTCTTTCATTTCCCTGATATTCAAACGCGGTGTCGGACGGAAAAGGTAATACCCCTGCACCGCGTTCACCCCCAATTCCGATATCATGTCCATTTCTTCTTTGACTTCAACCCCCTCGGCCACGGAAATGATGTCATTCTCCCGGCAGAAAGCCACCACGAATTTTATAATGCTTTGCTTGATCGGATCGAGGTGGACACCCCTGACAATATGGATGTCGATCTTGACGATCTCCGGCTTTGTCGCGACCACAGATTCCAGGCTCGCGTACCCTCCGCCCACATCGTCAACCGCAAAGCGGAACCCTTCATTGCGGTATCGCTGCAAATGATCGCAGAACACATCATATTTGTTGATCGCCGACCGCTCCGTGATCTCCAGAACGACCCTGTTCAGGGGCAACTGGCTCTTGTTGAAAATATCCGTAAAATGATGGAACTTTGAACTTTCAATAATATGCGGGCTACAGTTGAAAAACAGATGCTCATTACGGCTTTGCTCAACAATAATGTCAACCGCTTTCTGCCAACAAAGAAGCTCGAGCGCATGAGACATGTCATATTTTACCGCTGACTTGAACAATTCATCCGCATTCTTCAAAAATGAATCCGCGGGCGGACGGCTGAGCACTTCAATACCGAACAACCGGAACGGCTTAACATAATAAATAGGCTGAAAATGGGACTCGATGAGCTTCCTGGAAATAATGCGCGAAATTTCCTGGATCATCTCACGCTGACGGCTTTCACGCAGGCTCTTGAATTCCCCGTTACCACGACGCCAGACAGCTTCCATCCTGACGAACAACTCTTCTTTATCGACATCCTGCGCCAGGCAATCGTCCGCACCATGATGGTATCCCTTGATGCGGGCATCAGCTTGGGAGTTCTTGGTCAATAAAATAAGAGGTATGTGCTCTGTGCGGGTCTGCCCTTTAAGCTGTCGGCAAACATCAAACCCATCCGGATATTCTACCCCTTCCCCAATCAAAACAAGATCAATATCAAGCGTTTTGGCTTTCTGTATGACCCCCTGTCCTGAAGAAGACGTCAATACATCAAAATCACGCTCCTGCAACAGCTTAGACAAGCCGCTCACATAATGCGCGTCATGATGAGCCACCAGTATTTGTTTCTTTGCATTTTCAAACATAAATTATCTGCCCGATCTACGCAACATGGTTAACCTTCTACGTCAAGTATAACTGTAAAATCCCGATCTTTCGTGAAAATCATAGGTTAAGCGCATTTTTTTCGAAAAACAATCCTTCACTTCATTTAGAGCCGCAATAAGTTGCATTTCAGGTCAATTATCGAGGAAAAACGTTATTTACTTTGGTAATACACTACATACAACAGAAAGAACTACCCGTGACACAACAAGGATATATCCATAATGAGAAATCCTCTAACACAATTACAGACTTTCTGACACTTTTTCTCAACGCCATTTTATCATACTATGATATGTACCAAGGGTTTGCGAAATATCAAACAATCACAAGAAAACGTTTTCTTTGTAAAAAATAATTCACCACATTCATTATGAGAAATGTAAACTATTGGGAATAAAGAATCTATGAAAGACACCGCGTGGATTATTTCGAGGAAAGGAAAAAGAAAGAAAACATTTTCTCGTTTTCTTCTTTTTTAGGGGATTCGGTCTTTATGACGAATTTGGCAGGGATCTCAGGAAAAAAAACATCACAGTGGGACTTCTCGTATAACCTTGTCAAATAAATACTTTCACACAAAGGATGGTGTATCGCTTCAGCGTAAACACGGGCACCACCAATCACAAAAACAGCACCGACGTCGTCGCGCGCAGCGTCGCAGAAGATCTTCAATCCATCCTCCAAGGAATCCACCCTGACAACGCCTGCCGGCAATCTATAATCATCACTGGATGTAATGACAACATTCAACCTCAAAGGAAGGGGCCTGAACTTCTCAGGAATGGACTCCCATGTTTTGCGTCCCATGATGACCACATTGGGCGCCGCCCCAGGCAAAGCCGTCGTCACCTCTTTGAAATGCCGGAGATCCGCCGGGATGTGCCAGGGTAAAGCGCCGCCCTTGCCTACACCTCCCTGCTCATCACAGGCAACAATAATGGAAAACCCCTTCATCTTCATATGGCGATAGGAAATTTTATGAACGGATGGTGCTCATACCCGGTCAGCCTGATGTCCTCAAAAGTGAATGCCAGGACATTCTTCTGTGCCAACTCCAGCTTCGGCAAGGCCTTCGGACCGCGCGACAATTGTTCCTTCAGGCCATCCACATGGTTTAAATAAATATGCGCGTCTCCCAGCGTATGGATAAAAATACCCGGCGTCAACCGGCATTCCTTCGCGACCATACTCAAAAGCAAAGCATAACTCGCGATATTAAAAGGAACGCCCAACGCAATGTCCGCCGAACGCTGATAAAGCTGGCAATCCAGGCGCCCGTTGACAACATAAAACTGAAAGAAAGAATGGCAGGGCGGCAAGGCCATGCGTTCTATATCCGCGACATTCCAGGCACTGACGATCAATCGACGGGAATCTGGGGATTTTTTGATCATCCCGATCACGGCGGCTATCTGGTCCACGTACTGCTTGTGATAAGCGCCTGTACTCTCGTCCCGGACAAACTTCTCCCACTTGCGCCACTGGTACCCGTAAACAGGGCCAAGCTCGCCGTTCTCATCAGCCCAGGCATTCCATATCGGCGTATACGCTTTGAGCCCATCGTTAATGTTCGTCGCTCCGCGCAGGAACCACAATAGCTCGCGGACCACAGCGTCAAAAAGAACTTTTTTTGTGGTGACCAGCGGGAACCCTTCACGCAGGTCATACCGGGACTGATAACCGAACACGGAGATCGTTCCCGTTCCGGTGCGATCCTTTTTTTCTTCGCCATGCTCTAACACGTGGCGCACAAGTTCAAGATACGGTTTCATACCAGGCCCCTATTTATTATCGCCCCAGCTTACGCTGACCGGGACTTCACACGCACTGACCTCGACACAAACGCTCTCGCCGGCACAAGGCCACGCCCTCAATGCGCCCCCGTCCGGCAAGTGAGCGGCAACGGCATCGGGCGAAACCTTTCCGGCGCCCACAACGACCGTGAGCGGTTGCGGCAATGTTTTTTCGGAGGAATTGCAACGCAGAATGACCTCCGCCCGGGCCGGCGCGACATCCTTGCGCTCGACACGCGAACTCTTACGTAGCTTAAGGTATTCAAAAACATTATAAAAAGTATCGACCCAGATATCCCCCGCATGTGAAGAAATATACGCCAAATGCTTGTCCAGGAACTCAACGCTCATGGGTTTATAATGATCCGACCCTCTCTGGTCAAGCCCATGGCTTTCGGCCACGATCCAGAGACGGCGCGCGACAGCAATATCCATGAGCCTGTTGGCCGTCGCCAAAGGAAAATGCGGGCCGCCATAAATGATCGTGACCGCCCTGTTATAAACGGTCCGCAGCAAAGATGGCTGTCGGGCCACGGCATGGCTGCGCAACACGCGCGCCAGCAACTGATCCCCATACCCGTCGAGCGGAAAAACGAAAGACCTGACATTTTGGCCTGTTTCCTTCTCGATCAGGTCCCTGGCGTCTTCTATTTCGACCTTGTAATCCGCGGGCGATACCGTTCTCAGGTCATGATGGTTCATCGAATGGTTGGCTATTTCAAAACCGCGTTTTGCCGCGTCTTTCCAATCAGCCCAGGAACCGCGGAAAGACGTTGCAACGGGCCCTGTCTGCCCCGCAATAACAGGGATCGTGGCCTTGAACGCGTATTTATCGAACAAAGGAAGGACCCCCGAATAAACGTTGGCCTCGCCATCATCGAACATGAATGAAACAGCCGCCTTCCGGTCATCCTTGAATGGCGCGATATGCACGGCGGTGGACTCGGTCGGCAAAGGGATCTTAGAAATATCCTCATCACCAACAACATCCAGTATCTTGTCAAACCACGGGAAAGACTTCCCGGCTTGCTCCAGGGTTTCATACATCATCCCTTCCTGCCGGGTGCTCAAATACACCTTGACGATCATCATGTAGGCCTGCGTATTAGGGGGAAATACCCTGACAGCATCAATAAAATCAGTCAACGCGGCATTAACATCTCGTTTGCGAAGGTTACCTATGCCCTGGTCAACCAGCGCCTTGGATCTCTGCTGGCTGGCGCGAAAAGTTTCTTGTTTCGAGAGAAGAGCATCAGGTAAAGCGACCTCCACCTTCTTATGTGCAACGGAAAAGAACAAGACTTTCGCTGACACAAGCAACACCCCGATAACCACTACCGCGACGATCCATTTTTTCAACATTAAAAAGCCCTCACGGGTTTAACGCGTTGTGTGACACGGGTCATGAACGGCATCACGACATCCATGTCATAGATCCTGAGTGTGGACATACGCCCGAGATCCGGCGAATCCATGAACCTGATGGATTGGAACAGATCGTCACTGTGCTCAAAAACGACCCGTTCCATGATCGCCTTGTTGAAATGAGGAAAAACTTTCATCGGCGTCAAATGCTGATCAACAAAGCCAAGATAATCCTTCAGCGGCAGCCCCCATTTATGATCATTCCCCGTATAACCGATATACGCCTGGGGATCGAGCACAAGATAACGGAAGCCCTTGGCGTAATAGGGGAACAACAACCTGAAATCCTCGGGAGCCGCCGCGACATGGCGGCGATCATCCAGATAAAGTTTCTGCACGATATCCTGCGTGGAAAGGAACTTGACATTCCTGTCCCTGTCCTGAAGATAATCCACCGCGGGGCTATAATCCGAAGAAGCCATGACAAGGGGAACGATCTTCAGGATAAACCCGGCAAACATCACGGCAAAGATCACCCCCAGGATGACATCTTTACGCGCATACGTCACCCGCTGATAAAGTTCGTGGATCGACGCTGCCGAAGCCATGGCCACAAAAGGCAGGACAACGGCGATATAACGGGCCGCCCGGTCCGATGCCGATGAAAATATCAGCATCTGAACGACAACGATCACAAAAGGCAAAGCTGGCTTCCAGTTGCGCCGCACCAAAAAATAAATCGACGCAAAGAACGATATGGCCAGGATCCAATTTTCAAGGCGGAAAAGATAATACGGGTAAGAAAGGAACTCGCTCCACAGCCGCTTGGTCGCGGCCATATCCTGCTGGTGGAATATCCAGGCAAACGTGTAACGCATCTGAGCACCTTCCATCAGCCCTCCAACGCCGACAAGGATGATCAGGAACGTCATGCCGGCCCATAAAAAATGCCTCCAGCGCAGGCCCTCCCCCTGAACGGCTCCCAGCCATAACTCGATCAGCAACAAATAACCGGGCAGGATGACCAGCCGGTAATTGGCCAGGTACGCCATGCTCAGGAATATCCCGGCCAGGAAAGTCCTCGTCCCAAAGGACCTCGGGAAAATATAGCAATAGAACCCTGCCAGGGCCATGAACGCGCTGAAAGTTTCCTGATATCCAAGCCTGGAATAAAAAACATGGGCGGGCAAAAGCGCGAGGATCGCTGTTGACAGGCACGCAATGGCCACAGAATTAAAGAAACGCCGGGCGAAGGCGAACGTCAGCGGCAACGTAAGGACCCCGAAAAAACAGGCGGCATATTTCGCGTAGTCCCAATCATCCCAGCGCGTGACCAGGTAGCGGGAGTCAACGATAAGGATCCAGATCGGTTTGGTGAAATTCAACGGGAAACGCAAGTAGAACTGTAAAGCCTTGCCGATATCGGAAAGCCCGGAAAGATGGTGATGCCTGATGAACTCAAGACCTGGGAGCGATTGGTTCAAATAAAGCGCTTCATCGTAAAAAAATATCCCGCTCGCCCCAAGATGGTAATACCTGAAAAGCACACCCGCCCCAACAGCGACGGCCACAAAAAGATACCAGAGGTTCAACTTGTCAATAATGTGCTTGAACATTTGTGAAGATTATAACAATCAATAAATAGAAATCAAATATTATAGTTTAATAGTCAATGCGGACGCGGGAACGGCTATGTTTTTTACGGGCTGCCCTTTTCTTGGCTTCAAGAACGAGCTCTTTTCCTGCCCTGCTGCGCCCTCTTGACTGACGCCGCCTCTTTTCACGTTCACAGCGCGCCGCCAGCAGCCTCGCGCGAGAACGGCGCTCAAGCTCAAGCGCCAGAAGTTCCCGGGCCCTCACGCGATTCTGGTGCTGCGTGCGGAATTCCTGACACTTGATGATAAGGCCCGTGGGACGATGCCTCAGGCAGACGCAACTGGCGACTTTATTGACATTCTGCCCGCCTGGCCCGGAAGAACGGACGAATATTTCTTCAATGTCCATATCCTTCATCATGATCGCCTCACGAACAGGAATGCGGACCATTCTTTTCCGCGAAGTATCTTTATCAGTTTCAACCCCGAAGGCGCGCTAAATCCTTTCCTGATCAGAGGGATGCTCTTGAGAGAAATCCCCGAAAGGATCAGATACCCGCCCGGGTTCAGGAATGAAATGATCCTGGCCTTAAAAAATAACAGGTCATGCGTAATAAGATTGGCGGCCACGAGGTCAAATTTCCGCCGGGAATGATAGCTCTTCACATCACAAGCCTTAAGCACCGCGCAACGCAGGCCATTGCCTTTCAAGTTAAGGGCCGCGGCCTTGACCGCTTCCCCGTCAATGTCAAACGCCTCAACATGCTCAGCGCCGGACAAGAGAGCCACCGCGGCAAGTATCCCCGTTCCCGTTCCGATATCGAGCGCGGTCCTGAAAGATCCCCGCAAGCTTTCGATCAGCCGGGCGGAAAAACGCGTTGTTTCATGAAGGCCCGTCCCGAAGGCGGACGTTGTATCGAGATAAAGCGGGACCCTCCCGCGCGGGCATCGCACGTCATCCAAAAACCGCGGGATGAGAAATATCCTCCGCGTCAGGCCGAAGGGGCGCCAGGACGCCTTCCATCGCGTCGCCCAATCCCTCGCGCGATGGCCCCGCCGGCCGACCTTCACCCCCTTCAATTTCAACTTTATGAACGCGCGCCGTAAGTTTTCGGCATGTAAAGCCGCGGGGAAATAAATGGAAATTTTATGTGCCCCGCGGGATTCTTCTTCAACGAGATCGGCAGGAGCCACACCGAGGCCCGTCAGGGCCACCCGCACAAGTTCGGGAGCGATACCCGGCACCTTGACCTGGAATGAAACTTCGTGAGTAACACGCATAAAACCATCAACTCCGATCCCGCGCAGAAACACAAAAGCCGCCGGGATATTATCCCCAGGCGGCCATCATGTTGTCCACTCAACAAATATCACGATCCCTTACTTCGCTTTGCCCTGATTGGCCACACCCGCGATCTTGGCCTGTATCTTCTGCTGATCGCCAAGGTAGTAGTCTTTCACATATTTCAGGTCCTTATCCAACTCGATCACCAGGGGGATCGCCGTCGGAATATTAAGCTCCGCGATATCCGCGTCACTGATCCCCTTGATATGCTTGACCAGAGCCCGCAGGGAATTCCCGTGAGCACCGATGATGATCTTGCGGCCCTTCAGGATATGGGGAACAATCTCGACGAACCAGTACGGAAGGACACGCGCCACGCAATCCTTCAGGCATTCGGTCAACGGCAACTCTTCAGGGGCCACATCCGCGTAACGCGGGTCTTTTCCCGGATACATCGCGTCATCCTTCGATAATGGTGGCGGGGGAACATCATAACTGCGCCGCCACTGCTTGAATTTCTCCTCGCCATATTTCTTTAAAGTTTCGGCCTTGTCCAACCCCTGCAGCGCGCCATAATGCCGTTCATTCAACCGCCAGCTTTTTTTGACCGGTATCCACAAGAGATCCAGCTTGTCCAACACCGTGTTAAGCGTATTATTCGCCCGACGTAACAAGGACGTATAGGCCAGGTCAAAGACATAACCTTCTTTTTTCAGCACCTCACCGGCTTCCACGGCTTCCTGGGCGCCATTAGGCGCCAGGTCAACGTCAACCCATCCAGTAAACCTGTTTTCCTTGTTCCATGTACTTTCACCATGGCGTATCAGAACGATCTTGTAACACGACATAAAGGCTGATCCTTTCAATGATGATCTTAACGTGATCTATTCGAGGAGAAACCGCTGCGGGAAAGAGAGATCACTTCTTACACTTTGATCTGCAGTCCTTGTTATGATGCGCAACCCAGGCCGCGGCATAATTCTTGAACCAGTCATTGGCCGCCTCATCAAAACCAATGTCGTATCCGACCAGCTCGCTGCGCAACCACTTGTGGCGGTTGATCTCTTCGACCACTTCTTTTTCCTGCAGGAGCTTTTCACGGTCCATAGCGGCGGCCTTTCGTTGTGATTGAAAATATTGTATGCCGCCTGGCAAGAATCGTCAAACAAAATCTTTTTACGCGTTCTCGCAAACCACTGCGCATCACCTAGTTATAATCCTGCGCGTTTACAAGCGCGCGCCACATGGAACACGGCTACGCCAAAAGCGACCGCCACGTTCAGGGAATTCTTTATGCCCGCCATGGGGATCTCAAGCGCCAGATCAGCCAATTTTACAACTTCATCCGAAATTCCATCCACTTCGTTGCCGATAACAAGGCACACCGGAGCGTCGGGAATAAATTCATCATAGACAACACTTGCGTGCACCTGCTCCAGAAGGACCACACTGAACCCCTGCGCCTTGTGCGCACGCACGACATCCACGACGTCTTTCGCGTACTCCCACGCCACACTTTCCTCGGCCCCCAGCGCGGTCCTGGCGATCTTGCCCTGGGGCGGAAAGCCGGTAATGCCGCAAAGCCACAGCTTTTTAACGCCGGCCCCGTCGGCCGTCCGAAAAATAGCCCCCACATTATCCAGGCTGCGGATATTATCGAGAACGACACTGACAGGGACCCGTGGCTCACGGGAACGGGCGACCTGGCGGGCAACGATCCGGGCATGCGTGAGCTTCTGCATCAGTCAGCCCAGAACTTGAGGAAATACAATCCCGCGAAAACGTTCGGCCCGACGAGAACGCCCCGGCGGGCGCGGGCCCTGAGCCAGGCATCCGCGGACTTCAGCGGCACCTCGTGGATGGTGATCTTTTCAATATCTCCCACGCCACCGCCCTTACCCACCTTTTTTAAACCTGTCGCATGAAAAATAGTGACCATATCCCGGCACATCCCGGCCGAGACCGGCCCTTTAAAAAATCGCGTGAATTTTTTGGCCCGATACCCCGTCTCTTCGATCAGTTCCCGCTGTGCCGCCGCCGGCATGCTTTCCCCGCGCCGGCCGCGGTCGTCACCCACCAGCCCGGCGGGAAAACCAATAGTGTTCTTACCCACAGGGCGGCGGAATTGTTCGACAAAAATGACCTTGTCGTCATCTGTTTTGGCAACAATGATGACAACTCCGGACGCGTTGACCCGCTCAACGTATTCCCAGCCGTCACGAATGACAAGGCGCAAATATTTTCCACTGCGGATCACAGGCGGCTCTTTCACAACGGCTCCTTGTTTAAAACTTCCCACGCGCGCCACACGTCATCCATCAGCGGGGCGATGGTCTCCCTTGAGAATGAGAAAGAAATGCCCGCGGCTTCAAAAAGTTCCGGCAAAGGCCGCGCCCCGCCCAGCGACAACCCCTGTTTGTAACCGCGCAACGCCAGCGCAGGCTCCCCGCGGAATTTCTGCCATAACTGCAACGCACCCAGCTGGGCGATCCCGTACTCAATGTAATAAAACGGCACCTCGAAAATATGAAGCTGCCGGTGCCATAGAAAAGCCCGTTCCTCCTCAAGCCCGGTCCAGTCAACGATACCGCTGTCATATTCGGCGTGCAAACGGACCCATTCTTCCCGGCGCCTGGCAGGCGTGTGATCAGGATTCTCATAAAGCCAATGCTGAAAAGAATCAACCGTGGCGACCCATGCCAAGACAGAAATAACGCCTTCGAGATGCTCGATATTGGAACGCCGGGCCGCGTTGTCATCATAAAAAAAACTGATGCCCTCAGATGCCATGAGTTCCATGCTCATGGAAGCGACCTCGCAAAACTCCATCGGCGCGTGCCGATAGTCGACCAGCGGATCCTTGGCGCACAGGCAGGCATGAAACGCATGGCCGGACTCGTGCAACAAGGTGCGAATATCATCATCAACGCCGACAGCGTTCATGAAGATGAACGGCTTGCGCGCCTCAGTGAGCGTGTTCTGATAGCCGCCGGGCGCCTTGCCCTTGCGGCTGGCCAGGTCCAAAAGACCCAGGCCCTTCATGTCCTGGTAGAATGCCGACAACTGCGGATCCATTTTCTGAAAGATCCGACCCACCCCTTCAACCAACTGCGCCACATCATCAAAAGGCTTAAGGGGGCTGCGGCCGGCAGGGTCGACCGCGACATCCCAGGGACGCAAGCGATCAAGCCCCATCCATGTTGCGCGTGCCCCGTCGATCTTTTTTCGGAGAGGGACAATGAGATCTTTCACCGCGCGATGATAGGCCTTGCAATCGTCGGCCGTATAATCAAACCGCTGATACGCCTTGAACTGGTAATCACGAAAATTGTCAAATCCCGCGTTGGCCGCGATACGGCCCCTCAGGCCCCTCATCGCGTCAAAAATCCCATCGAGGCGTTCCCGGTCCACCAACCGCCGGGCGGCCACGGCGCGCCAGGCGCGTTCCCGCAAGGGCCTGTCGGTCTCTAATAAAAATTTTCCCATTTCCGGTAACGTGCGTTCCTTACCGTCAAACGTGACGGTCATGGCCCCGCACACGGCCTGGTATTGCTGGGACAAAAGACTGACTTCGGTCTGAAGCGGGATGTTCTTATCGACAAAAAGCTCCACTTCAGCCTTGGCCGAACGCCGGTAAATCTCATAACGCCGGGGGTCGAGCGGATACATCTCATGCAGGGACAGGAACCGCTGGCTCAGCTTATGCGCCAGAGGCTTGATGGCCGGCTCGACATGTTCAATAAAATCCTGATAGGCCTTGGCTTTGGCGGGGTCATCCGTGGCGCAGGTCATTTCAATGTAAAGGATGCTCCCGGCCTGGCCCAGCGCGGCGTCAAGTTCGGAGCGGTCCAATAGCCACGCCTCAAATTCACCTGTCGAAACAACCGGACGGTCGAGAAGTTTCTCATACAAAGTCGTGATAACAACCGGATCGGTCAACGCCGCATCGGCAGGGACAAAAGTCCGTGGGACATACAAAGGGAGTGTTCTTAGATCCATATATTTTTTCTCCTTAGGGGGGCATTATCCCACAGAGCCGCGATTTTTCAACTATCCCGTCAGAATTCGCTTGACAAATGAAGCTTCTGGTCTAAAATTTAGCTCTAAATTTAACCCAAGACGCGCCCCACAACGAGGTCAAGATCATGGCAAAAGTTTGTACAGTTTCCGGTGCCGGCCCAACATCCGGTCGCAAATATAAAAGACGCGGCATGGTCCGCCGCAAGGGCGGCGCGGGTTCCAAGATCGTCGGCAAGACATTGCGCGTGATCAAGCCCAATCTCCAGCGCGTCAAGGTCATTGATGCCAACGGCACGGTCAAGCGCGTCTGGGTCTCGGCCCGCATGATCAAGGCCGGCAGGGTCAAGAAAGCCCCCAACGCCTCCCTGCAGCGCGCGCGCGTTGCCCAGAAGGCAGCGGCCAAGGCTTAACCTGTTACATATTTCATAAAAACCCCTGGCAAACCCAGGGGTTTTTTATGGCACTGAAATAAGTTGAAAATAAACTTAAAAACACCTTGCCTGTCATTTAATTTATCGTAGAATGAAACCCTGGACCCGGGCAAGCGCCAGGGCCAGGATATAATCTTCCTTCACTGCAGAGGCCCTCATGTCCATGAACAAGATCCAGAAACGCAACGGCGATATCGTCGACTTTGACCGTGAACGCATCGCCGGTGCCATCCGCAAGGCCACGGAAGCCACCCAGCATCACGCCATTAACCCGTTGGCCATTGACACTGATTTCATCCCGGCCCTTGCCGACAAGATCACCGCGGAGCTGGAAAAACTCTACGCACGCTCCGAGCGCCTGGCGAACGTGGAAAATATCCAGGATATGGTCGAGCAGCAGCTTGTCGAAGCCGGGCATTTCGAGATCGCGCGCAACTATATCCTCTACCGCGCCAACCATGCCCAGCAACGCGCCCAGCGGCGCATCGAAGAACTTCAAAAGATCGACAAGAACCTCCTGCGCGTGCAAAAGCGCGACGGCACATCAGAGCCTTTCCAACCCGAAAAACTCAAGCACGCAGTTGCCCTGGCATCGGCAAACCTGGAACAGGCCTGCCCTTTCGAACAGCTTTACGAACGGTTCAAGCTTTCGCTCGTCGACAATATCACCACCGCGCAGATCATGAAGAACCTGCGCAAGGCGTGCCTCGACCTCATTTCGGTCAACAACATCCACTGGCAGGACGTCGCGGGCCGCCTCTATACCATGGACTTATACAAAGCCGCGTGCCGCAACCGCAAGCTGTCGCTCGGAGAAATTTACACCCCCCGTGCCTTTAAAGCCCATTTCGACCATTACATCCAGACAGGCCGGTATTCCAAAGACTTCTATGAATATTACTCAGCCGAAGACATCCTCAAGGCCGGCAGTTACCTTGATAAAGAGAGAGACTTCACCTACATCTACTCCACGGTGCTCGCCTTTGACCGGCGTTACCTGCTCAACCCCAACAAGGAAGTCAGGGAACTGCCGCAGGAAATGTACATGGCCATCGCCCTTTTCCTGGCCATCCCTGAACCAAAAGAAAAACGCCTCGAGGTCGCCCGGCAGATCTATGTGGCCACCTCATCGCAGAAACTTTCGCTGCCGACCCCCACACTCCTTAACGCCCGCACGAACTTCCATCAACTTTCCAGCTGCTTCAAACTGAATGTCCACGACGACCTGCGGGCCATCTACCATTCCCTCGAGAACATGGCGCAGATCTCGAAATTCGGCGGCGGTGTCGGCGTTTATCTGGGCCATATCCGCTCCAAGGGTTCCGCGATCCGCGGGCTCAAGGGCGCCTCGGGCGGCGTCATCCCCTGGGTCAAGCTCATCAATAATACCGCCAGCGCGGTCAATCAGCTCGGTGCGCGCCTGGGGGCAATTTCCCCGACGCTGGACATCTGGCACCGTGACATCCTGGATTTCCTCAACCTCCAGACCGAAACGGGCGACATCCGTTCCAAGGCGTTCGACATTTTTCCGGCCATATCCATCCCCGACATCTTCATGCGGCGCGTGGAAGAGAACGGGACCTGGACGCTCTTTGACCCGCATGAGGTCCATGCCCGAAAAGGCCGCCGGCTCGAAGACAGCTATGGCGCCGCGTTTGACACCCTTTACGAGGCATGCGAGAAAGACACCTCGATCACCGCGCGCGGCGAAATACCGGCCAAAGAACTGATGAAACGTTTCCTCAAAAGCGCGGTTGAGACCGGCATGCCGTATGTTTTTTTCCGGGACACGGTCAATGAACTTAACCCGAACAAGCACGCGGGCATGGTTTACTCGACCCAACTTTGCACCGAGATATGCCAGAACACCTCGGACGCGGAATTCATCGCTGAATCTCTCGAAGATGGTACTGTTTCTTTGAAGTACAAGCCGGGTGATTCCGTCGTCTGCAACCTCGCCTCGATCAATATGGCAAAAGTCCACGATGACGCCGATATCAACGACATCATTCCCGTCGCGCTGCGCGTGCTCGACAATGTGATCACGCTTAATTTCTATCCGATCAAGGAATCTGAAATTACCGCCAAAAAATACCGCAGCATCGGCCTTGGCTTCATGGGCCTGGCGGAATACCTGGCCTGCAACAAGATGAATTACACCTCGGCCCAGGCCCGGGAACACATTGACACGCTGTTCGAAAAATACGCCTACGCGACCCTCAAGGCATCCAATGAACTCGCCCAGGAACGCGGGGCTTACGAACTTTTTCCTGACAGCGACTGGTCCAAGGGGCTTCTCTTCGGGCGCGACGAGTCCTGGTACGCGAAGAACTCCCGCTCCCCCGAACTCTGGTCGGGACTGATCCGCGATATCAAAAAAACCGGCTTGCGTTTCTCCTATCACATGGCGCCGGCGCCCAACACATCCACGGCGGGTGTCGTCGGGACCACCGCCGGGCTATTACCCATTTACAAAAAATTCTTTGTCGAGACCAATGCCATCGCGCCGATCGTGACCGTAGCGCCAGGCCTTTCCCAGGAAACATTCTGGTATTACAAGGAATACGTCCACACGAACATGAACGACGTGATCGAGATGGTCGCGACGATCTACAAGTGGATCGACCAGTCCATTTCTTTCGAATGGCTGATCAACCCCGCGAACACATCCCCGGCGGAACTCTACGGGTATTACATGAAAGCCTGGAAAATGAAGATCAAGACCGTTTATTACCTGCGCAGCATGAGCGGCGAAGTGCAGGAATCCTGCACGAGCTGCAGCGGCTGACACCAAGGAACCCACGTCCATGAAAAAAAATCCTATCTTCAACCCCCAGGGTGATGACGCGGTGAGTGCGCGCACCATCATCAAGGGCAATATCACGGGGCTTTTCAACCTCAACGCCGTCAAATACCCCTGGACCCGCCCCATGTACCAGGTCATGGTCGGCAATTTCTGGGTTCCCGAGAAAGTCGGCGGCCTGGGTGAAGACGCGATCACGTACCGCGCCCTTTCCGCCGCGGAACAGCGCGCCTACAAGGGTATCATCTCATTTTTAACCTTCCTCGACAGCATCCAGACCGTGAACCTCCCCAATTTCTCGGGGTATATCACCTCCCCTGAGGTCAACCTTTTGCTGTCGATCCAGTCGTTCCAGGAAGCGATCCATTCCCAAAGCTATACGACGATCCTGGAGACCGTTGTCGACGCCCAGGAACGCGACGCGATCTATTATTTCTGGAGGGATGACAAGATCCTGCTGGAGAGGAACGAATACATCGGCCGGATCTACCAGGATTTTAACGATAAACCGGATGAAAAGAACTTCTTCAAAGCGCTCATCGGAAATTTCCTGCTCGAAGGCCTTTACTTCTACAACGGCTTCGCCTTCTTTGACACATTGGGCTTTGCCTCAAAAATGACCGCCACGAGCCGGATGATCAACTACATCCGCCGCGACGAGCTGACGCACGTGGTACTTTTCTCGAACATTATCCGTGAGATCCGCAGGGAATTCCCATCAATATTCGACGAGAAACTTGTCTACGACATGTTTCGCACGGCGGTCATCCAGGAAACGACCTGGACGAACCACATCATCGGCAACAGCGTGCCGGGGATTACGGAAAAGACCACGGAACTCTACACCCGCTGGCTGGCCAACACCCGGCTCGAAAGCCTCAACCTGGCGCCGCTTTACCCGGAGATCGTCACGAACCCGTACAAGCACCTGGAATCCATGGCCGACAATAACAGCGAAAAGACGAACTTTTTTGAATCAACGGTGACGAACTACACCCAGTCGACGTCCATGAACGGGTCGTGGGATTTTTAAAGAGAGCCACTTCACCTTGACCCCAACCTTCATTTCATCTATACTTCGTTTATCAGGAGATATTCGATGACCATGCAATTGCTCAAAAACTACATCAGCGCTGATCCTGGGATACTTTCAGGAAAACCTGTTTTCCGCGGGACCCGCATCCCTGTTCACACCGTCCTTGAACTGCTGGGCTCGGGCGTAACGACGAACGAGATCATTTCCGACGATTATTACCCAAAATTAACCCTGAAACATATCCAGGCGGCCCTGAATTATTCATCCCTGCTCTTGCGCAACGAAGAAGCCCACTCTTTCGCGACGATCTGATGAAGAACATCAAGTTCCTCGTTGACGATAACATTCCGGGATTTGTCAGCAAGTCCCTGACCGGTTCCGGTTATGACACCGCTTGCGTAAACAAAGGCGCTTCAGATATCGAGATCTCAAAGACCGCAAAACGTCAGGGTCGCGTTATTTTAACCCTCGACAAGGACTTAGCGAACACGGTCCTGTTCCCGCCTTCCCAGTTCAATATTATCCAACTTGCCATTCATCCCCCGGAAAAACACGCCGTGCTCAAAGCCGTCCTCGACCTGTTGGCATCAATGGAACTGGCCGGCATCAAAGGACTCATCGTTGTAACAAAACACGGCTTCACAAAGATCGAGAAATAAACGAAAAACAGGGGAATGCGTGTATTTCGCACGTATCCCCGCTACTTTCCGCTACTTTTTGCAAAAAGAGCGACTTCTCAAGCAAGCGTTCAATACACATGTTTGCTATTCTAAAGTTCAACTTTAGTTTATCAACGCTGTAGATTGACCTTCCGGAGCACATGTCCGAAGTACTGCGGTTACATCGCGCTGCGGATATCTTTCAACATGATCTGGGTCTGGGGGGCTTTGTTCCAATCGTCAATACCGAGAGCACCCCGGGATCATGCGGGTTGCCCGGCTGATGCACGTTTCAGCTCGGTAAAGATCGGCAAAGCGCCAACTGGGGCGATATCCAAAATGGTCGGTGACAGGCCATCAATGTGCGCCAGGTCCGGGTCTTGCATCGGCAGTGGCAACGGCATGCCGGCGCCATCGCGTTTAATGTTCATATTCAAAAGGCCTGCGTCAAGGTCGATACCTCCCTGATTCCACTCCGGTTTCTTTTGCGAAAAATCACGGTTATTTCTTGGAAGTACCTCCATGTGTGTAATTAACAGACTTGGTTTCCAAACACGCTGCTCTTCTAAATTATAAACCGTCTTTCTTCCGCCAATATAATGCTCTAAATACTGTGCGAAAGTTACAATGCCGTATTTATTTCTTAATCCTTTAGCAAGAGCATCCGCAAATAATTGATTTAGTTGTCCTATTTCAATTGAATCTTCATCAACAATCAAGGTATGATTTTTTTTCAAGTCCCCCACCAATTCAACCATTCTGTTAGTATCGACTTTTTCACCCGTTTCAGTCTCGATGTTCCATGCGACTTCAGAAGCAAACGCTTCCACTGATGCAACGGGCATTTTTTCAAACCCGAAAGAAAGAGCCGATATTTCTTTGTTTCTTTGAGCCTCTGGAACACTTATTCCAACAATTTCATCCACAGCCACCGAACCAACAACTTGAACCTCATCAATAAACTTAGACACTGCCAGTGCCGATATAATCGGCTTTTGAGTCTTAACAATAAATGAAATTCCATTCATGGTATATTTTTTAAAGGTTCCTGTAAGTCCTACATGGGTAAGTAGTGTTTATTGAGCCGGGCAAAGTCCAGACGTCCAGTGATCAGGAACGCAACGATTCTGAAGTACCGGAATGTGCTAAAGCCTCTGGCTTTTGCCTTGGCCGCCTGGATCA
>CAIUQE010000019.1 GCA_903901225.1 Candidatus Omnitrophota bacterium
CCTCATTCGGGCCGACACAAGGTCGGCCCCTACGCTCCTAAACTAACCCAATCTTAAAAGCCCAACACATCCAGATTCTTCATACGAACCATCTTTATTCACGCTCATTCTTCATAGAACTTTTGACACTATCTTTTTATGTTACCGGGGTTTGGGGCTGGCGGCGTATCCTTGAGTTTTACCGCCGGGAAGCGCCGCATGTAATAGTTATATGACCAGTCGCTCTGGAAAAGGATGACCAGCCTGCCCTGGTTGTCTTTCGCCAGCGCGACCTCGCTGGTTTGCGTTTCTTTCAGCTCTTCCTCGTTATAAGGTTCCTCCAGCCAGCGCATGACCTTGAAAGGAAGCGTCTCTAGGCGCGATTCCCCGCCGTATTCATCTTTCAAACGATATTGCAGCACTTCAAATTGCAGCGGGCCCACGGCGCCCAAGAGCGGGATGCTGCCGCCGTTGCGCAGCATGGCGAAGGTTTGCACGATATCCTCGGCCAGCAAGTGCTCCAGCCCCTTGCGGAACGGTTTATAGGTCGAGGCCGCCGAGTTGTGCAGGAACGCGAAACATTCCGGGGCAAAGCGGGGGATCTCGTTGAACAAAAGGCCGGGGTCAACGCTGATGGTGTCGCCGATGCGGTAATCGAGCTTGGTCACGAATCCCAGGATGTCGCCGGGATAAGCTTCGGCCATGACCGAGCGGTCGCGCCCGAATATCGTGAAGGAATCCGACAGCCGGATCTCGCGCTGTGAGCGGTGATGGTAGATCTTCATGTCGCGGTAGAACCGCCCCGAACAGACCCTGGCGAAAACAATGCGGTCGCGGTGCAAAGGGTTCATGTTGGACTGCACCTTGAAAATGAAGGCCGAAAAATCGGGATGGTCGAGCGGGATCAGCCCCTTGTTGGCCGTCCGGGGCGTCGGCGCCGTCGAGTATTCGAGAAATCGTTTCAGGAGCAGTTCGACCCCGAAATTGTTGGCCGCGCTGCCGAAGAACACCGGTGTTGTCTTTCCCGCGAGGACGGCGTTGATGTCAAACCCTTCCTGGGCGATGTTGAGCATTTCGAGTTCTTCGACGACCTCGTGGTAAATGTCATCATGCAGGATGCTTTTGACGAGCGGGTCGGCCAGGTTGTGCACCGACACGGGGGCCTTATACGCCCCGGCGCTGACGCGTTCGAAGAGGTGCACCTGGTTGGCCATCCGGTCATAGATGCCCTTGAAGTTAGGGCCATTGCCCATGGGCCAGTTGGCGGGAAAGGCGTGGATCCCCAGGACTTTTTCGAGCTGGTCGATGAGCTCCAGCGGCGCCATGGAAGGCCGGTCGAGCTTGTTCATGAACGTGAAGATGGGGATGTTGCGCTTGCGGCAGATCTCGAAAAGCTTGCGCGTCTGGCCCTCAATACCCTTGCCGGCGTCGATCACCATGATGACCGCGTCAACCGCCATGAGCACGCGGTAGGTGTCTTCCGAAAAATCCTTGTGGCCGGGCGTGTCGAGCAGGTTCAGGCGGTAATTGTCGTAATCAAATTGCAGGACCGTCGATGAGATGGATATGCCGCGTTTTTTCTCGAGCTCCATCCAGTCCGAGGCCGTGTCGCGTTGTTTCTTCTTCGATGTGACGGAACCGGCCAGGTCCAAGGCGCCCCCGTAGAGCAGGAGCTTTTCCGTGAGCGTGGTCTTCCCCGCGTCGGGATGCGAAATGATCGCGAAGGTCCTGCGCCGGGCGGCTTCGTTTCTTATCTGTTCGCTGGTATCCAAGGCCATGGCCTGTTCTCAGGGTTCGGGGTAAAACATCCTTGGAACTATATAGCATGAAGGCGATCTGTCAAGCGATCGCTTGCGGAGAGGTTTTCTTGTGATATCATGAAAAAAACAGGAGAAAATCGTATGCGCCGGATGTTGGGTATTCTGATAGCTATGGTCATGGTGTCGTTCAATTGTTTTGCCGCGCATGAGGCGGATATCGCGGGCGTGTGGACGGTGACGGATGGGAAATCGCGCATCGAGATCCAAAAAACGGATAAGGGCACCTTCGAGGGCAGGATCGTATGGTTGAAAGATCCGGCTTACCTTGCCGGTGACGCCGAGGCGGGCGTCTTGAGGCATGACCGCAAGAACCCGGATGCGTCCCTGCGCGGCCGCGCGATCATGGGCCTTGTGATCATGAAGGGGTTCAAATTCGACGGCCGGCAGAAATGGTCCGGCGGCACGATCTATGACCCGAAGCAGGGCAAGACTTACAAAGGGACCATGTCGTTGGCGGACGCCCAGACGCTGGACATGCGCGGTTTCATCGGCGTGTCCCTGCTGGGAAGGACCGAGAAGTGGAAACGTTACGCAGAGCCGGCTAAATAGCCGGGGAAAAAGGCACTTCTTTTATTGAACATGTTTAGCGGGGAGAAGCCCATAATCCCGCCCGCGTTGTTACATCAAATTCACTCCCCCGACATATTCCCTTCACACACCTCCATTATACTTTGCGTAAAAAGGAGGCCCTATGTGTGTTAGCAGGATGAAAAAGAGCAGGCTTAACAGGTTTTTCGACCGCTGTGACCTGACCGTTGCGCCAAGGATCAGCCCGGATCTTCTGATCGAGGCGAGTTCCCGCAAGAAGCGCGTCCGTGTTTATGAAAAGAACCAAAGCTGAAATGTTAAGAAATCCCGCTGTTCGCAAAGAGATCCAGCGCTACAAGTGGATCGAAAGCGAGATGGCGGGCTACGATATCGGCATGGAAAGGGCCAGCCGTGACTGGATGGAACGCCACGCCGCCGCCTGGCTCAAGGCGCACCGGAATTTCAGGATGTCAGGCCTCAAGCAGGCCTGGTGAAACAAAATAGAATGGGGACATGTATCAAATTCGTCCATTGAATTTGGTACGTCTCCCCGGTCTTGCTGCCGTTTTTTTGTTTGTTCCCAGAAGAGTTATCTGTTATATTCCGATTAAATAGTTTATTGCGTTGGAGAGAGGCCCATGCCCGAAATAGCCCGTTTTTATGGAATTATTATTTCGATGTTTTATGACGATCATAATCCGCCGCATTTTCACGCGCGCTATGGGGATGAGAGCGTTGTTATTCGTATTGATACATTAAGTGTTTTGGAAGGGAATGTTTCAGTTAGAGCGCAAGGGCTTATTGTTGAGTGGGCTTCTCAGCATAAAGAGGAATTGATTGAAGACTGGAACCTGGCTAAGCAGAATCAGGCCCCCAAGAAAGTCGCTCCCTTAAAGTGAGGACATTAAAATGTACTATGATGTGAAATCCGCACAATATTGTGATGGTTATAAAATACGGCTTTCCTTTGAAGACGGTAAAGGCGGCGTTGTTGATTTTCAGCCTTATCTTCACAAAGGCGGCGTTTTCGAAAAGTTTCGAGATATAAACTTCTTTAAGAAATTTAGTATTAATCAGGAGGTCGGGGTTTTGAGCTGGGAAGGTGATATAGACATCGCACCTGAAACGATCTATTCCGCCGCGACAAAATTGCCAATGCCAAGATGGGCTGTATAGTGAACCACGCCACGCCACGCCACGCCACGCCACGCCACGCCATTTTTTTATTACTGTTTTTAGTTATTTTTTCTAATGCCAATGCCAAAGCTGCCGATATCGTCACCGGACTGGTGGGACACTGGAAACTTGACGGCAATGCCAAAGATTACAGCGGCAAGGGGGTTGATGGCACGATATATGGCGCAACAGCGACGACGGACAGGTTTGGCACGGCGAATGGGGCGATGGGTTTTGATGGGAGCAGCAATTTTATTAATCTCCAGGCTCCTTCGATTTTGAAATTTCAGAAAATTAATAATTTTTCAGTAGCTGCGTGGTTTAAGACCAGTTCTGCAACAGAACAATATATCTTCAGTTTTTTTTCGCATACGGTAAATGCTGGATGCGCGCCTGCGAGTCATGGGTATCTTTTTGGTATTCAAAGTTCAGGAATAGTTTTTATTACTTTTGATGACGGTAGCTCTCATTCAATATTCAGCGCATTAAATTATAACAATAATTTATGGCATCATGTTGTTGGTGTTTGGAATGGCACAAATTTAAATCTATATGTTGATGGGGCATCGGTTGCCACACCAGTGGCGGGGCCGACTGCTGCGATCACATATAGTTCGCCACTACATGCCAATATTGGTGAATCTAATTGTTATACTGGTTTAACGCCAGGGGGGCAATTTAATGGCAGTGTCGACGACGTCCGCGTCTACAAACGTGCTTTAACCCAGGCCGATGTCACCGCGCTCTACAATATGGGCCAGGCAAGGACAATGCTGAACAGGGCCATCCTGCGTAGCGGGGTGATAAGGTAGTTGATCTTTAAGTTTTCTTCCTGAGGCACATCACGGCCTTGAAACACCGCAGGGCGATGAACGCGCCCAGGGTCAGGAGGAAAATGACGGGCCAGAGCAGGACGGCCCAGGCGCGCGTGAGGATTGCTTTGCAGGGGCAGGTGGTTGTCATGATATGGTCAGTTCGCTGTTGTAGAAAAGTTCATGGCGGATCTTGCGGATGAGCTTCAGTTCCGGCGCGAAATGGTACATCCGGTTCCTTAATTTCATCGCGTAATAATAACTCACGAAACGGGCCACGCCCTGCGCCAGCGCGCGCGTCGGGCGGTGGCGCAGGCTCCCCATCACGTTGACGATCGCGTTCGACAGGATGCTCATGTAGGAAATGTTGCCCAGAGCGTCGCGTGCCGCGGCGTCGAACCAGGGGCTGCGCCGCCCCTGGGCGTCATAATCGTCAAAGATCCAGTCCGCCCATTCTTCCAGGCTTTCCGGTGGTCGCAGGCCGTGCTCCAGGGCCAGCTTGAAATCGGGCGTCCCCGGCAAAGGCGTGTAGATCGCCATGGTCTCCATCTGCGCGCAGGGGTTCTCCGCCCGCAACTGGAAGGCAAGGGCGATCGTCTGGTCGATGTCCGCGAATGTTTCCGTCGGGTAACCGATCATGAGGCTGAACGCGGGGATGATGCCGTGTTTCTTGCAGCGCTGGTTGGCGGCCAGGGTTTGCTCGAGGGTGATGCCCTTGTTCATGAGATCGAGCGTCTTCTGCGACCCGGATTCCGCGCCGAATTTGAGCGTGTAGGCCCCGGCCCGCTTGAGCGTGCGGATCTCGTCATCCGTCGCTTTCCCGAAGACATCGACCCGCGTGCCGGATGTGTAAAATGAGATGTTCAGGTCCTGTTTGATCATGCCCTCGCAGATGGCGTTCGCGCGGGCGCGGTCGATATAAAATTCATCGTCCCTCAGCCAGATGCCGTTAAGCTTGAGCCGTTTGACCGTATCGACGATCATGCCGACGCTTTTTGCCACGGACATCGCGCGCCAGCGCCGCTGTCGGATCGAGGAGCTGCTGCAGAAGCCGCACGCGAAGGGGCATCCGCGGCTGGTCTGGCCGATGTCCAGCACGCGGGTGCTTTCCTTGAGGTACATGTCCGGATGGATGTATTTCTCGACGTCAACGAGTTCCCAGGGGGTTGGCAGGAGCCCTTCGACATCCAGGAGGGGCCTGTCCGGCGTGCGGATGACCTTTCCCTGTTCCTTGAAAAGGATCCCTTTAATATCATGCCAGCGCCGCTTCGCGGCCATGGCTTGCACCAGTTCGAGGAAACTTTCATCGCCTTCGCCCATGACCACAACATCCACGTTGGGATGGCGCAGGGTCTGTTCGGGCAGGACCGAGGGGTGACAACCTCCCCAGACGAGCGGTGTTGTGCCGCCGGTAAGTTCCCGGCACAGCGCGCTCAGGTGCAAGGCATGGCGGATCTGCGTCCCCGTCATGGTCGATATCCCGATGCACAAGAGGTCGGAAGAAATATAGCGGCTGAGGGTTTCCCGTGTTATGCTTTCGGCCCGCTGGTCAAGCAGGGTGACCTTAAGACCGGCTTTAAGCAAAGGGGCCGCGATGGATAACAGCGCGTGGGGCGGAGCGATGGTCGAGCCAAAGTCCATGCCTGTCTTGGGGTACAACAAAAGGATGTGGGGGCGCGGTTCGTGTGAATGCATTGAGAGTTTAGAAAGTTCTTTGAATAGCTGTCAGCATACTATATAAATAGTCAGTTAAAGTCTAGTTGAAACCCAATAATGCGCGGGGTGGGTGTGGCTCTGGAATCTGTCCTGAAGTTTCAGAAGAAGATATTCTTTCTGTTGGCTTTTTTGACGGGCATGGTGGTCTTATCGAATTACAGCGATTTTCAGGTGGCGGTCGCGCAGGGAGATCATGGCCGGGACCTTTACGCGTTCAAGCGGGTCCTCGAAGGCGCTGTCCCGTACCGTGACTTTTCCTGGCTTTTCGGCCCGCTCATGGCGTATTATTACGCGTTCTTTTTCAAATTGTGCGGCGTCAGCATCCAATCGGCACTGCTGGGACAGAACATCCTGATCCTGCTGACAGGGATGGTCATGTACCTGGCGTGTGCCCGGCTCCTGACGCCGACGTGGGGTTTTCTGTGCGCGTTGATGTACTGGGCGCTGCGGGGGAGCGAATTTTTCTACACCTACAACCATTCGGGCGGGATTCTGTGCATCGTTCTCGTCGCCTATGCGTTCTTCAGGTATGTGCAAGACGCTTCCCTGCGGCACGTCGCTTTGGGCTTCGGGGTAATGTTTTTGTTCATGCTGATCCGCCTTAATATGGCCTGCGCCCTGTTGGCCGTATGGGCAGGTGCGTTGATCTGCCTGGATATTTTGCGCAAGGACCCGCGGCTGGGCCTGAAGGTGCGGGTGTATGTTTACGGGGGGGCGGCCTGCCTGGCCCTGGCTGTTTTTGTGTACTGGCTTTATTTTCGCGGCCAGCCGTTATATGTACTTTGGGAGAGTTTTCCGCTTTCGAAAGCCCAGCGCACCGATGAGGCCGGGGTCATGGCTTCCCTGCACTATCTGATCATTGTGCTGTACCGGCTGATGACCAGTTCATTTATGTGGGCCGGAATTATGGTCTGTCTGTTCGGGGGAGTGATGAAGCTTCTTCTCACGTTGACGCGCAAAGATCTTTTTCCGGAGAGGGAGCGGATCGGCATGGGGGTCACGCTCCTGTTCCTTGCCGGTACGGTTGCGGCCACACTGCATGAGTTCCTTCTCAGTGGCATTGACTACCGGCTTTATTGGGCTTTTCCGTCCACGGTGCTGCTCATGATCTTTGTGCTTGGCCATGCCGTAGCGGGGCCGCGTTATCGGGTTGTCCGGGGTGTCCTTTACGCCACGGTCTTCTGGATAGCCGTGTTGACTCTGCAGGGGGCCTTGGCGCAGGCCAGGTCTTCGAGAACTCCGGCGCATCTTTTGCAGCGCGGGCAGAACCGGGTTTATACCACGCAAGAGGCGGTTTGGTACGTGACCGTGGGGCAGGCCTGCGATTTTATCGCCAAGAATGTTCCGGCGGGCGAGAAGCTTTTCACCATGCCGTTCGATACGTTGTATAATTACTTAACAGGCAGGGATCAGCCGACACGTCAATGGGTTTATTTCCAGCACATGATCATCCCTGAAGAACAGGAGCGGCAGGTCATTCAGGACCTGGAGCGGGAGAAGGTTAATTGGGTCCTCGTGTCCAACAGGGCGATCTCGATCGAGGGCGGGCTTGGCCTGCTGGGCCGCGATTATTGCACTGTGCTCTGGAAATATATCGACAAGAACTACCAGCCCGCCGCCCGCTTCGGGCAGTGGTCTTCTTCGCCCAGCTGGGCTTGGAACCACGGGGTCATCATATTTAAAAGAAAAGTGCCATTCGCGCACTGAACCAACAAGGAGAACGTATGACAGAGCAGATCAAGGATCCGGCCAATGTTCCGGCTGTCCCACCGGCGAGCGTTGTGAGCAACGCGAGCGCAGCGAGCGCAGCGAGTGCCGAGAGCGTGATGACCATCGACGATTTCAAGAAATTCAAATTCATCGTCGCGCAGATCAAGGAAGCCGCCATTCATCCGAACGCGGACAAGTTGTTCGTGGTCAAGGTCGACACCGGCACGGAGGAGCGTCAGCTGGTCGCGGGCATCCGCCGTTCTTACACGCCGGAACAGCTGGTGGGTCGGCGCGTGGTCATTGTCGCGAACCTGGCGCCCGCTGTCATCCGGGGTGTCGCCTCGCAGGGGATGATCCTCGCCGCTTCAGACGACCAGGGTATCTCGATCCTCGCGCCGGATCGTGATGTGGCCCTTGGCAGTACGGTGAAATAATTCCGGCATGGACATCCCCCTGGCCGTAACGTCCCAGGAGTGCCTGGCGTGCCGCGGGTGCTGCCGGTTCCACGCGCCCGATGATGCCTGGTCACCCCGCCTTACGGCGGAGGATGCCGCCTTGCTCCTGAAAGCGCAGCCCGACGGCGGCTGGCAGGGTGGCGGTGGCCGCCTTGCGCTCAAAGCCTGTCAAAGCGGGCATGCCTGCCCCTTTCTTGAGGAAGGTTCCGGAAAGTGCGGCGTTTACGACGATCGGCCTTTCGAATGCCGCCTGTATCCTTTTCTTTTGTCACGCGAGGACACGGGGTTTCGGGTGTACGCGCACACAAGCTGCCCGGCCATTCAAAGGGATGGCGCGTCGTCGCACGCGCAGGGGATCAGGGAACTTTTCCGGCAGGATGCGGCGCAGCGATTCGCCCAGGAGAACGCGGCAAACTTTGCCGATTATTCTTCTTTCCGGGATGAGGTTGAGGAAGTTTACGCCTTTGATCCCGGGGCGGGCTTATGGGCGCAGCGGCAGTTGATCGAAGAGGCCCTTTCCAGGAACACACGAACGCTGTCCTCATTGTCCTTTGTGAATTTATTTGCCTGGCAGGGGTTCTTTCGTTTTGATGTCGAGGCCATTGACGGGGCTGTGTGTGTTTTTGCCGCGCAGCCTGCCGGGATTTTCCTCTACTGGCCGCCGCTCGGAGAAAATATCCCCGCGTCGGCGGTCGCGACGTGTTTTGAGAAGATGCGCGCGGTCAACCGCGGCGGCAGCCTGACGCGCGTCGAGAACGTGGCCGCGGATGAATTGCGTTTTTTCGACGAGCGGCTTTACCGGTTTGAGCCGCGCGGCCATGAGTATGTCTACGACCGCGCGCGGGTCGCCCTGTTGCGCGGCCAGGGTTACAAGTCCCGGCGCGGGGACGCGAATATGTTCAGGCGCCGTTATGCCGGGATGTGCAACTTCCGGCCATACGCGCCGTCCGACTTCAATGCTTGCGCGCTGCTTTTTGACCGATGGCTTGACGGGCGGCTGGGGAAATACGACAATGATGTGTACGGCCACATGCTGCGTGAGAACCGTTCGGTGCACCGGCTGGTCCTGGCGTACGCCCCCCAGCTCGGGCTGGTCGGCCGGGTCGTTGCGGTCAACGGGAAGCTCGTGGCGTATACGTTCGGCTATGAGCTTGGCCCGGACACGTTCTGTGTCCTGTTCGAGATCGCGGACCTTGAGGTAAAAGGCCTCGCGGCGTTCGTATTCCGGGCGTTGTGCGCGGACCCGGCGCTGGAAAATTTCACGCGGATCAATGCCATGGATGATTTCGCGGCAGAGCAGCTCGGGCGGACCAAAATGTCGTGGAGGCCACAGCGGCTTGAGCCGGTTTACGCGGTGCTACCAAGGGAGTGACGGATGCAGCTTCAGGACATGGAATATGTGGTGTTCGACGTTGAAACGACGGGGCTTTCGCCGCTCGACGGGGACCGTATCATCGAGCTTTCCGCGGCGCGCGTGCGCCGGGGGGTTGTCGTCGACCGTTATGACACGTTCGTTGACCCGCGAAGGCCGCTGAACCTTGAGGCGCAGAAGCTTAACAAGATCACGGACGCGATGATCAAGGGGGCGCCTACATCGGCGCAGGTATTGCCGGAGTTCATGGAATTCGCGGGAGGCGCCTGCCTTGCCGCGCACAACGCCTCTTTTGACATCAAGTTCGTCAGTTATGAACTGTCGCTCGCGGGGCGCAGGCTTCACGGGGCGACGCCTGTGCTTGACACCATGAAGATGTCCAGAAGTTTCCTGCCGCACCTGACGAGCCAGCGGCTGAGCTACATCGCGCATTCGCTCGGGGTTAAGGTTGGTGACACGCACCGCGCGACGGCGGATGTGGAGATCCTGGTGGGGGTGCTCGGCCGGCTTTTTGCCCTGGCGTCGGATTACAACATCCGCACGTTCCAGGAACTTATCGCGCAATTCGGCGTGGAGAAGCCGAATTTCAGGTTCCGGACCGATGAGCAGCCTTCTTTGTTCTAGCTGGGACAGTTGCATTTGCGTGAAGACTTTCTTGCGAAGCGGCGAACCTGCCGTTATAATGGGAGCCAATGTTTAGAAATATACTATATTTCATTATTGGAATATTTTTCATTTTAACGCGCGGGCCATCCCTGGCCTGCGCGGCCGGTGGCAATGTGACCGCGGTTGACGCGGCCTTGACCGCTTACGAGAACAGCCAGGCGCAAATATCGTCCTTTTCCCGGCCCGTGATGATGCCGGCGGGCCGCGCGCAGGCCGGTGGTGTGCCGCAATGGAAATCCTCGCTCGGCGAGATCCAGGAAACGTCGGCGGCCATGCTCGAGACCAATGCCAGGCTGACGGCGGAGGAGAATCAGCTTAAAACCGATTTCGACGACCTGACCGCGCGCACGGAAGCCCTGGCGATGAAGAATGCACAGCAGGCCGGCGAGCTTGCACGCATGGAGAAGCTCGGCGGCACCGATGAAATGTTGCGGCTCAAGGAAGTCCTCGAGGACCGCGACCGAGCCCTCCGGGAGCAGCAGGCCGCTCTGGGTCCCATGCGGATTCGGCAGAAAAGTTACCAGAACAAGCTGGCGCTGGCGCGTTTGCGCGTCGCTGAGCTTGAGATCGACAGGAAGTCCGCCGAAATTGACGGGAAGGTGCGTGAAGACGGGGCGCTCGCGGCCCTGCGCGCGGACAAGGCCAGGATCAGGGCTGGCGTTTCAAAGGTGCGCGAGCAGGCCGGCCTGCTGCGCGAGAAGATCGTCGAGCTCAAGCGGGTTGACGGCCGCGACCTGCCGCAATTGCACGAGTTGAAAGTCCGTAATGCCGGGCTGAGGGACCGTTTGAGAACGTTGCAGGCGGATGATGACGCCGCTCGGGCAAAGCTGAACACGCTTGACGACAAGAAAACAAAAGCCTGTTCGGAGCCTAATATTGCCCGGGTCAGGGAGCTTGCGGCGCGGCGTGAGGCGCTGGCCGGGCAGTTGCAGGATAATAGCATCAAACTGATGGCACTGAAGAAAGATAACGCGGCCGATGGCCAGGATGATTTATCCGCCACAAAGGCTGATATCGAGAAGCTGGACCGCCAGAACGTCGCCATGGACCAGGAGATCGGCGACCTGCGCGAGAATATTGCCCTTCTGGAGTATAAGATCAACACGTTGCAGCGTTACACGGACCGCAACAAGCCCGGGCATTAACGGGATAAAGGAGTTGTCATGAAAGATATTCTTGAGATCCTCGTTAACGACGCGCGCACGACGCCGGAGGAGATCGCGAAGTTGACCGGCCAGAAGGCGGCGGATGTTAAAAAGCAGATCAAGAAATACGAGGATGGCGGGACGATCGTCCAGTACAAGGCCATCATCAATCCCGAGATGATCGAGGGCAACCAGAACCTTGTCCGCGCGCTTATCGAGGTCAGCATCACGCCGCAGAAGGACGTCGGCTTCGACCATATCGCGGCGCGCATCTATAATTTTTCCGAGGTCAAGAGCTGCTATCTGGTGTCGGGCAGTTACGACCTCCTGCTGGTCGTTGAAGGCAACAGCATCCAGACCGTGGCGGAATTCGTTTCCTCGAAATTGTCGTCCATGGAGAACGTGCGCCAGACCTCGACGCATTTCCTGCTGAAGAAGTACAAGGAGGACGGGAAAGTTTTCAAGAGCGCGCCCCGTCAAAAAAGGCTGAACATCACCTATTAGAGACTGCCCTTTCGAGGCCATCATGCAAGTAGCTAAACTCGTAGAAGAACTCCCCCCGTCGGGAATCCGTGCTTTTTTTGATCTCGTGCTCGGGATGAAGGACGTGATCTCGCTCGGCGTCGGTGAGCCGGATTTCGTCACGCCGTGGAATGTCCGGGAGCACGCCATTTATTCCCTTGAACAGGGGTACACGTCCTACACGTCCAACAAGGGGCTGCCGGAGTTGCGCAAGGACATCGCGAAGTTCCTGAAATGGCGCCGCGGCCTGGAGTATGACTGGGACAACGAGATGCTGATCACCGTCGGTGTCAGTGAGGCGATGGACCTTGTTTTTCGCGCGATCCTCAATCCCGGCGAGAAAGTCCTGGTGCACGAGCCCTGCTTCGTTGCCTACGCGCCGCTGGTGAAGCTGGCAGGCGGAGAGCCGGTGGCGGTTATCACGACCGCGGAGGAGCATTTCAAGGTCACACCCCGCAAGCTGGAGCAGGCGTACACGAAGGGCGTCAAGGCCATGATCCTGAATTATCCGTGCAATCCGACGGGGACGTCCTACACGCGTCAGGAACTTTTGGGCATTGCCCGGTTCGCGAAGAAGCACGACCTTTTGGTCATTTCCGACGAAGTTTACGACGAGCTCAGTTATGATTTCGAGCATACGCCCCTGGCCTCGTTGCCCGGGATGAAGGAGCGCGTCATTTATCTCAACGGCTTTTCCAAGGCCTACGCGATGACGGGGTTCCGCCTCGGCTGGGCCGCTGGGCCCGCGAAGATACTGGCAGCCATGACCAAGATCCACCAGTACACGATCATGTGCGCGCCCATCACGAGCCAGATGGCCGCCCGTGAGGCGATGCGCAACGGCGCGAAGGATGTCCAGGCCATGGTGCGCGAGTACAACCGGCGGCGCAATTTTATCGTCGCGTCGCTCAACGAGCTGGGGTTGACGTGCCATATGCCCCAGGGCGCGTTCTACGCTTTTCCGTCGATCAAAGGCCTGGGGATAAGTTCGCTGGATTTCGCGAAGGAACTCCTGGAGAGAGAAAAAGTGGCGCTGGTGCCGGGCAACGCGTTCGGTTCACAGTGCAGTGACCATATCCGCATCTCATACGCTTCAAGCTATGACAACCTGCGCGAAGCTGTGGCGCGGATCAAAAAATACATGGAGTGGCGCCGTGGCAAAAAATAAGACAACGGCCGGCGATCCGCAGTTCGAGGTCGCTTTTTTTGAGAATGTGCTTAAACACAGCCCTGATTTTGTCGAGGCGCTCGCGGCCCTCGCGGAGCTTTACACGAAGCAGGGGCTTTATGAGAAGGGCCTTGAGCTTGACCGGCGCCTGGCGCGTTTGCGGCCCGATGAGCCGGTGGTTCTTTATAATCTTGCCTGCAGCCTGTCGCTGGTGGGTGATATCGCGGGGGCTTTCGCGGCGGTCAAGGCGGCCTTCCAGTCCGGGTACGAGGATTTTGCCCATCTGGAGAAAGACCGCGACCTGTTGAATTTGTTCGGCGATACCGCGTTCCAGGAGTATTACCGCGGCGTGAAGCCCGGTAAAGGCGCGGGAAAATAAGAAAGGGAAAATATGGGCTTGCTTGTTTTGGGAACAGTAGCGCTCGATGATGTGAAGACGCCTTCGGGTGTGAAGAAGAATATGCTGGGAGGTTCTGCCGCCCACTTCTCCATGAGCGCGCGTCTTTTCGACGACGTGCATGTGGTGGGTGTCGTGGGTAAGGATTTTCCCAAGGTCCACCTTGATTTCCTCAAGCGCAAGGGGATGAACATCGCATCCCTGACCGTTGCCCCGGGAGAAACGTTCCGTTGGTCCGGTGAATATAAGGTCGAAGACCTTAACAGCGCGATCACGCACGCGACACAGCTGGGCGTCCTCGCGGATTACGCGCCCCAGCTGACGGAACAACAGAAGAGCATGGGCCACGTTTTTCTGGCGAACCTCGCGCCGGCGGTGCAGGAGAAGCTGCTGAAGATGGTGCGTCAGCCCCGCCTGGTGGGGCTGGACACGATGAACTTGTGGATCAACACGGCGGTCAAGGACCTCAAGCGCTTGATGAAGAACGTTGACGTGATGGTCCTTAATGACGGCGAGGCAAGGCTTCTCACGGGTGAGCGCAACGCGGTCATGGCCGCGAAGTGCCTGCGCGCGATGGGGCCGAAGGTCGTTGTCATTAAGAAAGGCGAGCATGGCGTTTACGTGTTCGGAGGGAGCTTTCGTTTCGGGTATCCCGCGTATCCCGTTGAGCGCGTGGTCGACCCGACCGGCGCCGGTGACACCTTCGCGGGCGGGCTTTTTGGGTACTTGTCGCGCCTGAAGAAACTGGATGAAAAGGGCCTGCGCCGGGCTGTCGTTTACGGCACGGTCCTGGCATCGTTCAATGTCGAAGGTTTTGGCATGGGGCGGACCGCGCCGCTGACCATGAAAGATGTCGAGAAGCGCCTGAAGGATTACCAGCATTTTTGCGCGTTCGCGCCCGGCGCATGAAGGGAATATCGTTTGAATTCATCGCTCTGGTCGCGTCGGTTGTGATGCCATTGTGGAATATTCCGCTCATTGTCAAGGTCATCCAGCGCCGTTCGTCGAACGACATGTCGCTGGCCTGGGCCTGGGGCGTGTGGCTGTGCATGGCGCTGATGCTGCCGTGGGCGGTGCTCACGCGGGATAATGTCCTGAGGGTTTTCAGTTTCGTTAATTTCACCCTGTTCTCGGGTGTGCTGATCGCCGTAGTCAAATATTACCGGGGAGCCAAGGATGCCTGAACTTCAACCGAAACAACACGCCTTGAAATGCGGGTTTGTGTCGATCGTCGGGCGGCCGAACACGGGCAAGTCGACACTCCTCAATTACCTCGTGGGTGAAAAGGTCGCGATCGTTTCGCCCGTCCCCCAGACCACGCGGACGGCGGTACGGGGCATCTTCACCGACAAGCGCGGGCAGATCGTGTTCGTGGATACGCCGGGCTGGCACGCGGGCCGCGACGGGCTTGACCGCTTCATGAATAAATCCTGCCAGAACAGCCTCGAAGGCGTTGATGCCGTTGTTTATGTGGTGGATACCTCGCGGACGGTGGGTGTCGAGGAGCATCAGATCGCGCGGCGCCTGAAGTCCGTCAAGGTGCCGGTGGTGATGGCCCTCAACAAGATCGACCTCAAAGGCGATCGTATCGGGCAGTACATCGAGCTTTGGGAAGAGGTCAAGGGCCAGAAGATCGATGAGATAACGAATTTCGTGATGATCCCGGTATCCGGGCGCGCCGGGACCCAGACGGACAAGCTGCTGGATATTCTTTTTGAATTCCTTCCGACGGGCCCTTTCTTTTACGAGGAAGATGTTGTTTCCGACATGCCCCAGAAACAGCTGGTCAGCGACATCATCCGTGAAAAACTGTTTTTGCTGACGCGCGAGGAACTGCCGCATTCGATCGCGGTCGTTGTCGAGGAGATGCGCCCCGTCAAGGGCAAGACCACGCATATCCGCGCGGTGATCTTCGTGGAGCGCGATTCCCAGAAAGAGATCATCATTGGCGCCAAAGGCCAGATGGTCAAGAAGGTCGGCACCCTGGCCCGCGAGGAACTTGAGGTCCTGCTGGGTAACAAAGTTTTTCTGGAGTTGCACGTCAAGGCGCAGAAGAACTGGCGCGATGACCACGGCATGCTCGCCGACATGGGCTATATTTTTGAATGATGCACGCCTTAACGCCGTCAACCTGATGGCCGGCCTTATCCCTCTGCGAACGATTCCTTCTTCCTGAATTTACGTGTTCTCGATCCTGCGCCAGTCGGTGAAGACCGGGTCGATGCCGTGGGCTTTGAGGTATGCGATGGTGTCGGCCGCGCTGCGGTCGTCGGCAATATCGAACTGGGGATCGGCGGCCGTCGTGTCATTGTAGCCGCCGACGGTTGTCCTTGATCCGATGGATACTTTTGTCACGCACAAGCCCATGAGGCGGTTGCGCATCGTCGGAGTTTCGCGCGTTGAGAGGTTGATGCCGGTGTGGGGGAACAGGGCGCGCGTCAGGCATAATATTTTGACGAACGTCGCGTCATCGACATCGTTCGGCGCGAGGGCTTTTGCCTTGATGGTGCGCAGGCGGGGGAACGAGAGGCTGTATTCCACGCCCGGGAATTTCTTCTCAAGCCCGCGCAGGTGGTTGTAAAGCGCGGACAGGTCTTGAGCCAAAGGTCCGAGACCGAGCAGGATGCCCAGCGAGATCTGGCGCATGCCGGCTTTGGCGATGCGCTCCGGCGCGCCGTAGCGAAAAGCATAGTCCCTTTTTTGACCCGCCAGATGAACCTCGCTGTAACGGCTACGATCATAAGTCTCCTGATAGACCGTAACTCCGTCGGCACCGGCAAGATAAAGCGTGCGGTAGTCATTCTCAGTCATGGGGAAGACTTCGAGTGAAATTCCCTGAAAATATTTTTTGGCCAGCGTTACGGCATCCTTCAGATAGCCGACGGGCGTGGCCTGCGGCGATTCCCCGGTCAATAACAGGATGTTCTGCACGCCCGTGCGCGCGATGGCCCGCATTTCCGCGTCCATCTGCGCCGGTGTGAGCTTGACGCGCGTGATCTTGCGGCGGTTGTGGAACCCGCAGTAGGTGCAATGGCTCGTGCAATAATTGGACAGATAGAGCGGGGTGTAAAGCCCGATGGCTTTCCCGAAATGCCCAAGGGTCAGGCGCCGGGCGTCCTGGGCCAGGGCTTCAAGCTTGACGGGATCGGGGTCATGGAGAACAGCGTTGATGGCTTCGGGCGTGATATTGGGGCGCATGGCGTTGATAACAAAACCTTTATTCGAACAGGAAGCCGGTCAGCGGTGAAGACGCTTCTCCCATAGGACGCTTTGCCGGCAGTCCGCTAAGATAAGCGGTGCGTCCGGCCTCGACGGCCTGCGCGAAGGCTTTGGCCATGGCGGCAGGGTTGTCGGCGATGGCCACAGCAGTATTTACCAGCACCGCGCTGGCCCCGAGTTCCATGGCCTCGCAGGCATGGGACGGCGCGCCGATGCCGGCATCCACGATGACGGGAATGTCGATCTCCTCGATCAGGACCTTGATGAAATCGCGCGCGCGCAAACCCTGGTTCGAACCGATGAAAGATCCCAGCGGCATGATGGCCGCGGCACCTGCTTCGACGAGCCGGCGCGCCACATAAAGGTCTGCCGAAACATAAGGCAGGACCACGAAGCCTTCTGCCGCGAGAATTTTTGTCGCCGTGATGGTGGCTTCATTGTCGGGCAGGAGGTATTTCGAATCATTGATGACCTCGACCTTGATCCAGTGGCCCTGGCCCGAGGCTTTCGCCAGGTGCGCAAGGCGCACGGCCTCATCGGCGGTGCGCGCACCCGAGGTGTTGGTCAACAACGTGACGTTGTTGGGAAGGTATTGCAAAATATTATCTTCATGCTGTTCAAGGTCGATGCGCCGCAGGGCCACGGTGACGATCTCGGCGCCCGAAGCGAGGATGCTCTCTTTCACGTCCGCCTTGTTCTTGAATTTTCCGGTGCCCAGAAGGAAACGCGACTTGAACTCCTTGTCCGCCAAAATAAAAGGGTCTGGCTTTGGACTGCCGCCGCCCATGAAGGTGACAAGCTCCAGCGTGTCGTTGGCGGCAATAGGCGTGGCGGCCCAGCGGGCGCGGTCGATGATCTGCCCGTTCAGTTCAGTGACAACAAGGTTCGGGTCCTTGCAAAGCTGTGCCACGGCGTTCTGCAGCGACGCTTCCCCCGTGATCTCCCGCGTTTTTCCGTTGATGGTCAATGTCATGGGCGTTATTTTAGGGCATGTGCCCTCAAAAAGCAAAAACAAAACAACTGATCCTTGGTTATTCCAGGAATTGCGCGGCGGATACGAGTGGGGTGAGGGAAGTTATGACCGGGGTCAGCCCTTTGATCTTGCCGGGGGCCATGCGGCTGTCAGCCGGGGCCATGGGGACGGCCTGTCCCGTGGTGTCCAGTTTCAGCAGGTCAGGATTCATGTCGATACCGCCGGGTGTTGCGGCTTTGTCCGCAGTCGCGGGCATGGCGTGATCGGGGGTCATGTCCACGACTTTTAATGACAGTTCCTTCTCAAAATAATCCGCGATATCATCAAAGGCTTTTTCGGCCTTTTCTTTGCCTGCAGGAGTGTTTGGGATTATTTTTCTGTCTATGGCGTGTTCTATAAAAGCGGCGTAGTTTTCCGGGGTCATGCGTAGCTCATACTGTGGCGCGAACACCTGACTGATGAACTGGATCATCGGAATATAGCCGGGGTGATTTTCTTTCAAATAATCGAACAACGATTTTCCGATCTCGGGCTTGAGGATCGCGCGCCTTTCCTGAAAGTCCTTGTTGGCCAGAAGTTGGAATATCCCGGAAGTTTGAAGGTCGGCGTTGGTAAATGTATCGGCAGCATTGACCGTGAATGTCTGGACGTCAAGCATGTCGTATGATTCTTTATCAACAGGGATATGTTCTACGTTAGGAGCCGCATCAAAATAGGTTCTTTCAATGATCGTCTCGGGTCGATGTAACTGAATAGTTCCTGTTGTGCCGTGGGACATGCGGATCTTCTTTAATTCATGATCATTCATAAAGAAATTATAAGCGGCTGATCCGGGAGTCAGCATGATGCGGCCGTCTTTGGGAAGATATCTTGAAAGTTCCGCGATCGCGGCGGCAAAGGCGGGTTCCATGTCGTAGGCCGAACCGGTGTAGATGGGGTCAATATAAGCGCCTTCATCGCCAAGGGCCACATGCGCGGTGGCCAGTTGCCGTCCGTCCTGGTCATGGACAATGATGAAGCCGGCGGTGGCCTGCAGGGCGGTTTCCAACGGGGTTATTTTCTGGACCCCCTCTGATGAAAAACAACCCTGCCCCGCCCCTTGTCCGACTGAAGCTTCCTCCAGCAGGTCTTTTCTGAAGGTGATCTTTACGTTCTGTTTTCCATTTTGGCTGGTGATGGCTTTTTCCAGGGCGTCGATCTCGTTGATCTTGGATTGGAGCTCGCTCAGGGTGTTCTTGTGATCCTGGTTGTTATTGAGTTCAGGCGCGGTGTTGAATTTTATGAAGGCACCCCGGAATTCTTCAGCATCTTTGGTTGTCTGGATCAGTTTAACGGTATTACTAACGGAAACCGGCATGTCCCTGAATTTAAATTCGCGCCATTCAAGTTTCTTGACGGAGGCTTCCACCGACTCGACCATGGCGGTCGCTGAATGTCGGATCTGTTCCCTGATCTGGACATCGCTCATGCCCTTGGACAAGGACAAGTCCAGTTCGATCCCTTCTTCCCAGAGCCGGGGATCCCAGCCATTGCCTACCAGACGCGCAACAGCTTCTTTGTTCCCGAATACCAGATCTTTGAATTCACGCTGCATTTCCAAATCAGGGTGTATTTTAAAAGAATCTTTTCCGATCGCCATTAGCTTAGTCCGTAAAGCCCTGCTGGCGGCAGATACACCGGCGTTTTTGTGGTAAGCATTGAGAAACTCTTTGATCGCATATCTGTATAACGACCAGAGGCGGCTTTCTTCGCCCGATTTTGTAAAAACAGACATGATGGTTCCGATCTGATTGATGAAAGAAGTGTTCTCAAAGAGAGGCGTAGCATTTTCAGGAACAGGCTCCTGGATCAAACTTTCCAGCAAGGTGGCGCGTAATACGGGCATCTGGCGCGATATTTGGGCCAATGCCTTGCGCGTGTCGGCGTTCCTTGATGTGGCGGATGTTTGAAGAATTTTATGCCACAGGCGGATCAAGGTCACGCTAGCGGCTTCAATGGCGCGGCCTGCTTTGAGGTCCGGTGGAAGTTGCGGGTCATGGGGCGAAGCTTTGAAAATTATTTTTGACCGGTCGTTATAACTACCATAGGCTTCTTTCATCAGCATCACTTCAGTGACAAAGGGAAGGGCGTCCATCTTGTAGCGCAGGTCAATGGATGGGTCATCCAAAAGGGCCAGGGTTTTCTCACTAAGCAGTTCGGTTGTTCGATAGCCCCAACTGTGAAGACGATCGATGAATTGCTGCAATCTTTGCATATAGAGCGGCTTGCCGCTTAAAATCGTATCTCGAACGGCGGATTCAATGCGGCGTTGGTCATTGATATGCTGGTAATTTTTTCTTAAATCGGGTTTATTTCTCTGCGAGGCGGTTTGCAGTAATTCTTTTATCGGACGCACCTGTTGATCAATGTATATCGCGTAAGTTGCAAGCGTGTGCCCGGCGGCATGCTGGGCAAGGTTTAAAAATATTTTCTGAAAAAGGTTTCTATTGTCGTCGTTAACGATCATATAGTTGTTAAGTGCTTTCCCCAGGGTAAGAATGTTCGATGCGATATTGGTGACATTTTTATAAAACTCATCTGCAGGATCATCGGTCAGCATTGTTCCCAAGTTTGCAGGCAAAGGGGCTTTAAGGATGTTTTCAATAATAGATCGACGCAGCCCAGGCATTAAGGCGTCAACGGCCTCGGGTGTTCCCGCGTTAACGGGTTGTGCCAGAATACGGTCGGTAGCGACAAAGACAGCATCAAAAGCGGGGCGCTCGTCCTGAAGTGAACCTTGCATCAGGTTTGCCAGATACGCAATAGCTCCCACGCTGTGCATGATCTTGAAGCGCATATCAGCCGCTATCGTTTGGTCCATGATGACAGGCATGATGTTGGGGGTTTTTGGTAAAAGAATTTGACGAAATTTTTTATGTGTGAGTAGTTGTGTGAGATCTTTAATGGGTTGAACATCGCCATCAAGGCAAACTTCCGTGATAAGTTCCGGCAGGCCGTTTAACTTATTGATCTCAAGGCCTTTCGTCGCATCAAAAAGATGTTTAATATTATTGGTATCTTCATCCATGCGCGTGAGGAATTCTGGCATCGTGTGTGTGGCAGAAAATCGCACCCACTTGTCAAGAATGAGGGGCGTAAACAGACGCGCATCCTCTGGAGAAAAAACACCTGCGTCAACCGCCGCGTCTGCCAGATCCCAAAGTTTATTTTTTATCCTGGTGAAAAAACGGGGTGGATTGGAGTTGTTCGCCATCAGGGATGTTTTAAGATTTAAGGCAATAGTCAGGAATCCGGTATAAAACTCCTCCGGCATGGCCGAGGAAATCCCTTGAATGATCCGGAAATAAGACTCCCCCAGCGGATCTAGCGCATCAAGGATGACTTCAAATAATTTTTTCAAATTCGCGTCAACAGGGATGGTATGCTTCAGCTGATGCAATTGCCAGGCATCAACTTTGAAAAATAAAGAATTGTGGTCTTGCATCATGGCAACAAAAACCTTTACGAATTTCAGCCACAGGCGATCAAAATCCTGGCCAAGGATATTTTTCAGGACAAACAATGATAACTTGGGGTATCGTGACTTAGGATCATCATAATCTGTGATGTTTTTCTCATTGTACTTAATAAAATCGATCAGAGACCCCTTGCCCGCAAGCCCCATCTTATAAAGGCCCGGCCATAATTTTTCAAATTCTTTTTGCCGCGATACCTGGTCTGTTCCAAGGTGGTCATACATGTTATTTATGATCTTGAGGGCTTCATAACTTCCATAGGTGTCACCCCCTTCTTGCCCGCTGACAGTTTTTAACAACAGCACCAATTCTTCTTCATGTACTTGAAGCCACGGTTTATCTAGTTTTAAAAGCAATGGAAAGCCGTGGGTAGTCAGCACGTAAGTGGTTAGTAAATTAGTGTTAGCGATTTTCTCTGAAAGTGACAAGAAATACGCCGCATCTTTTTGCCCGCTGAATATAGCCGTAACTTGATCCTTGACATCATTCCATCGGTAATGTTCTTCCGCCATATCGCATGCCGCAAGGAGCATGGGGCGGCCCGTGAGCGCGGCTTTTACTGGAGCGGGGTCATTATCTTCCACGAGGGTGAGTCCTGCGGCATCCACGCCACCCGTAAAATATTTTCTTGGCAGGACTTCGCCGGTCGCGGGATCGGGTTCTTCCCGGATCATATTGATGACACCCTTGCGGTACGCCGCGATGTATTGCTGGTAGATCTGTTCATTACCATCCTTACCGGGCTGTTCCACGCCTGAGGTCGCGCTTTGGTCGACGTAGGCTTTCCCCAGAAGGCTCTGCCTGAGATGATCCTTGAACCATTTGGCCAGGATCATGGCGTGGAAGACCTGGCGCAGGAGAGCGAAGTTCTTGCCGGTGTTGATCTCCGCTTCGATCTTCGGCAGGAGCACCTCGCGCATGGCCGTGGTCGTGAGGTCGCTGGCAGGAGCTGAGGACTCTGCGATGCCCCTCTGATGAGACATGGCTATGTAATCTTCTTCCAACATTACTTTCAGATGACTTTCCAGGATCACCACCGTGGTGCCGTTGGCGTAAACCCGGGCGCGGTCGGGCGTGATCCAGATCTTGTGGAAGGTGTCGAGCGGGACATCGGTGGTGCCAAAGCGTTCAGCCAACGTTTTATAAAGGAGGTCCCAGTAAGTCCGGCCCAGCGCGGTATCCGGGTTCATCAGGGAACTTGTCAGCTGTTTGAGAAGGTAATCCTGCGCCAATAGATCGCGTGCCATGGTTGTCGGGCCGAAAGCCTTGGGTGTGATCCGGTCAGGCTCAAGGGGTGAGAGGTTGACCCAAAGGTCGCTCTGGGGAACGGTCAAAGCGGTCAGAAAGTATTTGACGAGGTCCTGGGTGGTGTCTTTTAGAACAGGTTGATCACCGGGTCCTTGCCCGGGATCGACCAGGAAATCGAAATGAAACGGATGGCGCGGGTCGATCTTAAGGCCCTTGAGACAGGCGGGTTGGAACGCCGGTGACATGGTAACGGGCGCGCCCGGTGGTGGCAGGGGCACGGCCATCTGGGCCAAGGCCGGGCCGGGAAGCACACTGGTTCCCAGAAAGGCGGCCAATAGGACGCCGCGCAGAACATGAAAGATCCTGTGGGTGCGCAAATAATACATCATCTTATGTTTGTAACGTATCTCCCTTCCTAAATATAAATTATAAAAATGCGGAAAACAAGGGCATGAGGTTCAGCCTGCGTTGCGGCAGTTGTGCAGGGCGGGGGGTTTGTGATAATATAGCGCCTCATGAGTGCGATCATTTGCCCCCATTGCAAGAATCCGATCTATGACGAGGACGCCCTGTTATGCCATTATTGCGGCAACAGCCTGGCGCGCGTGAGCAGCGGTGCTGTGGGCAAGATGCGCGCGGCGGGGATGAAATGGGTGTTGGTCGCGCTGGGCGTCATCACGCTGGTGATAACGATCATCATGTTCCAATAAACCGAGGGAAATATGCCGTATACGGGGAATGATATCAGGCGGGTCGAGGAAAAGTGGCAGGCCATCTGGGCCCAGAAGAAAACGTTCAAGGCGTCAGTGGACAGCCACAAGAAGAAATATTATGTCCTGGAGATGTTCCCGTATCCGTCGGGAAAGATCCACATGGGCCATGTCCGCAATTACACCATCGCGGACGTGATCGCGCGTTATAAGATGATGCGCGGGTTCAATGTTTTGCACCCGATGGGCTATGACGCCTTCGGCCAGCCCGCGGAGAACGCGGCCATCAAGCGCGGGGTTTCGCCGTCGGAGTGGACCTACCGCTGCATCGACGACATGCGCGCCGGGCTGAAGAAGATGGGTTTTTCCTACGACTGGGACCGGGAGCTCGCGACCTGTGACGCGTCGTATTACCGCTGGAACCAGTGGATATTCTTAAAGATGCAGGAGAAGGGGCTGGTTTACAAGAAGGGTTCACCGGTCAACTGGTGCCCGTCGTGTGCCACGACCCTCGCCAATGAGGAAGTTAGCAACGGTGCGTGCTGGCGCTGTAAAAATGAGGTCGTGCAGAAAGACCTCGAACAGTGGTACCTGAAGATCACGCATTACGCGGAACCCTTGCTGGAAGATTTGAGAACATTGAACAACTGGCCGTCGCGCGTGGTGGCCATGCAGGAGAACTGGATCGGCAGGAGTTTTGGGACGGACATTTATTTCAGGATCAAGGGGGCGGATGATGTCATCACGGTCTTTACGACCCGGCCTGATACCATTTTTGGCGCGACCTATGTGACCCTGGCGCCGGAACATCCGCTGGCTCGCAAATTGTCCCGCGGCACACCCCAGGAAGTGGCGGTGGCGGCGTTCATCGAAAAGTCCGCGCATATTTCCAAATCATTGCGCATGTCGGGTGACGCGCGCAAGGAGGGTATCTTTACCGGCGGGTATGCCGTCAATCCTGTCAACGGTGAAGAAGTACCGGTGTGGATCGGCGATTATGTGCTCATGGAGTACGGCACCGGCGCGATCATGGCGGTCCCGACGCATGACCAGCGCGATTTCGAGTTCGCGCGCACGCATAATTTGCCCATGCGTGTTGTCATCCAGGACCCGGCACATCCTTCTGTTACGCCCCAGCAGATGTCCAAGGCGTATGAGGAGAGCGGGGTGCTTGTCAATTCCAGGCAATTTGACGGCGTCTCCAATGAGGATGCCAAGAAGAATATTTCGGAATGGATCGCGGCACAGAAGATGGGCCGTTTGACCATCAATTGGCGCCTGCGCGACTGGCTCATTTCCCGTCAGCGCTATTGGGGCACGCCGATCCCCATGGTCTACTGCGAGGCATGCGGCATTGTGCCCGTGCCCTATGACCAGTTGCCGGTTAAATTGCCTGAGAACGCGCCGATCACCGGTTCGGGCGGCAGCCCTTTGGCCAAGGTCAAAGAATTCGTGGATGTGCAATGTCCGAAATGCGGGTGTGAAGCGCGCCGCGAGACCGACACCATGGCCACGTTCTTCGATTCGTCGTGGTATTTCCTGAGGTATTGCTCCGCCCACAATGACAAAGAGATCTTTGACGCCAAGGAGGCCGCGTATTGGATGCCTGTCGACCAGTATATCGGCGGTATTGAACACGCGATCCTGCATCTGCTTTACGCGCGTTTCTTTACGAAGTTCCTCCATGACATCGGCCTCGTCGTTGTCGACGAACCTTTTGATCGCTTGTTGACCCAGGGCATGGTCCTTAAAGAGGGCGAGGTCATGTCCAAGTCGCGCGGGAATGTGGTCGATCCCGACGAGGTCATTGCCACGTTTGGCGCGGATACGTTGCGCGTGTTCATCCTGTTCGCGGCGCCGCCTGAGGACCAGCTGGAATGGAGCCCGGCCGGGCTGGAGGGGAACTGGCGATTCATCAACAGGATATGGAATGTGGTGGAGAACCGCTATAGGCCAGTTGCGGCAGGGAACGGCATGCCCGACGCGGATGACAAGAAGCTTGAGTTTGAACGCAATGCCGCGATCAAGAAAGTGACGGACAGCATGGAAGGCGGGTTCAAGTTCAACACCGCCATTTCCGCGGTCATGGTCCTGATGAACGCGGTCGATAAATTCCAGGTGCCGGATGGGGCTCCCGCGAAGCAGGCGGCGCTGAACAAGGCGGTTGAAACAGCCGTGTTGCTCATGGCGCCGTTCATCCCGCACGCGGCGGAAGAATTGTGGCAGATGATGGGCAAGAATGACGCGTCGGTCGCCTTTGTAGCCTGGCCGACGTATTCTGATGACGCCCTTAAGACCGACACGGTCCGCATGGCCGTTCAGGTGAATGGCAAGGTGCGCGGGGAATTCGAGGTGGCGCGCGATGCTGACGAAGCTGTGTTGCGGCCGATCGTTCTTGCCGATGAAGGCGTGCAGCGCCACATCGCGGGCAAGGACATCAAAAAATTCATTGTGATCAAGAACAAGCTTGTGAGCATTGTGGTGTGAGGTTGTGATGACACAGCGTGAAATTGCCCGGCTGATCGACCATTCTTTGCTTCATCCGGCTTTGACCGATATCGAGATCCGTCAAGGCTGTGAGCTTGCGCGCCGCTGCGAAGTCAAGGCGGTGTGCGTCAAGCCCTACGCGATCTCCGTGGCGAAGGATATCCTCAAAGGTTCTCCCGTCGCGATCTGTTCCGTGGTCGGGTTCCCGCACGGCAATAGCATCACCATGGTCAAGTTGCGCGAGACGCAGGAGGCTTTGGCCGCCGGGGCGCACGAGATCGACGTGGTCATCAATATCGGCAAGGCCAAAAGCGGTGAATTGGAGTACGTGAAGGAAGAGCTGCGCGCCATCAACCGCGCTTGCCAGCGCACGGCGGCCCCCCTCAAGGTTATTTTTGAGACTGATTTTCTGACGGATGCCGAAGTTGTCGCGCTGTGCCAGGTGGCCACGGATGTGAATGTCGCGTATGTGAAAACTTCGACGGGATTCGGCTTTGTGAAACAGCCTGGCGGCAATCACAGCTGCAACGGGGCCACGGAACATCACGTGAAGCTGATGCGTCAGCATTGCGCCTCGCATATCCGCATCAAGGCTTCGGGCGGCATACGTACGCTTGATGATGTGCTCAAATTCCATGCGTTGGGCTGTTCGCGCGTCGGCACAAGCGCGACGGAAGCCATCCTTGACGAAGCGAAGCGGCGCGGGGACAAAGAAAAATAACGCGCCCCGAAAATTTTTGCTATTATTAGTTCGCACCCCAGGTCTTTCCTTTCCTCCCCCCGGAGAATGGCGTCCTTGCCCAAGGACGCGCGATGTTATTCTTCACACCCCATGAACGCAGGGCGCTGATCTTTCTGGGAGCGGCTTTTTTTTGCGGCATCTGTCTGGACATTGCCTTCAAACTTTATCCGCCGGGTTATCAAGCGCTGCAGGTTCTTGACAAGGCGCCGGAGCACGCCCAGATCGACATCAATCGTGCTTCCTATGAGGACCTGATCGCGGTCGCAGGGATCGGGCCGTCGACAGCGGCGAGGATCATTTACGCCAGGGAAAAGGCGGGACGGTTCGCGTCACTTGAAGAAATCAGGGGCATCAAGGGGTTCTCCAAGAAAAGTTTTGCCAGGGCTGCGGCGCGGCTGACTGTAGGGCCGCCATGACCCGTCGTCCCGCGGTGATATTGGCACTGGCGTTTGTCGCCGGGATATGCGGCGAGAATATTTTTGGCCCGCTGCCTTTTCTGTTCATTGCGGTGGGACTCTTCGCTGGCGTTGTCATTGTCGTTCGTTGTGGAAGGTTAGGATCGGGGGCGCTGCTGGTCGCGCTGGCGTTCCTGTGCGGCGCATTTGCCGCGTGGGACCGCAGTGTTATCCCCGCGGACCATATTCGAGCGCAGTTGGACCGGCTGAAAGGCCGCGCCGTGGATGTGGTGTGCCTGGTCGCGGCGCCACCTGAAAAAAAGACCAATGGTCTGGCGCCCAAAAGTGTGTTCATCGGCGATCTTGAGCAGGTCAGTGGTTGCCGCTTGAGTGGTAGAGTGATCGTGAACCTTTACGGCGCGGGGGATTTCCGTTACGGCGATCGTGTTCACGTGAACGGAAAATTCTCCAGGCCCTTCAATTTCTCTCCCGGTGGAAAACTATCTTATCGTGACTATCTTGCGCGGCAGGGTATTTACGCCGTGCTGCATGTGCGCACGCAAGCGCCGCGGAGGTGCCTTGAGGCGCGGCGATCATGGAGCTGGGAAGCCATGACCTTGGCCGCGCGCCTGCGCTTGCAGGAAGTTTTTCGGCAAAGCCTTTCTCCCGGCGAGGCAGGGCTTATGAACGCGATGCTTCTGGGGCCGCGCAACGACATCCCGCCGCATGTGTATGACATTTTTCGTAAGACCGGTACGGCGCATATCATCGCCATCAGCGGGATGAACATGACGCTGACCTCGGCCGGCGTTATTTTTATTTTGGGATTGTTCCGTATCCCGCGCCTGCCGCGCGCGTTGCTGGCCGTGGTGATCCTCGCGTTCTATTCCTGCATGGCGGGCAACAGCGCGCCGGTGGCACGCTCAGCGCTCATGGCCGCGGTGTTCATCCTGAGTTTTGTTATCGAACGCGAGACCGACGCGGCCAACAGCCTGGCGCTGGCCGCTTTGCTCCTGCTGGCGGCAGATCCCGGGCAGTTGAATGACATCGGGTTCCAGTTGTCGTTCGCTTGTGTTGCCGCGTTACTTTTATTGGCGCCATTGATCCTGGCACCGTTCGAAGGCGCGCCTTGTCAGGAGAACAAGGTTGCCTGGGGCCTGATCGAAGGCGCGGGCGTCACCCTGGCCGCGTTCATCGGGTCCGCGGGTATCCTGGCGTATGATTTCGGATACATGACACCGGTCGGGCTCATTGTGAATCTTCCGGTTATTCCGCTGATGGCGCTGGTCACGGCGCTGGGGGCCGCGGTGGCGTTCACCGGGCTTGCGCTGCCATTTTTGGTAACACCTTTCGCGCTGGGCCTGAAGGTTGTATTGAACATTTCTGTCTGGATACTGGCCCAGGCCGCGCGCATGCCCGTCGTGCCCTGCGCCGGGGTATCCGGGTGGGTGGCTGGCGCGTATTACGGCATCTTATTGTCTGTGACCGCGTATTTTCATATGACAGCGAGAAAAAACAGGTTCAGCCAGCCCAGGCCGCCCCTGATCCATTAATTTTCGCCCCTTTTGCCCTCTTTTTGGCACGATCAATCAATATATGTTATCTTTTAACTAAGTTTGGCGGTGTGTCTTACCCAAAGGCGGAGATGAAATTGGACGTGAAGCGAATTCTACATGGAATTCTTGCGGGCATTTTGATCCTGGCATTCATTGTGCCGGATCTGCGGGTCTATGCGCAGGGAGTTATTTCTTTGCCGGAACCGGGCGTTGGATTCGCGCTGAGCCCGGCATTTTCACCCGTGCTCCTTAAGGGCATCAAGGTCCGCTTGAACGACCCTTTCCGTTTTGATTTCATCCTGGACAAAGGCGATGGCACGGCCACGGCGGCGCAGATCAAGGCCGACGCCACCCGCCTGATCAAATACTTTCTCGCCTCCCTGACGATCCCGGAAAGCGACCTCTGGGTCAACCTTTCACCCTATGAAAAAGACCGTATCATCCCCGACGCTTTTGGCCAGACGGGGATGGGGCGCGACCTGCTTGTCCTGGATTATCTCCTCAAAAAAACAATGGCCATGCTCCTGCACCCGGATGGTGCGGTGGGAAAGAAATTCTGGGAGAAACTCTACGCCCGGGCCTACGAGGTCTACGGGACCACCGACATTCCCATTGACACCTTCAATAAGGTCTGGATCACCACGGACAGCGCCGAGATCTACGCGCGGTCGAAAGATGAAGGCACGCCGGTCCAGGCCGCCGTGGCTTTCGTGACCGCAACCCATCTGAAGGTCATGCTGGAGAGTGATTACGTAGCCCTGTCCCATCAGAGGGACAGGGCGGATTCCTCTGCTCCTGCCGAGGACGTAGCCCTGTCCCGTACAACCCAAGGTGCTGACGCCATGAGCGTAGGGGAGGACTTTATGTCCTCCCGCCATGATCTCGAAAAGAATGTTCTTCGCGAGATCATCATCCCCGTCCTCGAAAAGGAAGTGAACGAGGGCCGGGATTTCAGCCAGCTGCGGCAGATCTATACCAGCCTTGTGCTGGCGACATGGTACAAGAAGGAGTTGACGAACGCCCTTGTGACCAGGGTCTACGCGGACCAGGGCAAGGTGGCCGGGATCACGCACCATGATCCCGGGATGCAGCAAAGAATATGGGACAGCTATGCCGAAACCTTCCGCAAAGGGGTGTATAACCTGATCCGGGAAGAGGTCGATCCGGCTTCTGGGGAAACCATTCCCCGGAAATATTTCTCCGGCGGGGTGGTCCTGCATGGCGATTATGCAACGACACAAGAAAGGCCTTCGGCGGAAGGTCCTGGAGATTACGCGGCAATGACAGTGGACCTGGCGCAGGACACTACAGGGGAAGCAACGACACTCAATGATATCCTTGGCCCTTCCGCTGAACAGGCGGTCATGGCAAAATATTTCAGCCGGGGGAAACTTCCCAGTCATGTCAGGAAATTCTTGTCCGGCAGGAATGAGCTGGTCCGGGACAATAATACGAAAGAATTTGTCCGACGGTTGATGGATATCATGGAGACCGTTGGGCCCGATGTCGGGAACATGATCATAGACTTCATGCGGGGAGAGCTCGGCGGGAAATTTCTTCTCAAGGATTTGGTTGACCCGGGAGTTCTGTCGGTGTTGTTTCGCGGGGATAAGGATACGCAGGCGTTGCTGGAGATGGCTGTGGAGGAGAATGACCCGCGTTACATTGGTTCAGCGCTGGCGGATTTTTTTAAGAAAGAGTTTGATCAGGAAGATGACTTTCAGACTGTCACCAGGGCGGCGCTCCTGTTGCGTTGCCTTTATGGTTTTCCCCAGGAACGGGTCCCGTTGGTATACCTTACGGCCCTTGAAACTTCCGGGATCCTTGAGCTGTTCCGGTATGTTCACCGTAATCCGGCATTAAAAGGACAGTATTCATTTCTTACTCCGGGGAATCCGATTGTTACGGCGATCCTGGAGAATAACGGGCCGGAGCTTGTGCGTTTGATCAATGAGATCCCCTGCCCGCCGGCAAAAAAAGCGGGGCTGTTGTTGCCGATAAAAAAGATGCTCGCGCACTACGGTTATCCTCTCGTTGCCATTGACGTCGGGAGCGCCGCGGATAACACGCTGCCGGCGTCTGACCCCCTTCCCATAAACATTTCCCTTCACGGTCAATTGTCCGCGATGGAGGACATATTATCGGATACGGGCGCCGACCAGGCGTTGGTTTTGAAAGCAGTATTAAAGATCCTGGAAGATGTTAAGGAAACCCTGTCCCATGATCCGCATATTTATAAGGAATTGGTTGCCAGCTTCCAGGATGAATTGGTCAAAGCCCGAAGCAGTTACCTCCAGCAGCTAGCCATACAACACAAGGATAATGAGGATGCCCTTTTCGTTGCCGTGACGCAGGCAGAAACAGCCATGTTGCTGGGCTTTGATGAGACCGACATCGTTATTTTGAAAGCGTTCCATTTCTTGAAAAGGAATAAAACGAATCCGACCATGGAAAGGATCATCAAACACCTCAAAGAGGCGTCATCTGAGATCGATACAGCGACCCTGGAAAAGATATCTATCTTGAAGGATTTTTTCACCGGGATGATCGCTCTTGATCTTCAGGAAGAACATGTCATTTATGCCAAAGAGGCCAGGACGCTCAGGGATTTTGATATCGACCAGTTTTACCGGAACAACATCGAGCATGGCTTTCAGGACCTGGTGATCGCCATGATGGAAGAAACAGGTGCTGACAAAGAGAGTGTGCAGAATTATTTGACAAGTAAAAAGATATTTCCCAACGGGCAGATGGCATTGCTTAATGTTAATGAGTATCCTGTTTTGAGAATAAATAGCAGCTTTGTCAATGAGAGGCTTTTGAAAATAATGACTCGGGATGTCAAGGATGCAATCAGGAAGATCCTGGATGGCGTGGCTGATGGCAATCAACATATCCCTTTTATTTATCGAACCACACTGGGTAACCAAAAGAATTTTTCCATTTATGTCAGGATCAATGGAGTGATCGGGAACAATGAGTTAAGACATGCGGGGCTGGCTGACATTGAAATTAAAGACTTGTTGAATGCTTTGGCTAATAAAGAAAACAGCCTGATCTCGGCATTGAATACACAGGCCAGGTACACATTTCGGTCAGGAGATATAACAAAATTCTCCACCGTTATAAAAAAGATCATACCTCTGCCGCAGGTTCAAGAAAATGTAATAAATCTCATTAAAACATCCCTGCATAACAGGGAGGTTGTTATCGTTGCCTTTGGAGCAAGGGCCAAGTTCAAAATGCGATCAGACACCAACTCAATGTTGCACGACTTTGAGCAGCATTTGAATAATGTTTCCACAGGTACTATTGAGCCTCTTCCTGTTTATGCCGATCAGGCCATGTCTCTTGAGAAAGATCTCGGCGGTATTGACCTTGATCCCGCCGCTGCTCAAAGGCATCAAGGTTTATCGTAATGACCCGTTCCGGTTTGATTTCATCCTCGACAAAGGTGATGGCAAGGCCGTGGAGGCGCAGACAAAAACGGATGCCACCCGGTTGATCAAATATTTCCTTGCGTCGCTGACGGTTCCCGAGAAAGACCTGTGGGTCAACCTCTCGCCCTATGAAAAAGACCGCATCGTGCCCGAAGCCTTCGGGAAGACCGAGATGGGCCGTGATCTTCTCGCGCAGGATTACATCCTCAAGCAAATAACAGCATCGCTCATTTACCCCGATGAAAAGACCGGCAAGGAATTCTGGGCCAAAGTTTACGCCGAAGCACAGCGTCGTTACGGCACAACGGACATCCCGGTCGACACCTTCAACAAGGTCTGGATCATCCCCGAAAAAGCCACCGTCTACGAACACAAAGACGCCGTATATGTGGTTGAGAGCCGATTGAAAGTCATGTTGGAAACGGATTATATTGCGATGACGCGGGCGGACACAAGGTCCGCCCCTACAACGCAAGGTGTTGACTTCGTGAGCGTAGGGGAGGACCTTGTGTCCTCCCGCCATGAGCTCGCCAAGAATGTTCTGCGCGAGATCATCATCCCCGCCCTTGAAAAAGAAGTCAACGAAGGCCAAAACTTCGCCACGCTGCGCCAGGTCTACAATTCCCTGATTCTAGCCACCTGGTACAAGCGCAAGGTCAAGGCCGGCATCCTTGGCCAGGCGTATGTCGACAAAAAGAAGACGGGCGGCATCGACATCAAGGACAAGAACGAAAAGGAAAAGATCTGGGCCCAGTACGTCGAGGCGTTCAGGAGGGGGGCGTATAACCTTATCAGGGAAGAATACGACTCGACGACCAGATCCACTACTCCGAGAAAATATTTCGCGGGAGGATTGGCCTTGAGTGTGGACGCCGCGATGGATATTACGTCAGATGCGGCAAGCGTGGCAAGTATGCCTGGTGATAGATTTGAAATCATCATTTCGTCTCTTTTATCGGTCGACAGGGCGATGTCTGAGAGGGATAGTCACGTGCCGCCTACTGTTGAAATGGTAAACCGGATAAATAATCTTGTTGAAGCGCTTGGCAGTCCAGACGGGCTGGTGCGTGCGCATGCGGCTAAAGAGCTTCTTAAGATGGATGAAAAGGGAGTGAGGCAGTCGTTATTTGAAAATGGTTACTGGTCTGAAAAAGAGTCAATGTCAGGCAAGTTCAGAGCGTTGATCTTGAAAAAAGTACCGGCATGGAAGTTGGTGCTGGAGGCGTTCAACACACTGAATGTTTTTGATGGTTATGAAAAGATAGACATGCGTAATAATCCTGCAAGATATCTGGCCCTGGGCATGGAGGTCATGTTTTGGCCAAAAAGGTATTCATTTTATTCTTGGTGGAATTTTTCAACATATCTTTTAGCGATGAAGGATTATGACCAGTTTATCGATTATGTGGCTTTTAGTCCGGCCAAAGTGTTCAGCACGGAGTCGATCTTATCAGAAGTCAGAAGCACCCAAAGTTATTCGCAAAAGAAGTTCTTCCTGGATGTTTTGATCCGCCGGAAAGAGCCGAAAGCAGTTGAACTGTCTTGGGCATGGATCGGAAGAAAGGGGACTGTTAATGATTTTCACAGCGCTTTGCAGGATTCAATTGAAGGATATTTGAAGGACGCGGACCCAAAATTTGTTTCAGCAGCATTTTTCTCCCGTGAGGCCAGGAAAGGTCCTGGCAAGCTGGCGATAGATTATTTGAATATTTTCCCGACGGCTTCGGCGCTTAAAGATGATGTGAGCATCATGTCGACATCCAGCTGCCCTTTCAACTGCAGGATGTGCGTTGCCAAGAAAATCCGCAGGGAGCGCAACCCTGATGTCCCTAAAGCAGAATTGTTCAGGCGGATCGATCAGGTCAGGGGCGCCTCGAGGATCCGGTTCGTTGGACCCGGTGAAACGACAGCTTATGGAAAACAGGATTTATCGGAACCTGGATTTTCCAGGGACTTTATTGATGTGCTCAAGTATGCGTCCGAAGCTGCTGATGAGATCTATGTTGTGACCAACGGCCTTTTAATCCCCGCCGACATGGATCAAGCCAGAAGTCTGCTGGGAAATCTTCCCAATAACATTGTTTGGATCCTTTCAGTTGATGAGCAACACGCGGCAGAAATGGCAAGAGTTCAGGACGGCAAGAAACTTACAGATCTGGTGATGGTGTTCGAAGGATTGCATAATGAGGATCATATTAAGGCAGGATATTTTGTGGCGGCCACCTTTTCCGACCAATCGAAAGTTACAAGACAGTTTGGATTGAGGGATGCCGAGAAAGAGCACCGGGTTACAGCTTTTCCGATCATAGAACAAGGTGTCGCCGCAGAAGCGATGAAGGGTGAAGTTTCGTACAGGGACCCTGGCCATTACAATGATCACTCAAAGGAGGAGGGCAGGACAGACCTGTACATTGATATGGATGGCTTCGTTGTGGGTTCAAACCATGTCGCTTTCATGACTTCCGGGGAAAGAAAGACTATTCGCACGTTCAATATTTTTGGGAATGTTCAGGAGCAGCCCTTATCCGATTTTATGCTTATAAAATACAAGACAAGGGCGATATGGAACGACTATGGCAGTGAAAAAGAATTTTTTGAATGCTGTAAATATCTTCTCAAGGCGATCGCGTTGTATTTAGATGGTAATGAAAAAGAACTGCAAGGACAATTGACCATCATAAGGGCCATGCCAATGAATTTGAGAAAGAAGGTTGTCGAAAAGTTACATGGGAATTTTGAATGGATAGATCTGAGGGAACGTGTATTACTTGGTATTTGGTTTAGCCGCTATTTACCGGATTGGTGGGAGCTTATCCTAAAGAAAGACAAGGTCCATTACTTTGGCAACTTGACGCAGCTTTTTTCTTCCAAAGGTACTCAGACGGGAGATAATGCCGAGGTTGCACAAAACGGCGGTATCGACCTCAACCCCTCTAAAATTGACATGGCCACGAAGAACAGCGGCGCGCCGATCGATCTCAACCTCGACCCCGCGATGCTCTGGCGTATGCAGGATGCTTCCGGCGTCACACCTGTCATTGTCGGCATCCATGCTCTTGGAAGCCTGCGGCAGTTCCTCGAAATTCCGTAGTGAGATATCTCAAGACAGAGTATTTTCGATCCTCCGCCTTCATTGACAAACATTTCCCCCTGTGATACATTGGGCGCACTGTGTTTTATATGAAAATCAGGCCTACTCTTATAGCTCTTGTTGTCGTCGCCTCCGCCATGGCCATGGCCGCGCCGGCCCATGCCTTCTGGATCTGGACGCCGGAAAGTGGCAAGTGGGTCAATCCCAAATACTCCGTTAAGCCTTCGCCGCAGGAACAGCTGGCCTACGCCGATACTTTTTTTCAGGCGGGCAAGTACCCGGAGGCGATGCGCGAATACAAGAAACTTTTGAAGCATTATCCCAAGGCCCGCGAGGCCGCTGAGGCGCAGTTCAATATGGGCCGCGCCTGGGAGGACCTGAAGAAATTCTGGCGCGCCGTTGAAGAATACCAGAAGGTCGTGGATCGTTATCCTTTCAGCGACCTTGGCCCCAAGGTCGTGGAGCGGCAGTACGCCATCGCGGACCTTTTTCTCGAGGGTAAGGCCAAGGACCATGAGTTCGCCCAGTCATTGCTGGGGACGGATTATCAGGTCCCCGAGGTTTTCCTGAAAGTCATCAAGAACGACCCTTATGGTCCGCTCGCGCCTGTGTCCCAATACAAGATCGGTCTTTTTTACCTGGCCAAGCGTGATTACCAGCAGGCCCGTGACGCTTTTGAGAAGACGGTCAACGATTATCCGGATTCCAAGTGGGCGGAAGCGGCGCGTTACCAGATCGCGGTCGCGGACGCCAAGCGCTCAGTCGGGGCCCAGTATGACCAAAAAACAACGAATATCGCCGTCCAGGGGTTTGAGGATTACGTGAAGCTGAACCCTGAATCCGACCTTTCCGCCTCCGCCAAGGAACAGATCAACAAATTACGGGAGAAGGAAGCGGAAAATAATTTTGTGGTCGGTGAGTATTACGCGAAAATGAAGAGGTACAATTCCGCCAGGATATACTGGCAGACCGTCGTCGACAAGTATGCTGACACGCCCTGGGCCGCCAAAGCCTCCGCGCAGCTCAAGGCCATTGCGGGTAAAGCTTCATGAAGAAAGCGGTCCTTCTAGTCCTGGTCCTGTTGCTGGCCGGCTGCGGTTATAGCACCAGATCCCTCCTGCCGAGCCGTTTCCGCACGATCTATATCGAGCCTTTTGAGAACAAGGTCGATTACATGAACACCACCGAGCGCAAACTTTATATTCCCGGCATGGAAACGCGCGTGCGCGAGGCCGTGGTGGACCGCTACCTCTTCGATGGCAACCTGCGCATCGGCAACAAGGATACGGCGGACCTTGTGCTCAAGGGGCAGTTGCTGAGCTTTGAGCGCGAGCAGCTCAGCCTCCAGCCGAACGAATCTGTCCAGGAATACCGGCTTCGCGTGACCGTTGCGCTTGAGCTTGTTGATTCTGTTGAAAAGCAGCCGATGTGGAAAGAAACTGCTTTCGCGGGTGAGGCCACATATTATACGGTTGGTCCTTTGGCCAAACCTGAAGCCCAGGCGATCGACGAAGCCATCAAAGACCTGGCCTTGCGCGTGGTCGCCCGTACCGTTGAAGCCTGGTAAGGCCAGCTTCTCCCAACCCCGGCCTGATATTGAAACATGCCCCTGCATCAGCTCATCCTTGGTCCTGATGTCCCCTTGCGCGACAAAGCCCTTCGCGTCCTGAAAGCCCGTTTTCTTAAAACTCCCGAGGCCTTGAAGTTCGACCTGAATTATCTCGACGCGCAGGACCTTGCGTTCCAGGACCTCAAGGCCGCTTTGTTGACACTGCCGGCGGTGGCGGAGAGGCGGGTCGTTTTTGTCAGCCGCGCGGAGAAGCTTGACGAACAGCAGCTTGAACTCATCGAGCAGGTGATCGACCGTGACGCTTTGGGCTGCGTCATCGTGCTTGAGGCGGCGCAATGGGACAAGAGGGTCCCGGCGCGCAAGCGCCTCGCGGCCAAGCTGGAGGTTTCCGGTGGTGAACCAAAGCTCACGGCCTTTGACTTGTTTCGGGACTTGCCCCGTGACCGCGCGGGCATGCTCGCGCGGCTTGGGGAACTTTTAGAGGATGAGGCGGTGGAGAATATTTTGGGCGCCTTGCGGTGGTGGTGGTGCCATGAGATGAAAAGGTCGATCGCGGCGGTAAAATATAAAAAAGGCCTCCTGGTCATCCAGGAGGCCGATCAGAGGATCAAGTTAAGCGGCCTGCTCTCGCGGGAGCAGTCGATCGAAGTGGCTCTGGTCAAGCTTTCTTCGTTGATAAAAGCTTAGCGAAGCGGGCCTTGCGGCGGGCAGCTGTCTTCTTGTGCATGATATTGCGTTTGGCCGCTTTATCGATCTTCTTGTAGACCAAAGGCAGGAGCTCCTTGGCTTTCTTTTCATCGACAGCGACGGAAGCCACGTAAGCTTTGATGGTTTTTCTGAGTTCGGATTTGATATCCAGATTGTGCATCTGGCGCGCGCGGTTCTTCTTGAGGTCTTTAACGGCGGTTTTACGTTGAGGCACGAGTTTTACTCCTTGTTGTTTGTTAGGTTCGAAAGTATAACAAACGGGTTTTTTTATGTCAACTGATAAAAATGAGCACGACCATTCGCTCCGGGGCATATTGCGCTCCACCTCCGTGATGTCGCTGGGAACCCTGGCCAGCCGCGCGCTGGGGTTTGTGCGGGACATCATTTTCGCGCATTTTTTCGGAACGGCCGCGGGGGCGGACGCGTTCGTCGTGGCGTTCCGCCTGCCGAACCTTTTCCGGGACCTGGTGGGCGAGGGGGCGGCCAATTCCTCCTTTGTCCCGGTCATGACCGAATACAAGGAAAGGAAGCCGGAGGAACTGGCCGGGTTTCTTAACGCGATCCTGGTCTGGGCGTTCATCGTGCTGTGCGCCATCACCCTGGCGTGCATTGTCCTCGCGCCCCTGGTGGTCAGGCTCATCGCGCCTGGCTTCGCGGAGGAACCTGGCAAGCTCGGGATGGCCGTGACGTTGACCCGCATCATGTTCCCCTATCTCGTCCTGATCGGGCTGACGGCGTTATTTTCCGCCATCCAGTTCGCCTATGGCGCTTTTGTCATGCCGGCGTTCGGGCCATGCCTGCTCAATATCGCGCTTATTGCGTCGACCCTTGCCGCCGTGGCCTGGATGAAGACGCCGGTCTACGGGCTGGCCTGGGGCGTTCTCGCGGGCGGGTTCCTGCAACTGTATTTCCAGTGGCGCACCCTGGCCGGGCATGGGGTTGTTTTCCGCTGGCCGTTAACGCTGTTCCATCCGGGCGCGCGCCAGATCGGGCGGCTCCTTTTGCCGCGCCTGGTCGGGTCCGCGGTCTATCAGCTCAATGTTTTTGTCGATACGATCTGCGCCTCGCTCACGGCCATTGTCGGGGCCGGCGGAATTTCGGCCATTTATTACGCGAACCGGATCGTGCTTTTCCCGATGGGGGTTTTTGGCGTCGCGCTCGCCGCGGCGACCCTGCCGGCGTTCGCGCGGCACGTGGTGGCGGATGACAAGGAAGAGTTGCGCCGGACCATTGTTTTCGCCCTGGAGAATATCTTTTTCGTGATGATGCCGACGACCATCTTTTTGTGCCTTCTGGCGGAGCCGCTGACGCGGGTCGTTTTCCAGCGCGGGGTGTTCGACGCGTATTCCACGACGGTCACGGCGTCGGTCCTCTTTTTCTTCAGCCTGGGCCTCATGGGTTATGGCGGGGTGAAGATACTCGCCTCCGCCTTTCATGCCATGCAGGACACCCGCACGCCGGTGAAGGTCGCCTTGCTGTGCCTCGTCGTGAACGCGGCGCTTAATCTTATCCTGATGTTCCCCATGAAGCTTTCCGGCATCGCCCTGGCGAGCGCGATCGCGTCTTTGGTCAATGTCGGGACGCTGTTCATGATCCTGGAGCGGCGGCTTGCCGGCTTGAAAGGCGCCTTTGGCGCTTATTTCGCGCGGCTGTTCGCGGCCGGTATTGTGATGGGAGCCCTCATCTGGGGGCTGTGGCACGGCCTCAGCGGGATCCCGGAGCTGGCACGGCTTTTCGTGGCCGCGCTCCTGGGCGGGGCAGGTTATCTTGCGGCGGCGTTCGTGTTCGGGCTGGAGCAGGCGCGCCAGCTTGTCAGGAAGCTCATACGCCTGCCGTCCTGAAAAGGGATGGTCCTTCGTGAATCTTCATCTGTTGAATATCGCGTTGTGGTTCCTCCCTTATGCCCAGGTCACCGGCCTCGGCCTGTTGCTGCTGAAATTGCTGCGCTTCGAGTTCAAACGCCCGCGTGACGTGTTGCGCGCGTTCTGGGCGGGATTCGCGGGCCTCATTGCCTGCCTGCAGCTGACTCATTTCTTTTGGCCCGTGAACTTTCCGGTGGTCTTGTCGTTAATGTTCCTGAGCGCGTTGGGTTTTATCATGGCTGGCCGCGACGGCGTGAGGCTGCTGACGAACCTGAAGTTCAAAGATCTCCTGTTCATCATTGTTGCCGCCGGGATCGTGCATGCCTGGGTCCTCAGCCAGAAAGCTGTCGTGCCTGTGCGTTATGATACCGGCTTGTATCATATCCAGCAGATCGACTGGCTGATGCGGCATCCGACGGTGGTAGGGCTGGGGAATCTTTTCACGAACCTGGCGTTCCCCCAGGTGTATTTCTTTTTTGCCGCTTTCCTGGAACGGGCTTACGCGGGCATGGGCGGATGTTATATGGCCAGCTATATCCTGGCTGCCGCCGTCCTGTTCGAATGCGCGCTCGGGGCGCGCGCCATTATCGTCAAGGCCGACCTGCGGGTACAAAATTTCTTTCGCGTTCTTCTATTTCTGCCGTTCATTTTCTACGCCTGTTATGATAGCCGCGTTGTCACGGCGTCACCCGATGCGGCGGTGTTCCTCATCGAACTGGCGATGACCGCGCTGTTGTTCGACGTGCTGGAAGATCTGCCGGGATGTCCGCTGGCTTTCTTCGTTTATATTTTTATGACATTTATCGGTATCGCGCTCAAGCCTTCTTACGCGATCTTTGGTGCTGCCGGGCTTGTGCTGGCCGGATGGAGGGGGCGCGGGCGTCTTCGTGGATGGTGGTTTGTCCTCATCGGGGCGTGCGTCCTTGTCCCGTTCTTTATCCGCAACATCATGCTGAGCGGGTATCTTTTTTTTCCGTCATCTTTCATGCCTTTTCCCGTGGACTGGAGGATCCCCGCGTTCATCCAGGACGGGAATCTCGCGTGTACGTTGAGTTACGCCAAGGCGGGGGATTGCCAGGCGCGGGCGTTGGGCGATCTGGGCTGGCTCGGGTTCTGGTTAAAGGACGGGATCAGGGGCGCGAGCGGGTTTTTTAACGTTCCTTTGGGATTGATCTTTTTTGGGTGCCTCTTTGGTGTCAGGAAGGTCTTTAAAGCACCTGTTATCGCTGTTCTTTTGCCGCCGGTCATTTCGTTTACGGTTATTTTTTTTACCGCGCCGGATTGCCGCTTCTTTGGCAGCAGCGTCTGGATCATCGGGCTGGTACTCGCGGCGGCGGTTTTCGCCGGAGAAGGGGTCCTGTTGAAGTTCCTGCCCGTGAAAGGACTGGTCCTTGTGCTCGTTGTTTTATTCGGGCTGATGAGCGCGCGGGGTGCCTGGAGTGCGGTGGCTTTGAAGAGATACATTCCCGTTGATCGCGGGCATTACAAGGTGTTCCGCCTGAGCGACGCGGTCAGCGTCCTTCAGTTACAGGGCGATGACCGCTGCTGGGGCACGTCTTTGCCGTGCACGCCGCATCGTATCGGCGCTTTGAAGTTGCGCGATCCGCGGCACATCGAGGCGGGTTTCACGCGCCAGGGTGACCGGGAGGATATGACGCCATGAACAGTCCGTTGCGGGCCAGGATAGCGGCGCTCCCTGTTTCCAGTGGTGTTTATCTCATGAAGGACGGCGCCGGGGCCATTATTTACGTCGGCAAGGCCGTGAACCTGCGCCGGCGTGTCCAGTCATATTTCAGGGGCAAGGCGCAAGATCCAAAGACGGGCCTCCTTGTCGCGCAGATCGCGGATATCGACGTGGTCCAGACCCACAGCGAGGCCGCGGCGCTCATCCTTGAAGCCGCGCTGGTGAAAGAGCATTTTCCAAGGTTCAACATCGACCTCAAGGATGGCAAATCTTATCCGTATATCGAACTGACCCAAGAGGAGTTCCCCCTGGTCTCCCTGGTGCGTCTGGCTGGCGTTGACGGCAAAAAGCCCGGGGCGCGGTATTTCGGGCCTTATGTCGACGCGCCGCTTGTGCGTGAAGCGCTGGGCCTGGTCCGCAAGATATTTCCTTTTCGCAGTTGCCTCACCATGCCGAAGAAGCCCTGCCTTTACAACGATATCGGCTTGTGCGACGCGCCCTGCGCGGGGCAGATCTCCGTTGAGGATTACCGCCGCAAGATCAACAATATCCGCTGTGTCCTTGACGGGCGCAAGGATGAGCTTTACCGCAACCTCAGGCAGGACATGGAACGCCTGGCGCAGGCGCGGGATTTTGAACGCGCGGCGGAAGCGCGCGACCAGTTGCGGGCGGTCGGGGCGCTTTACGCCTCAAGCCCGGATGCCAATTATTTCAAGGAAGCCGAACAGCTCCAGCGGGCTTTTGGCTTGCCGCGCCGCCCGGAGCGCGTGGAGTGCATTGACATTTCGACCACCATGGGGGCGAATTCCGTCGGGTCCGTTGTCACCTTTCTTGATGGCAGGCCCGATAAGAGCAATTACCGGCGTTTCCGCATCAGGGAGGTCGAGGGCATGGATGATTTTAAAATGGTCGCCGAGGTCGTGCGCCGGCGTTACGGGCGCCTGAAACGCGCGGGCGCGGCCTATCCCGACCTGGTCATTATCGACGGCGGCAAAGGCCAGCTTGCCGCGGCCGAGGCGGAGCTCAGGGCGCTTGACGCGGCCATCCCGCTGATCTCGCTGGCCAAGAGGGAAGAGGAGGTTTTTCTTCCAGGCCGGCGGGGGCCCGTTATCCTGGACAGGTCATCGCTCGCCTTGAGGTTTTTGCAGCGCGTGCGCGATGAGGCACACCGTTTTGCCCTGGCGTATCACAGGATATTGCGCGGGAAGAAGTTTGTCGAGTTGGAGCGTAACACTAAGTGAAATATGATGTTATAAAACGCTGGTAACAAGGCACGCAGCGGGTATATAATACGCATGGTACGCGCCCGATCCGTAAATGGCACCGGTCGTGCCATCCAACTTATGAGAATATCTTTTTTTAATAAAGATCTCTTTAAAGACCTGAACCGCAGCCTGAACCGGTCCGGGCGCCGGCCACGGCGTTATTTTATCCTTCTCACTGTGGTCTTTTTTTCCGTGTTCGTATTTTCAGCGCTGACGTTCAATTACCTCGTCCTGCGCGGCGCGCTCATCAATGCCAATATCACGCGCAAGCAGGTCATCGTGGATCTGACGAAGGAACTTATTTTTCAGAAACTGGACGGCTTCGAACAGTTCGGGATCTCGCTGGCGGGGAACCAGGATTTTTTGCAAAAGGTCGCCGTCGGCGACTGGCAGGGCGCGATCGCAACGCTGGGTGATGTCCCGGGCAAGGCGGAATTCATCGACAGGATATTCCTGGCGGACGCGCGGGGGACTGTCCTTGCCGACCTGCCGCGCCTTGAGGGCGCGGTGGGACAGAACCAGGCGCTGACGGACTGGTATCAGGGGGTCAGCCAGAAGTGGGCGCCTTATGTCAGCGAGGTTTACCAGCGGTCCGTCGAGCCGCGCGTCAATGTTGTCAACATCGCGGTACCGATCGCCACCGGCGCGTACCCGTCCCGGCAGATCATGGGGGTCCTTGTCCTTCAGATCAGGGTGGAGAGTTTTTCGTTATGGGTCCAGGACCTCAAGCTGGCCTCTGGTGAATACCTGTTCATTGTTGACCACAAAGGCCAGAGCGTTTATCATCCCAAATTTCCCGCTCAGGGTGGCATCACCGCGTTCTCTTCCGTCCCCGTTGTCCGCAGAATATTGGACGGCAAGGAAGGCTCGGATTTTACCAATAATCCTTTTGAAAAGGAAAAAAGGTTCGAGACCTACGGCCGGATCGAGAATTTCGGCTGGGGGGTTGTCTTGACCCAGCCGGCGCACACGGCTTACGCCGAACACAACAAGGCTCTGGTCACGGTCCTGTTGATGTACGGGCTGTTCTTCATTTCCATCGCCGGCCTTGTGGCCACTGTGCTGTGGTTTTTCCGTAAGAATAAGGAACACGCGCTTATCCTGGAAAATACCCAGCAGGACCTGAGGCTCATCCTTGATTCCACCGCGGAGGCGATCTACGGCGTTGACATTGACGGCAGGTGCACCTTCTGCAATCCCGCGTGCCTGCGCTTGCTTGGCTACAGCGATGCCCGCGCTCTGCTGGGAGAAGACATGCACCGCAAGGTCCATCATAGCCAGCCGGACGGGGCGCTGATCCCGGTCGGGGAGTGCCGCATATCCAAAGCGGCCAGGAGCGGCACGGAAGAACATTTTGAAGGGCATGTTTTCTGGCGGGCGGACGGGACGAGCTTTCCTGTTGAAGTGTGGTCCTACCCGCAGCGCCGCGACGGAAGGCTTGTCGGAACGGTCGTCACGTTCATCGACATCACCGAGCGCGAGCGCGCCGAAGAAGTGCTGCGCGAGAGCGAAGAGAAACACCGCGTCCTTTTTGAAAGTTCCCATGACGCCTTGATGACGATTTCGCCTCCTTTGTGGAAGTTCACCGAGGCTAACCCCGTTACGCTGCAGTTGTTTGGGGTTGCGACCAAGCAGGAATTCCTGGCCATCGGGCCGTGGGACGTTGCCCCCCAGAAGCAGCCTGACGGGCGCGATTCCGGCGAGAAGGCGAAGGCCATGATCGAGACGGCCGTGCGCGAAGGGTCGCATTTTTTTGAATGGACGCACAAACGTATCGACGGGAAGGAGTTCCCCGCCACGATCCTGCTCACGCGGATGCAGTATGGCGGCCAGATGATGCTGCAGGCCACGGTGCGTGATATCAGCGAGCAGAAGCGCCGCGCGGAAGAGTTGCAACGCTCGGCCTCTTTTCTGATGATGTCGCACGATCTTGCGGAAATCGGGTCGTGGGAATATGACCTCGCGACCCAGACGACGGTCTGGTCCGAGAAGATGTTCGCGATCCACGGCATCGCGCCGCAGGCCGGGGCCCCGGCGTTCGCCAGGATCGCGGAGATGGTCCATCCGGATGACCGCGACCGCTGGGGGCGGATGATCGAGGATGTGGTCAGGACCAAAATGTCGCAGGAGATCGAGTTTAGGATCATCAGGCCTGATGGCGAATGCCGCTGGCTGCACGCGCGCGAGGCGGCGTATAACCGCGTTCAGGAGGACCGGACGTATTTTTACGGGGTCATCCGGGATATCACGGCACGCAGGCGCACCGAGGAAGAGATCGCCTTCAAGAACATCATCCTTTCTTTCCAGGCGGAGACGTCGATCGACGGCATCCTCACCGTCGACGAACAGGGCCGGGTCATCCTGGCCAACCGGCGTTTCGCGTTCATGTGGAACGTTCCCAACGAGATCATGGAGTCAAGATCTGACGAAAAGCTCCAGCGGCACATGGGGTCGTTCCTGGCCGCGCCCGAGGCCTTTTTCAAGAGGATCCAGTTTCTTTACGCGAACCGCCATGAGAAGAGCACTGACGAGCTTACGTTCACCGGCGGGAAGGTGTTCGAACGTTATACCTCGCCCATGTTCGACAGCGACGGGAAGTATTACGGCAGGGTTTGGTACTTCCGCGACATCACCGCGCCCCGCAAGATGGGCGAGAGCATCCGCCGTTCGGAGAACCAGAAAAGAGCGCTCCTCGACAACATTCCGGACCTGGCCTGGCTCAAGGATAAGGAAGGGAAGTATATCGCGGCCAATGAATCTTTTTCCAGGGCTTGTGGCGTGGATGTCATCACGGTCCTGGGAAAGACCGACGCGGATATTTGGCCGCCGGATGTGGCCGGGAAATACGCCGTGGATGACCAGGAGGTCATGGCGGCAGGCCAGGGCAAGACGCTCATCGAACCGGTGACGGATAAAGAGGGGAAGACCCAGTGGTTCCAGACCACCAGGACGCCCATTCACAATGAGAAAGGCGAGATCATCGGCACGGCCGGGATCGCCCGTGATATCACCGTCCAGAAGAACGACGCGGAGGAATTGCGCCGGGCGTATGAACATCTCAACGCGGCCAAAGACCAGCTCGTGCAGTCCGAGAAACTGGCCGCCATCGGCCAACTGGCCGCGGGCGTGGCGCATGAGATCAACAATCCCATGGGGTTTGTCGCCAGCAACCTGGAGATGCTCGAAGAGTACGTTGCCGGATTTTTGAAGATGATCGACTTTACGCGCCGGCTCAAGGTCGCCGTTGAGAAGAAGGATGCGGCCGCGGCGTTCGCGGTCATGGTCGAGATGCGCGAGTTCGAGTCTTCCGTCAACATGCCTTACATTATCAGTGACAGCGAGAACCTGGTGCGCCAGTCGCGCGACGGCGTCAGCCGCATCAAGAAGATCGTGGCGGACCTCTCGAACTTTTCGCGCGATGAGGTCGAATGGACCGAGGAGCTCATCAAGATCGAGGATGTCGTCGGGATGGCGCTCAGCGTCGCTTTCAATGAACTGAAATACCGCATCGAGCTGCGCCGGGAATACGGCCCCACGCCCCCGGTATTGTGCAACACCCAGAAGTTGGCCCAGGTTTTCCTGAATCTCCTGATGAACGCCGCCCAGTCGATCGCCGACAAGGGCGTGGTCGAGATCCGGACTTACGTGAAGGATGGTTATCTCGGCGTTGATATCATGGACAGCGGTTGCGGGATACCTGAGGAGAATCTGAACAAGATCTTTGACCCGTTCTTCACGACAAAGCCCGCCGGCAAGGGGACGGGGCTTGGCCTGAGCATCAGCTACGAGCTTGTCAAGAAGCAGGGCGGCGAGATCACGGTCCGTTCGACGGTCGGCAAGGGCAGTGTTTTTTCGGTGATGTTGCCGCTTTCTTCTAAAAAACCCGTGCCCCGGGCATGACCCGTGATCTTTTTTTACCTTTTCCTGGTGTATACTTGTTGCGTACGGGGGGAGGTATCGTATGCGCGCGTTTTTGCTGAAAGTCCTGATGGCGGCGCTGGGCGTGGTCCTTTTGTCCTGCCGTCCTTCCTTATCCCAGCCTTTGGATATCCACACACTGGCTTCGGGCATCGGCGCCGCGGCTGGCGGTCCCGGAGGTATTTCTTTGTCACGAAAGCCGGCCATGCCCGTTGAGCTGACGGATCCTCTCCGTCAGGAGATGAGCCTGAAGATCGCCGCGGGGCTGGTGTCGCTTGCCGACGCGGCAACGCATGTGGCGCCGAGCCATGTCGGCCATCCCGGTTTTCACGACGCGGCGTTCGTGTATGACAAGGCCGTGGACGCGCTCGTCTTGCGCGCCGCCGGCGCGGACCATGAAGCGCGCGCCGTCCTTGATTATTTCGCGCAGCGCCTGCGCATCCCCCTGGGTGAGGTCAAAAAGAACGCGGATGCCAACGGCATTTACGGGATGCTGAAACTGGTCCCGTCCATTGACGATCCTCGCGGCGTCGGGCTTGTCAATGCCGTGGATTGCCGTTCGACGGAGGTTGAGGGGCGCGGCCAGGTCGAGTACTGGACAACGCCGGGGCCCGTGGCGTTCATGGTCATGGCGTTGCTGAAAGTGGACCGCAAGAAATATCTGCCGGAGGCTCTGACCTTGGGGCGTGCCCTGCGGCTGATGCAGCGGGCTGACGGCGCTGTCACGGACGGCGACCGGGGCGCGGGGAACGTGTGGACGGAACCGCACATGGATTCCTATTCGGCGTTCCTGATGCTTTTTGAAGCGACGGGTGACGGGGCCTGGAAAGAGGCGGCGGACAAGGCGTGGGAGTGGTTCGCGGGCAATGTTTACAAGCCCGGCGACGGCGTGATCCACCAGGGGATGCGCCCCGGCGGGCCGACGGCTGTGTTCGCGACCGATGCCTATTCATGGACCATGGCGGGGCGGGGCGGGGAACGGCTGCCGCTCGACGTGCTGGAGAAATTGACCGACCGGATGCTGCGCAGCACCGTCGCGCGGGTGACGCTGGAACTTCCCGACGGGGATACCCGGACCGTGACCCTGGTGGATTTTACCGACGCGCGGGATGAGCGCATCAAGGCTGATCGCGGCGGCTTCCATCCCATGGGGTCCGTCGAGTGGATCGGCGGGGTGATCCTGGCCCTGCAGAAGAACGCGGTGCGTTTCTGGAACGAAGGCAGTTTCGCGTCGCAGGAAAAAGCGGGGTATTACAAGGCGCTCGCCGAGTTCTTCAACCGCCAGGCGATGGATACCTTCTACGCGCTTGACGGCGTTAAAGGCCTGGTGTCGTTCTACGCGACCTCCCAGTGGCTGGCGACGGGGCATGGCTGGAAAACGCCGTATTTTTACGTGAAGGACCCCGCGGGCAAGCCGTCGGTCAAGGGCGGCAGCACCATTGGCGCCTGGGTCGTCCTGCCGCTGTTGCGCGATGACCCTTTCAAGCTGGATGATGATTACGGCCGGGTGTATGACGCCATCCCCCTGGATGAACCGGCTACCCGTAAAGCAGAGGCGTATATCGCGGATATCGTCCAGGCGCGGACGTTCACGGAACCTGTCCCGACGGAGATGGCATCGGACGTGGGCGATATCCCCGAGATGTGGCGTTACAACGTGCAGATGTTCAACGCGTTCAACGCGGGCAATTATTACGCGGCGATCCTCTGGGCCGAGAAGGTCGTGGGCAACAGCGAATGGCGCCGGCTCGCCGTCGACCAGCAGCGCCGCAAGGCGCGTGACGTGAAGGGCCTTGTGGACTACCCCTGGGGCACGCCCGTGGCCGAGGTGAAGGAAAAGCAAAGGACCATCCAGAAATACCCGCTGCTTAATGAAATGGGCGCGGCCATGTGGGGGCTCGCGGTATCGCAGTACAGGCTGGGTAATTTGAGCGAGGCGAAGAGCTGGGTCAAGACCATCATCGCAACGGTCCCTTATCACCAGATCTTCGCGCCGTCAGGGCCGGGTTACTGGAACGCGCTGGTGTCCTGGGAGACGAATCCGGGCGGCAGTGCCCTTGATGCCGCCATGGGCGAGATCTACCGCGAGGTCCTGCGCGACATGGGCAGCGCGTCCGCCATGCCGCCGTCTTTTTAAGCTTTAATCGCCGGGAAGAATTTTACGCCGGGCAGGTTTTTGAAGTCAGCGTCCTGGGTCCAGACAGTCCCGCGCATCAAGCGCGCTGTGGCGAGGACAATGCTGTCCGCCATGGGGAGTTTAAGTTCAGCGCTGATCTTGGCCGCGTTCAATGACAAAGGCGCGTCCAGAGGGATGATCAGCCCCTGGTTCATGAGGCCGATGGCCTGCAGGGCATTATTTTCATCGCGCTCCTGGAGGATCTTTTTGAAGACCTCGTAGAGGCAGATGACAGGGACAACGAGCTTGCCGGTGTTCTCAATGGGCGCGGCGAAATGTTTCGCGTTGGCGCCGTCACTGAAATATTCCAGCCAGGCCGAAGAGTCCACGATGTTCATACGCGGTCACTCTCCCGTTCGATCGACGTACTTATCCCCTTAAGAAACCCGCGCATGGTCTTCATTTTCTTGACCGGCAGCAGTTCAATGCGGTCCTGGAAGTGGAACACCTGGAGCTTCTCTCCGGGACCAATGGGAAATTCCTTGCGCATCAGCGCGGGGATGACGATCTGGTATTTGGGCGAGACGGTCACGGTTGTCATACGTTTCTCCGATCGATAAGATATTTGTAGCACATCCCAACTATAGCAGGCCTTTGCAGATGGTCAAGAGATCCTGCATGTCGTGTATGGAGGGGTTTTGACAAGAAAATATATGGTGACTACAATGAACAATGATTTTCATGAAAAATCCGGGTTAAATAAGAAGAAATGTTTTGGAAGCAGGTGGAATTCGTTTTTTGTCGCACTATGAGTTACAATTCGCGGTCCATGAACGCTCCAGATAAAAACCATCGACAGATAGGCCTTCGGGCAGTAATATATACAATCTTTAAGTTATATTAATATCGATTCAACAAGGAATTCCATGGAAATAGGTATCGTCGGGCTTCCCAACGTCGGGAAGTCAACATTGTTCAACGCGTTGACCGGGGCCGCCGCGGCCGCGTCGAATTTCCCTTTCACGACCATTGAGCCGAATGTGGGGGTCGTGCCGATCCCTGATGATCGGCTGTCGCGGCTGTCGGACGAGTGGCATTCGGCCAAGATCACGCCGGCGGGCATCCGTTTCGTGGATATCGCGGGGCTCGTCAAGGGCGCGAGCAAGGGCGAGGGGCTGGGCAACCAGTTTTTGGGCAACATCCGCTCCGTGGACGCGGTGGCGCACGTGGTGCGGTGTTTCAGGGATGACAATGTCATTAATGTCATGAACGACTTGAATCCGACGGATGCCGCGGACATCATCGAGATGGAATTGATGCTTTCTGACATGCAGCAGGCGCAGAAAGCTTACGACAAATGGATGCGCCCGGCCAAGTGCGGCGACAAGGACGCGAAGATCAAATGCGACGTGCTCGAAGCGGTCCTCAAGGGATTGGATGAAGGTATTCCGGTGCGCCGTCAGACCATCGACCAGGCGGTCGCGAGGGAATTCCAGTTCATCACCAACAAGCCGGTCATGTATGTGGCGAACACCGGCGAGAACGGGCCGGATGAGGCGCTCATGGCCCCGCTGGTCGAGCGCGCGGCGAAAGAAGGCGCGGCCCTGATCCCGTTGTGCACGAAATTCGAGGCCGAGGTGGTCCAGCTTTCGCCCGAGGAGCGCAAGGAATATTATGACGCGGCGGGCATCGGGACCCCCGGGTTGGCCCGTCTGGCCCAGGCCGGGAAAGACCTGCTGCGTCAGGTGTGTTTTTTCACGGCCGGCGAGCAGGAGACGCGCGCGTGGCTTATTCCTCAAGAGACGCGGGCCGTGAAGGCCGCGGGCAAGATCCATACCGATATCGAACGCGGGTTCATCCGCGCCGAGATCTACCGTTACAAGGACCTTGTGGCGCTGGGGTCTTACAAGGCCGTGCAGGAAGCTAAAAAGATCACTCTTGAAGGCAAAGATTACCTTATGCAAGAGGGTGATGTCGTCTATTTTAGATTCAGCGTGTAACTATCGGAAGCCGGTTGACCCATGAATGAAATGTTATCCAGAAAAATAAGAGAGCTTGACCAGAAGATCTCCGACCTTCGGGGGTTTCTTTGACCTGCCCAGACTTGTTGAACGTATCCATGTGACCGAAGCGCGTATGGCGGCCCCTGATTTCTGGAACAACCAGGACGAGGCCAACAAGCTTATCAAGGAATTGAAGGGCCTTAAGGGGGCGGTCGACCCTCTGACGCAGGCCGAGAAGCTGATCACGGACGCGCGCGAACTGCTGGAGCTCGCCGAAGGCGACGCCGCGATGGAGAGCCAGATCGAGGCGGATGTCCAGTCACTCATCCCCATCGTGGGCAAACTTGAGATCCAGACGCTGCTGGCCGGGCCGTATGATAATTGCAATGCCATCGTGAGCCTCAATTCGGGCGCCGGTGGCACGGAGTCGTGCGACTGGACCGGTATGCTGTTTCGCATGTACACGCGCTGGGCCGAGAGCAAGGGCTGCAAGGTCGAAGTCTTTGATATCCTGCCCGGTGAAGAGGCCGGCATCAAGAATGTTTCGTTCCGCGTGGAAGGCGACAAGGTGTATGGGTTCCTCAAGGCGGAAAAGGGCGTGCACCGCCTGGTGCGCATTTCCCCGTTCGATTCGAACAAGCGCCGCCACACGTCCTTCGCCTCTTTCGACGTGATCCCCGAGATCGAGGATGACACAGAGGTGGAGATCAACCCCGACGACCTGAAGGTCGACGTTTTTCGTTCCTCCGGTCCCGGCGGGCAGAGCGTGAACACCGCGGATTCGGCGGTGCGCATCACCCACATACCGACGGGTTTTATCACCCAGAGCCAGGTCGAGCGTTCGCAGCTGCAGAACAAGGCCCGCTGTATGAAGGTGTTGAAGGCGAAATTATTTGAATTGAAGCAGCAGGAAATGGATAATAAACTGGCCGCGGAAGCGGGCCAGAAACAGAAGATCGAGTGGGGGAGCCAGATCCGTTCCTACGTCATGCAGCCTTACCAGATGGTCAAGGACCACCGCACGGACGCCGAAACGGGCAATATCCAGAAGGTCATGGACGGGGACATTGACATGTTCATCGAGGCTTTCCTCAAGATGAAGCCGCACGACAAATAGGAAAAAACCATGCTTGATATGATCATCCGTAAACCCACGATCAACGCCGCGCGCGCCGCCATTGCCAGGCTACGGCCCGCGGTGAACATTTATATCCACGAGGATTCCCCGCTCCCCTCGGTCACCGAGGTCAGGCGCTTGGCACCGGTGGTGGCCCGGATCAACGGGCTCGAGAGCGCGATGGAGAAACTGTCGAACGAACAGCTCCAGGCCAAGACCGCCGAGTTCCGCCAGCGGATCACGGAGATGCTCCGCCATGAGGCGCAGGCGGTGGTCCAGGCCGCCGAGAATTGCCGCCAGGCGAAGAACATCGACGAGCGCCAGAATTTCAAGGACGCGCACAAGGCCGCGCAGAAAGAACTTTTTGCCGCGAAACAGCACGCCCTGGACGTGGTCCTGCCCGAAGCGTTCGCGGTCGTCCGTGAGACGGGCAAACGATTGCTGAACATGCGCCACTACGACGTCCAGATGATCGGCGGCATGGCCCTGCATTATGGCAATATCGCCGAGATGACAACGGGTGAAGGAAAAACGCTGGTGGCCACGCTGCCGGCTTATCTTAACGCCCTCACCGGCGACGGCGTGCATGTGGTCACGGTGAACGACTACCTGGCCCGCCGCGACCGTGAATGGATGGGGCCGGTCTATGAATTCCTGGGCCTTACCATCGGCGTCATCCAGCATGACATGGCGCCTCCCGCGCGCAAGGCCGCCTACGGCTGCGACATCACTTACGGCACCAACAACGAGTTCGGTTTCGATTACCTGCGCGACAACATGGTCATGTTCAAGGAAGAGATGGTCCAGCGGCCGCACCATTACGCGATCGTGGACGAAGTGGACAGCATCCTGGTCGACGAGGCGCGCACGCCGCTGATCATTTCGGGCCCCGCGGAAGAGTCGACGGACAAATATTATAAGGCTTACACCATTTCACTCGAGCTCAAGGGCCGGCGCGTGACCGAGGCCGAGGAGATCGACGCCAAGCACCGCGGTGAAGACCTCGGGGCGGGGTTTGATTATGTCGCGGACGAGAAGGCCAAGTCCATTTCCCTCACCGATGCCGGCGAGGAGAAGGCGGCCAAAATGTTCGGCGTGGGCAACCTGCACGACATGGAGACGATCGAGTACCGCCATCATATCCTGCAATCTTTGCGCGCCAAGGAATTCTTCGCCCTCGACACGGAGTACGTCGTCAAGGACGGGAAGGTCATCATCGTCGATGAGTTCACCGGGCGCATGATGCCCGGGCGCCGCTGGTCGGATGGCCTGCACCAGGCCGTGGAAGCCAAGGAAGGCATCAAGATCGAGCGCGAGAATCAGACGCTGGCCACCATCACGTTCCAGAATTATTTCCGCATGTACCAGAAGCTTTCGGGCATGACGGGTACGGCGTATACCGAGGCCAACGAGTTCAAGCAGATCTACAAGCTCGACGTCATCGTGATCCCGACGAACAGGCCCCTGCAGCGCGTTAATCACCCGGACTGTATTTTCCGCACGGGCCAGGAGAAATTCAACGCGGTGGTCAAGGAGATCGAGGCCTGCCACGAAAAGGGCCAGCCCGTGCTTGTGGGTACGGTTTCCATCGAGCGTTCGGAGTTCCTGGCGCGCCTGCTGAAGACGCGCGGGATCAAGCACCAGGTCCTCAATGCCAAGTACCACGAGCTGGAAGCGGCCATCGTGTCGCAGGCCGGCCGTTTCAAGGGCGTCACCATCGCCACCAACATGGCGGGTCGCGGCACGGATATCATGCTCGGCGGCAACGCCGAATTCATGGCGCGGGCGCTCGCCGCCCAGAAGGTCGAGGAAGCGAAGAAGAACAATGAAGAGGGGCTTTCGCAGGAACAGCTGGTCGACCAGTTCATTCGCCAGTTCCGCGACCAGGTCAAGAAGGAGCACGACAGCGTTGTCGCGGCGGGCGGGTTGCATATCATCGGTACCGAACGGCACGAGTCGCGCCGCATCGACAACCAGCTGCGCGGGCGTTCGGGCCGCCAGGGCGATCCGGGCTCGTCTCGCTTTTACGTTTCGCTCGAGGATGATTTGATGCGCCTGTTCGCGGGTGACCGCATCCGCGTTTTGATGGACCGTTTCGGGTTTGCCGAGGGCGAGATGATCGAATCGAGCCTCGTCACGCACGCCCTTGAGGTTGCCCAGAAACGCGTGGAGAACTACAATTTCGAGATCCGCAAACAGCTGTTGGAATACGACACGACCATGAACCGTCAGCGCGAGGTCATCTATAACATGCGCCGGTCCATCATCGACGGGGATGATGCCCGCGAGCTGATCCTGGAATCCGTCCAGACCACGGTCGATGAGGCTGTCCGGCGCCATCTGGCACCGGAAGGCGGCAAGGAACGTGATGTCGAGGGTCTGGCGCAGTACCTCTTGACCCGTTTCGGCCTGAACATCGCGGCATGGCGCGCCAGCCTTGATGATATGCCGCCCGAGGAAGCCGTCACGCTCATCTTCGGTGAACTGGAACGTTATTACGTCGAGAAAGAGCGGAAGATCGGCCTGGAGCAGGTCCGGTACCTGGAGCGGATGTTCCTCCTGCACACGATCGACTCCAAGTGGAAGGAACACCTTTACGCCATGGACCGGCTCAAGGAAGGCATGGGCCTGCGCGCCCTGGGCCAGAGGGACCCTCTGGTCGAGTTCAAGCGCGAAGGGTACCACATGTTCCGGGCCATGTTCGAGAGCATCCATATTGACGTGGCGGAAATGATCTTCAAGATACAGCCCGTGGAACAGCAGGCGCATGTCCGCAGTGTTTTCGGGTCGCAGCAGCAGGCGGTCCACCATGAGTTCGGCGGCCTCACAGGGACCCTGAAGGCCTCTTCCGTTGCCGAGGAGATCCCCGATGCCGGCGCGAACGACGCTCACCGGCACGCCCATCCCGCGCACGCCTCTTTGCCTGTGGAAGGCCAGAAAAAAGTGGGGCGTAACGACGATTGCACCTGCGGGAGCGGGAAAAAGTTCAAGAAATGCTGCGGTAAATGATCCGCGCGGCTGGCGGCATCCTCACGGCGGTCCTGCTGTCATTGTGTTTTCCATCGGGAAACATGGCGTGGTGCGCGTGGTTCGCCCTCATTCCGCTCATCCTGGCGGCCGCAGGCACCCGTCCTTCGCGCGCCCTGGGGCATGGTTATGCCGCCGGGTTCGTTTTTTTTATTCTGACCCTTTTCTGGATCCATCACGTCACGGCCCTTGGGCTGATCCTCCTGTCGGCTTATCTTGCCGTTTACTGGGGGATATTCGCCGCGGGTGCGGCCTGGAGCGCGTCGTGGACCCTGGCCCGTCGCGCGATTTTCCTTCCCGCGCTGTGGACCGCCCTGGAGTATGCGCGGGCGCGCGCGTTTACGGGCTTCGGCTGGTCGTCGCTGGCGCATACCCAAAGCGCGAATATCTTCTTCATCCAGATCGCGGACATCACCGGCACTTACGGTGTTTCCTTCATCATGGTGGCGGTGGCGGTCATTGTCGGTGATGTTCTGCGCGCGGCCTATCGCGAGGGCAGGATCGGCCGGGAGGTTCGCGGCCCGCTCTTTGGTCTTGTGCTGGTGCTGGGTCTGGTGTTGTGTTACGGGTTATGGCGCGTCAGCGGCCTGGAGAAGTCGTCCTCTTCCCGGACAATCCGCGTGGCCCTTGTCCAGCCGAATATTTCCCTGGCGGATGACTGGGACCCTTTGCTCAGGTCCAATGTCGTCGACAGGCATCTGGCCCTGAGCCGTGCCGCCATGGCCCTCAAACCCGATCTTGTCGTATGGCCGGAAACAGCGTTCCCCGCGTTCATCTGGGAACAGCCTGATCTTTTTGAGAAGCTCCGGGCGTTCACGCGTGAGAACAGGGTCAGGCTTCTTTTCGGCGCCGTGACCCGTTCTGGCCAGGCCTATTTCAATTCCGCCATTCTCGTTGATGAAACAGGGCGCCCCGGTGGCCGTTACGATAAGCAGCACCTGGTGCTTTTTGGCGAGTATATCCCGTTGCGCCGGGAGCTGCCGTTCCTGGCCAGCATCGTGCCCATCGATGATTTCACGCCCGGAAAAAGCAACACAGTTTTTCCGCTGGGACGGGGGTTGTTCTTTTCGGCGCTTGTCTGTTTCGAAGACACGCTTCCCGAATTGACCCGCCGGGCCGCGGCGGACGGTGCGGAATTCCTGGTCAATATTACCAATGACGCGTGGTTCGGGCCGTCACGCCAGCCGTGGATGCATCTGGATAATGCCGTTTTTAGGGCGGTTGAATCTCGCCTTCCATTATTACGCGCTACCAAGACCGGGGTGAGTTGCGCGGTGATGCCGGATGGTCGCGTCACCGGCTGTGTGGCGGATGACAGGGGCCGGTCCGTGATGGTGGAAGGCGTCAAGGTCGTGGAGTTTCCCGTGATGGCGCCGCCGCCTACCTTTTACACAAAGTACGGAGATATTTTTGCAATGCTCGTTTTTATCGCTATACTAGGGGTTGTATTGGTAAAAAATCCAGGAGCGGAGGCTAGCAATGTCCGATCATGACCGTATTTTTAAAGTGTTGATCATTGATGACGATAAAGGTTTGCAGAGGATGCTCCAGATCGTGCTGGGCACTCACGGGTTTGATATTGTATCCGCGTTCACGGGTGAAGAAGGGCTTTCACTGGCCAAAGCGGAGAAGCCGGATGCCATCGTCCTGGACGTCATGATGCCGGGGATCAAGGGGCGGGATGTGTGCCGCACCCTCAAGGCGGATGCCGCCACGCGGGATATTCCCGTGCTTATCCTGAGCGCGAAAGATTCGGATGATGATATCGCCGCGGAGCTTGCCGCCGGCGCGGTCGCCCATCTTACGAAGCCCGTCAATTCCACGTCGCTTGTCCGGAAGGTTAAGCAGATCCTGGGGGCCTGATGTCCCGGTTTTTGTTCAACCTGCTTTACGGCGTTATCCGTTCCCTCCCGTACTGGCTTTATCACGCTTTGGCCTTGCTTGGGGCGTGGGTCATTTACAGCGTGTCCGCCCGCCTGCGGCGCAATGCCCTCGAAAGCCTTGCGATCGCGTTCGGCGATACGATCTCGCCGCGTTCCAAAGATGTTATCGCGCGGGAATCTTTCCTGAGCCTTACGCTGGGTATCGCGGACCTTGCTTTTTATATTGCCCGTCCCGGCCGCGCGGCCGATGTTTTTTCTTTGGAGGGGGGCGCGTATCTCCAGGAGGCGCGGCAGAAGGGTGCCGGCGCGGTCGTGGCCGTCGCGCATCTGGGGCCTTTCGCGGCCATGCTTTTTAAATTTCTTTATGAAGGCCACAAGGTGTGGGTGGTGATGCGCCCGCCTCGCAGCGAGGCCCTGCGCAAGGACCTTATCAGCCGCCGGGACACGTTCGCGCCCCAGCCCATCTACAGCACGCCGATCCGTGAATGCGTCGTCGCTTGTTCCCAGGTGTTGCGGCGCAATGAGGTCCTGGTCATGCCCGTGGACCAGAATTACGGAGGGCCAGGGCGGGTTTTTGTTGATTTCTTCGGGCGCAAGGCGGCAACGGCCGCAGGTCCCGCGGCTTACGCGGCCAAGACGGGGGCGGCGCTCCTGACGGCGTTCGCCAGGCCTAACGGGCGGGGGCGCTGGAAGATCACGGTCGCGCCCGTGGCGATCGACCGGACGGTTCCTGAACAGGAGGCCATCCTGAAAGCGACGCAGGAGATCACGGCGCGCGTCGAGGCCGAGGCCCGCGCGAACCCCGGAGAATGGTCGTGGATGCATCGCCGCTGGAAAGCGGTCCCCAGGGAAGGAGAGGTTTAGCATGTTGAAAAAAACACTATTCTTTATTATCGGGTTCGCGCTGGTCATTGCCGGCATCACCCTGACGCTGCGCGACTGGTTTTTCCTGGTCATGGTCTTTCGCGGGGTTATCGGCCCGCTCATGGCCGTTATCGGGCTGGTCGTCCTGACGCTGATCAAAGATTGATTTGGACAGAACGCCGCGGCTCGGCTATATTAGGTTGTCATTTCCCCTAACAGGAGAATCATTATGTTCCAGTTGTTCCCCCACGAAGTGAATTTTTTTGACCTTTTCGAGAAACAGTCCGCGTGCCTGCTGGATGCGGCGGCGGCGCTGAAGTCCGCGGTCGCCAAGGGCACCGTCGACATTGACGCGCTCCAGAGGGTCCACCAGATCGAGGAAGAAGCGGACAAGGCTTCCTTCGCGGTCATTTCGCAGCTCAACAAGTCCTTCATTACGCCGTTCGACCGTGAAGACATCCACGCGCTGACGAAAGCGCTCGACGATGTTGTCGACATGATGAACACGATCGCCAACCGCATGTCCGTCTACAAGATCAATGAGGTCCGCCAGAACCTCATCGCCTTCGCGCTCGTCATAGAAGAGTCCGTCCGGGCCCTCAATGAGGCGGTCCGCAAGATGCGCGACATGAAGCATTACCAGCTGGTCATGAACGCCTGCATCGAGGTCAGCCGCCTCGAGAACATCTCCGATTCCATGCGGGATACCGCGCTGGCCGGGCTGTTCGAGACGGAGAAGGACCCCATCATCGTCATCAAGTGGAAAGAGCTTTATGAGGACGCGGAAATGGTGCTGGACATCTGTGAGGACGCGGCCCATGTCGTTGAATCCATCATGCTCAAGCAGGCGTAAGGCATCATGACCCTGGAAATATTTTTTCTTGTTTTTCTCGCTTTGGTGTTCGATTTTTTGAACGGGTTCCACGACTCCGCCAACGCGATCGCCACCATCGTGTCGACGCGCGTCCTGACACCGCGCCAGGCGGTGCTGTGGGCCGGTTGTTTCGAGTTCCTTTCCCTTGTCATTTTCTTCTTTATCGGGCTGCACGTGGCGAACACGGTCGGTAAGGGCATCATCGATATCCATATCGTGAACAATGAGGTCATTTTTGGCGCGCTGATGGGGGCGTGCAGCTGGAACATCATCACCTGGTATTTCGGCATCCCGACCAGTTCTTCGCACGCGTTGATCGGCGGCATGATCGGTTCGGCGCTGGTCAAGGCCGGCCCCAAGGCCCTGGTCGCGGCGGGGATCATTAAGACCGTGTCGTTCATTTTCATATCGCCGCTCGTGGGGCTTGTGCTGGGTGTCATCTTGGGGCGGCTGGTGTACTGGCTTTTCCGGCATTCCTCGCCTTACAAGGTGGATTTCTTCTTCCGCAAGGGGCAATTGTTCTCGGCCGCGCTTTACAGCATGGGGCACGGCGGCAATGACGCGCAAAAGACCATGGGCATCATCGCCAGCCTGCTTTTTTCGGCCGGCCTCCTGGGCGAGAAATTCTATGTCCCGGTGTGGGTCATGGTCGCGTGTTTCGCCGCGATATCGTGCGGCATCATGTTCGGCGGCTGGCGCATTGTCAAGACCATGGGGCAGAAGATCGCCAAGCTCAAGCCTGTGGACGGGTTCTGCGCCGAGACGGGCGCCGCGATGATGCTGTTCACCGCGACGTTCTTCGGCGTGCCGGTATCCACGACGCAGACGATCACCGGGTCCATTATGGGCGTTGGTTCGCGCCGGCGCCTGAGCGCGGTGAAATGGGGCGTGGCGGGCAATATTGTTGTGGCCTGGATCATCACGATCCCGTGTTCCGCCGCCATTGCCGCGCTGGCCTACGGGGTGGCGCACACGATCAGAGGATGACATGCTCCTGCGTTTAAGAAAATATTTCCTTTCCGGCCTTGCCGTTTTCCTGCCGCTGGTTTTTGCCATTTATGTTTTTATCTGGATCCTGAATTTCATGGAAAGCCTCCTGGGGCGGTACCTGAGGCCTTTCTTCATTGAGTATTACGATTTTTATTTCTGGGGCCTGGGGATATTGATCCTTCTACTGGTCGTTCTTTTCTGCGGCTTCTGCGTGACCCATTATTTTGGCAAGGTGATCCACCGCGTCACGGAGCGCATTGTCCTGCGCATCCCGCTCTTGGGTAGCATTTATCCCGCTTTCCGTGAGATCGCGGGGTTCCTTTTCAGGGAACACGCTTCGAACATCCAACAGGTCGTGATGGTCGAGTGGCCCTGCAAGGGGATGTACATGATCGCGTTTCTGACCAACAAGACCGCTGAGCGCATCGCCGTGAAGGCCGGCAGGAAAATGTCGAATGTCATGATCCCGCATGTTCCCAATCCTCTCGTGGGTTTTGTCGTTATGGTGCCGGATGAAGATATCGTTCCTTTACCCATCTCGATCGAGGAAGCGGTGAAGATCATTGTTTCCGGCGGCGTCATTAACGGCGAACCCCATCCCTATCTTCCCGGTCATGATGGCGTCACGAAAGCCTGACCTCAGCGGCGTCAAACTTGTTGTTTTTGACATTGACGGCACCCTTGTGGACGCGTATCCCGCTATCACCGACAGCGTGAATCATATGCTCAAGCGCATGGGTTACCCGCCGCAGTCGCTGGCCACGGTCAAGCGTTCGGTCGGCTGGGGTGTGGACGGCCTGGTGCGCAAGTTCGTTCCCGAAGAGCAGGCTGCCGCGGCGCTGGCTATTTTTCGACGGCATCATGACGCGCGCCTGCGCCGGAATATCCGGGTGCTTCCGGGCGTGAAGGCCCTTTTGCCTTTCCTGAAGCGGCGCGGCTGTGTCCTTGCCATCGCGAGCAACCGTCCCGCGAAATTCTGCCGGATCATCCTCAAGACGCTGGGCATCGGCGGATATTTCAAATATGTTGTCTGCGGGGATTCGGTCAAGCGCGCCAAACCTTATCCCGACATGCTCAAGTGCATCCTGAAAAAGAGCGGTATCCGGGCCGGCCAGGCGGTTTACGTGGGTGATATGACGGTTGATATCGAGTGCGGCCGCGCGGCAGGCGTTCCCACGCTGGCTGTGCCCACCGGTTCCTGCACGCGCGCCGAGCTCAAGGCCGCCAGGCCTGGCGCGTTGATCCGGCGTATCAGTGATCTGCGGGCGTTTCTCAGGCCTTAAAAAAACATTTTTTTTGTTTTTGAAGAGTGCTGATGTGTTAAAATCATCACATTCAGGGACTTTTACGGGGAAATCATGTTGAAAAAAAGTTTTTTGGCGATGATCCTGGCAGGCATATGCGCTTTTTCAGCGAGCGGTTGTATTTATTTGGCCGTCGGGGCTGCGGGTGTCGTTGGCGGTTATGTGGTAAGCCCTGATACGGTGGAAGGCAGTGTGGCCCACTCTTTTGAAGACACCTGGAACGCGGCCAAAGAGATCACGGGCATCATGGGCAAGATCGTCGAGGAGAACAGCTCCCAGGGTGTCCTTCTGGCTGACATCAATGCGGCCCGCGTGACGGTCACGCTGGTATCCGTCAACGGGACAACTACCAAGATATCCATCAAAGCGCGTAAATCCTTCATGCCCAAGGTTGACCTGGCCCAGGATGTCTACATCAAGATCGTCAACAGTTTTGAGCGTTGATCTCCCCACGACATTTTTGATTTGACAACAAGCGGCGGACGGATAGAATAGCTTTTCTATTTCGCCGAGATAGCTCAGTTGGTAGAGCGAAGGACTGAAAATCCTTGCGTCCCCAGTTCAATTCTGGGTCTCGGCACTTTTTTCTTCCGCAGCGCAAGAAACCCGCTTCCCGAAAGGGCGCGGGTTTCTTGCTTATTGGGGAAGAAAAAAGTGCCCTGGCGAGGCTCCGCCCGATCCGGGGCATATTCTTTCTATGAGGGGTTCGACTTTCGTCCTTTTTTTGCTTTTTTCTCTAAAGTCCGATAAAATAGGCTTCGTTCCGTAATGAAAAAATATTTCTCAGGGAGGTGCGTATGGTCAGGAAAATACTGTTGCTGGCGGTGGTCGTGGCGGGTGCGATGATGGCGGGGCTGGCGCGTGCCGAGCAGGTTCAGCCGCTGCAGGTGGCTCTTTTCACGCCGGTGCAGCTTGTCCCGCCGGGTGAGTTTATTCGGGGGCTTCGTCTTGACCTGATCTACGGCGAGAATGAAAACGTGAGCGGCATTGACCTTGGCCTGGCGAACAGGACGGACGCGAATTTTGAAGGGATCCAGTGGGGCGCGGTTAACCTCAACGGCGGCCACACCTTCGGCTGGCAGTCGGCTTTCGTGAATATTGATGGCACGCGGATGGTGGGCTTGCAGACGGGCCTTCTGAATACGGTCGACGGCGACACGACTGGTATCCAATGGGGTGTTGTCAATTGGAACGCGGGGTTCGTCCATGGCTGGCAGGAAGGGCTGTTCAATTATGTCGGGGGCGAATTCATTGGCTGGCAGGATGGCGGGTTAAACGTTGTCCAGGGCGGGGCCAAGGGCCTTCAGACCGGCCTTGTGAACCTTGTGGACGGCCCGTTCAGCGGGGTGCAGGTCGGGTTCATCTGGAATTACGCGCAGTCCGTGCATGGCGTGCAGATCGGCCTTGTGAATGCCACGAAGTCGCTCAATGGCCTGCAGGTCGGCATCGCCAATTACAATGGCAACAAACAGCCGTTCGAGTTTTTCCCTATCGTTAACTGGTCATTCTAAGGCAGGAGGAATCGCCTCATGAAAAAGTGCCCTTTTTGCGCGGAAGAGATCCAGGATGCGGCCATCAAGTGCCGTCATTGCAATGAGTTCCTTGACCCGGGCCGCAAGCCGGTCAATGATACCCGGCCGTGGTATTTTCGCACGACGACGATCGTTACCGCGATCCTCTGCGTGATGGCACTGGCGCTTCCGCTGGTGTGGTTCAATCCTTATTACAGCCGCCTGAAGAAGATCATCATTTCGGTGATCGTGATCGTGGCGACGTATTTCCTGTGGACCTGGACGTCGCAGGCGCTGCAGACGATCCAGGGGACGTACAAAATGGTTTTGTGAGAATGCCGGGGACATATTGAGTTATTCCGGATCCTGGCCTTCTGTCAAGCCTTCTCATCAGGAATTATAAGTATTTCGTATTAAAGCACACTATAAAGCCTCTATTCTTCAGCTACTTACAAGAAATAGTAGTAGCGTTTTCTCGCCGGACCGTTCGATCGCATACCCCATATATATTTATAGACTATACTTACTTTAACGGCGTGGTGGCCGTCTGACCAAGGGGCGAGGGGATGGTGAAGAAATTCGTTAAAAGATCGATCGCGTTATTGACGCTTGTGACCTTCATGGCCATGAGCGTGCCGTCGTCTTATGCCCAGAGTGTTGTTCTGCCCAAACCCGGGACCATGGTGGCCCTGAGTGAAAGCTTCACGCCGCCGCTCTTAAAAGGCATTAAAGTTTATCCGGACAATCCATTCCGTCTTGATTTCATCCTTGATAAGGGCAATTCCAGCGATCCCGCTGATAAGTTAAAGGACGAGTCTTCCCGCCTGATCAAGTATTTCCTCGCGTCGGTCACGGTCCCTGAAAAAGATCTCTGGGTCAATCTCAGCCCTTATGAAAAAGACCGCATTGTGCCGGAGGCGTTTGGCCAGACCGAGATGGGGCGTGACCTTTTGGCGCAGGATTATCTTTTGAAGCAGATCACAGCGTCGGTGATTTATCCCGAAGGCGAAGTCGGCAAGAAATTCTGGGCCAAGGTTTACGCCGAGGCGCAGAGCCGTTATGGCACAACCGATATCCCGGTCGACACCTTCAACAAGGTCTGGATCGTCCCGGAGAAGGCGGTCGTCTACGAGAACAAGGATGCCGCCTTTGTAGTTGAAAGCAAACTCAAGGTAATGCTGGAGTCAGATTATGTAGCCGCCACGCAAAATGAGGAGATGGTGCGTAGGGGCGGGTCTGTGACCCGCCCACATGAGCAAGATTCGCAAGAATTCGCCAAACCGATCCTGCGCGAAGTCGTCATTCCCATTCTTGAGAAAGAGGTCAACGAAAGCCGGAATTTCGCCCAACTGCGGCAGGTCTATAATTCCCTCATTCTCGCCGTTTGGTTCAAGGACAAGGTCAAAGAAAGTATTTTCGGCAAGGCCTATGTCGACCGCGACAAGATCGCGGGGGTTGCTATCAACGATAAGGCGGAGAAGGAGAAGATCTGGGCGCGGTATGTGGAGTCGTTCAAGAAGGGTGTATATAACTATATCAAGGAAGAGAATGACCCCGGTACGCAAGATGTCATCCCGCGTAAATATTTCTCCGGCGGATTTAATATGAGGCTCGATCATGCGATGGTTGTGACCCATGACGCCGGGATGATCGCAGGGTTAAGGTCAGCTTTTAAGGTGATGGTTTTGTCGGTGGCGTTAACCATTGCAGGTGGTCAGACGCCTTTGGTCAATATGCCAGTAAAAATCCCGCCGGTTATCGCAGGTTCAGTAACAGATCGTTTGTTTAAATGGGTCGGTCATCAGTCATGGATCACTTTTCAAATTTTTTCTATTGAAGGATGGAACGAGTACCTTATGTCAATTCGGCGACCTTTGAATACTGTAGGGGAAGCATCTTTTAATACTGGTACTGGATTGCAAATAATTCGTCTACCAATGCAGCCTAGAGAGGGAGGAGTTATAATACGTCCTCTTATTCATGAAATATCACATGCGATCATTAATCGAGAACATTTTCTAGGAAATCGAACATTTTTACTGCAAAAAGTCGAGGCTTTGGAAAAGGCGGTATTGGATAACGGGACACAGGAAGACATAAAGGCTTTTTACAAGATGTTTATGTTCTATAAATATCAATATAATTCACTATCACAATGGATCGTGGGTTATAAAAATGGTGAGATCGATGTTGATGAGTTATTGTCTCAGGTTAAGATCGTTAATCGTCAGGGAAGTGGATGGCGCGATGATTCTTATTTGAAGTCAGCGAAGATCGGGTTTGAAATGTTTTTGGAGCGAGGTAAGATCCAATTGGGTGAGAAAGTCGTTTCGACAAGTACCTCGAATATTCCCTCTGGGCATCTCAGCGAGGATCGGGATTGGTGGGAAAAGATGAAGTCTGATCAGAAGTTGCAAGATTATATTGAGTCTTATTCTTGTCCGAACAGTGAGGCTTCCAATGAATTATTCGTTTATTTTGTTACGGCGTATACCAAGTGGCAGTATTTCTATTATTTTGGTTCGACCCCTCAACCTCTTTCTGGCGCTCAAGAGGTGCATAAAAGTTTATCTGGTTTATCGCATAGTGGGAAGCTTGAGAAGACTGATGATTCTAAGAAGCCAGAGCAGCATGAGAAGCCAGTAATGGCTGAAAAGTCTGGAGAAGCAGGACCTGCAATATTTGCTGTGGTGGAGCAATTCATAATAGAAGCAGGGCTTCCGCCGGATATTGTTAGTTATGATAATTCAATGTCTTTCGCGTTGGCTCCTGAAAATATGTCTATACCTGATGAAAAGCCGTTACTGGGTGAGGGCAAACCTGTCAAGGCTGATAACGGTGGTATCGACCTAACCCGCGACAGGATGGGCCTTCAGGTTCACAGCGGCGGGCAAGGCGTTCAATTCAACTTTGATCCTGCCATGATCCAGCAGTTACAGAATGCTCCCGGCCTGGCACCGGTGATCATCGACATCCAGCCGATGACTACCACTGTGCCGATGTTCCTGGGGCTTAAGGATGATGCGCCGGCGCAAGGCTGACCGCCACGATTGACAGCAGGGGATAGAAATGGTATATTTTTTATACTATGATCAACTTTGAATTTGATCAGGCTAAAAGCCAGTCCAACTTGAAGAAACACGGCATAGATTTTGAAAAAGCCAAAACGATCTGGGAAGATCCTGATTTTATCGAAGTGCCGGCGCGCGTGCAAGATGAGCCAAGATCATTGGTTGTGGGGCGGTTAGAGGGTAAATTATGGTCGGCTGTCGTTACATATCGGAATGACAGGGTGAGAATTATTTCCGTGCGTCGCGCAAGGCCGGAGGAGGAGGCTGTTTATGAAAGCTAAAGAATTTGATGCTCATTTTGACGCCGGCGAGAACGTTACAAAACATTTGAATCTCGCCAAAACAAGACGCGGTGGGCAGGAGATCCGGCGTGTTAACGTGGATTTCCCCGTGTGGATGTTGAATTCGCTTGATAAAGAGGCTGGCCGCCTTGGCGTTTCGCGCCAAGCGGTTGTCAAGGTCCTGGTGGCCCAGCATTTTCATGTAGCTGCGTAGGCTGTATTTGAATGACGGATGTACCACAAGTGGTTTGGGCACAGAAACGCCAGGAAAATCATCCTCGACAGTGTTGGAAAGCTGTGGTATAAAAAAGCCTCTTAAATTGAATTTACGCCAACGCAACTTAATTGGCGACGTTTGATTTACGCTGACGTAGCTCAGTTGGCGCAGGCCTTCATCAGAAGGCCGGAGTCCCGCGCAGCGGGATAGAGCAAGCGCATCGCAGGCCGTTATAGTGTTAGATTTACGCTGACGTAGCTCAGTTGGCGCAGGCCTTCATC
>CAIUQE010000020.1 GCA_903901225.1 Candidatus Omnitrophota bacterium
CACAAGATGGTTCAGGATGCCTTGTTCTTGCCTCTGACCATCATTGATCTGCTCAAAGTATCGTCAAAACGCCTAGAGCGCTTTAAATCACACGAACATCAGTTCGAGTTCCTCTAAAAAGTTTTACCGGACAGCTGTGATTTTGAAGATCCCCCTCCCCTTGTGAGAGGGGTTAGGGGATGGGGTTTTAATGCTCAATCAAATGCCCTTTGACGGTCAGGCTTTCTTTCCCAAAATCATCATTTCCCCCACCGCCCGATGGCGGCAAGTTCATTCATATCCACGATGAGCCTGTGCGGGCTGGGCGGGAGCACAGGGTCATCATATTTCTGCATGGTGATGGACAACAGCCACTGGTCATCCGTACGAAGTACGCCCACCAGCACACTGCGCACCAGGTCCGGGATCTCAAAATCTACGCCGGTCGTTGGCGAATTGAACTGGTCGGACGTCGACGGGAACCCGTTGAACCCCATCGCGGGGTCGCGGGGCTGGATAACACGGATCTCGGTGATCGAAGGGTTCATATAGGGAAGCACGCGACTGCGGACGAACATCAGCTCCGCGTTCAGGTTCCAGGCATTGCGGACAACCGTCACATGGGCGTTTACGAGCCCCAGCATGAGCACCGCTCCGGCGAGCACGCGCGCTAGCGTCACAAGCTCCATCCCGCGCCAGATGGCGATCCGTACCAAAGCCTCGTAAGTCACCAACAGGCACAAGGCCGAGGTCACGGCAAAAGAACGGGGAATATATTCCTGCCGGCTGACGAACCAGATCATGTTGGCCGTGACCAGTATCGCCACCAGGGCCAAGGCTCGCATCAATGCACCGCTCTTTTTATCAACATGGCACGCCGCGCCCCACACCCCCGCCACAGCCAGGGCCGCGATGCCGCCCCAGAACGGCGCGTAATAAATATTCCAGAAATTGAACACCCGCGGCAAAGCCTGCCCGGCAAGCGCGAGTATCCTTGTCCCAACATGGCCCAGGGAAAAAACAAGCTGGTAGCCTGACGATAGCTCGGCACCCTTGTAAAAAAACAGCTTCACGATGACGTAATACAGCAGCGCCGCCGCCAGGCACAAAGTGATATCCCGGAGTGCCACCTTCGCGGCGGCAATCCCGTCGTCTTCCCTTATAAGGACAAGCACCGTGGGGATCAAGAAGAAGAACGCGTCGGCCGTATACGTCAGAAACGCGATCTCCAGGAAGACCATGGCGCCGATCAAGCGCAGGGCGAACACACCCCGGCTCGACCAGAACATATAGGCAATGAACGCAAACAGCACCGTCATGGCATGGAACAGATAGGGCACAAAAACCGATTCCTGAATACCGGGAAGAGTAAAGATCGCCGTCGCAAGACAGAACGCGGGGATGCGCGCGAACCCTCTGGAAACCGCGAATCGACCCAACCACGCCGCGCACAATGCCAGGACCAGAACGACGAGACCCCGCACCCGCGAAAGATCAGTCAGCTGGTTGACGTTCTTGAAAATGAAAGACTCGATCTCCGCGCCTACAGGGCGGCCCTGCCCGTAGGCCCAGCCGCGCAGGATATGAATGGAGGCCCGGGGCGAAGGATTGAAGAATTTTTCAAAATCACGAACACTGTCGTGCGCGACATAAGGCAGCGCGACCGCAACGGCGTAGACCAGGTACAGGCACACCGCGGCGCCCGCGAAGAAGATCAAAAAACCCTTCAGCTCTTCATAATATTCAGGACCGAATATCCACTGACGTAACATCTGCGCCCCCTCTTTCCTGTAAACAGCAATAATGATAGAATACTTAAGCATGTTTAGCACCCCTCTGTTTTCGCCGCGCCGAGCGCCAGGTACCCTTCCGCCTGGAACGAGGGGATCGCAATCCCCGAGAGAAGCCGGAAGGGTGGCGCGATAAGGCAGGCGAAAATGTTTCAGGCGCTAAACATGTTCACACATTTTATGCAAAAGATCCTACAAAATATCACGCGCCGGGCCTGTGCTCATGGCAAAACCGCGGTACTCGCGACCGGAGGTCTTGATTCAACGGCCCTCGCTCTGCTAACCGCCTCGTGTGAGCCTCGCCTGGTTTTTGCCGCCGTGCAATCCCCGCACTGCCAGGCCTACAACAAGGCTTCCATCCACGCGTGCCGCCAGGTTGCCGCGGCGCTGTGGTTGCCGCTGAGTATTGTCCCCGTCGACGAAAAAAATTATTTAAAAAGCTTTCTGCGCCTGGATCGCATTCTGAAAACCACGTACTCTGATAAAGACCTTCCGGCCGCGGCCATCCTTTTTCAGCATTGCCAAAAACTCGGCATCAGCATGGTCATCAGCGGCATGGGCAGTGATGAATTATTCTCTCTCAATGCCCGCGCGCTAAAGACCTATATGACCGCGACCGCGACCCCGTCGGTCGACGCCCACCGCGCTATCGCCCGGGCCTACAGCATCCGTTTTGTCTGCCCGTTCCTGCATAAGGACATGCTGGCGTGGGCACTGGCAACCCCGCTGAAGGAACGAAAAAACAAGGCGCCCCTGCGAACACTCGTGACGCACAACAAAACGCTGGAGGCCCTCCTGCGCGGACGACCTGCGGCTCATTCCTTCATCCCGGATGATTTTCTAAAACTCGTAAAAACCTGGCGACGCCACCACCCCGCCCCCGCGCGCTAAACCTTCGCCAATTTCAGCCGCGCATCAATGATATGACGGAATTTCCCGTTCGCCATGCGCGGGATCTCGCCCGTGTATTCCCTGACCTGCGTCAGTCCCGCGAAAGTTGAAGACTGCCTGAGCCGTCCCATGATCACGGCGTGAGCGCCGCCCCCTAAGGCGACATTCAGCACGATCCTGTCTTTGTACGTGACGGGATCTTTTTCAATGACAAGAAAAAATTCCGGATGCCCCACCGCCTCCTGGAAAACGCGCGTGACTTCAACGGACGCGCACACGACACCGCTGATGAGTATCGAATCCTCGACCCGGCCCAGGACCTTGATCCACAACCCGCCGCCGCGGCGGATAAGCTCAACCGTATCACCCAGCCGATACCTGATGAACGGCATGCAGGTGTTCTCCGTATCCGTTACCAGCAAAGCCCCGCGGCCACAGGTAGCCGTCTCTCCGTCTTCACGTAAAATCTCGAGGAATAATCCGTCATCGAAAACACGCATATATCCATCATCAGTCTTTTGCGCGATCGCGAATCCTGAAACCTCCATGGCACCATAATGGTCATGGATATGCGCACCTGACATGCGTTCGATCTGTTTTTTAAAAGAAGGAAAAAGCGGCTCGCCGTTAACGATACAACGGCGGATAGTATGACCCTTCCCCAGCGCCGCGAACAAAGGGAACAGCTGGTTGGTGTAGGAGTTCACGACGGTAGGGCGCAGGGTCTTGACAAGCGCCGCCGCCTCGGCCACCTTCGCCGCCGTATCAAGCTCGCCCAGCGGGATCACACCGGCCCCAACGGCCCTGTAACCCTGCTCCATCAATGTCCCGCCGCTGTTGAGGCTGTAGGAACAAATATTCAAACAAAGGTCGCGCCGGGTTATCCCCGCGCTCCTGTAGATCTTCCCCAACCGGCGAATATGCGTAAGGTGCGCCTGCTCACATCGCGCGATCACAAGGCGCGTGCGGGTGGTGCCCGAGGTGGCCGTCACATGGAATACATTCTTAATGGCAGTTTTTTTGGTAAACGCGACCAGATCCTCACGACGAGAAACAGGAAGACGTGAAAGGTCAGATAAATTTCTCAGTGGCAGGCTGACACCGGCATACTGCGCGCCCTTCCCTGAAAAATGCGCCAGGAGCCGGTTGATCTTCTTCAACGTGACCTTATCTGCCGAACTTGCCATACTGCTCCATGATCCTGGTCAACGCGCCGATCGTGTCGAGCAAAGGTGTTTTGATACCAAGAACCCTGGCATGAGCTGTCACCGCGCCCGTGATATAAGTCATTTCAGAAGGAACATGACGCGTAAGGTCGTGGTACATCGACCCGCGGTGCGCAACACCCCGCGTCTCACTACAACGCAACGCCCGCACAATAGCCGCGGGATCGAACGCCAAGGGGATCTTTAAGGCCTGCGCCACTTTTCTTCCTTCATCCATAGCGGCTAACACAAGGTCATAAATATCATTATCATCGCGAATGGCCCCGTAATCCCCGTCGATCAGGACGGGCAAAGGGTTCATCACCGCGCTAAAGATCAGCTTGGCCCAGACCGCGCCGCGATAGTCAGCCACGGACGAAGCACGCAATCCGGCGCGCTCAAAAATATCCACGAACCAGCGGGCATCGGCCAGCTCGCCCGAAAACGCCCCCACATAAGTCTGACCTTCAAACAAAATATCAACCTTACCGCGCGCGCCCATGGATGCCGCGATGGTCGTTACCCCGCGGCATACGGCGGCGTCGCGAAAAGTCCGGCGCGTCCACGTCAACGAAAAATCCCCATTCTGCAGAAAAAGGACCCGCCGCACCTGACAATGCCGGGCCAGCGCCGCGGCCGCAGATTTAACATCCCGACATTTTGTCGTTATGATCGCGGCATCGAACACCCGGCCCTTACTGTCGCCCAACCGCTCCAGCGGCGTCACACCTCTCACAGCGCCTGACCGCAATGGCTTAAGACGGGCGGCATCCACGTCATGAACAAAAACATTATGGGACGCTCCCAACCTGGCAGCCAAGGCGGACCCCAGGCAACCGCATCCGATCACAATCATGTCTTCCCGCCGCGCAGGCAACATAGCTGATATCCCAATCATTATAGAGAGATTTTATGCTAAAATTTCCTTCATGGCGAGAAAAAGAACGATTCTCATCTACTATTCCCACAAGGAAACCCTGGGACACACCACGCGCGTGGCGGCCTTGGCCGACGCGCTTATTAAAGGCTATGGCGCGAAGGTCAGCCTGCATATCCTCCAGGGTGGCGTCCCCCAGCCTTACATCCGTTTTCCCGAAGCTGCCGAGATCATCAACCTGCCGCACCCTTTTGATACGCGCGCGAGTTTCAAAGGCATCAGGGAGATGCGCTACGTCGCCGAACGCGCCCGGGCCATCCTCAACAACGCGCGCCGTATTTTACCGGATATTTTTGTGACAGAATTCTTTCCCTTCGGTCGCCTCAATTACATGCCGGAACTTTTACCAACGCTGCAGCACTTGCGCCGGAGAAATGTCGCCATCTACGCGAGCATCGGGTATCCTTACCTGTTAAACCTGTCCGACATGAAGGAAGCAAAATTCAGGGATATGCTGGGACAACTCCTGCAGCTTTATGACAAGATCCTCATCCATACGCCGCCGGGTCTGGAAGATCCCTATTTCGCAAAAACCATATCGTCACCGGGCCCGCAACGGCGTTACCGTGAATTCTTTGACGGGATCAAAGAAAAGATCATCTACACGGGCTATGTCGTGCCCGGCAAGGTATTGAAAGGCACCGCGCCCCTTCCATCGGCAACAACCTCTGGCCAGAGCACGGTCGTCGTCAGCCGCGGTGGCGGCGCGGTCTATCCCAAAGTGATCCTTAACGCCATCCGGGCCCAGGCCCTCCTTGGCAACGCGTATCGCTTCATCATCGCCTGCGGCCCCGCCACATCCGTCGCGGAACAAAAACTTTTTGACCTGCACGTTCGGAAATACGGCACGGGCAATGTCATTTTGCATCGCCATATCCCCAACCTCGGCGAGCTTCTGGCCACCTGTGACGTGTCCGTAAGCCTGGGCGGTTACAACACCGCGGTCCAGTTGATGCGCGCGGGCGCACGGGCGATCATCATCCCGCACCACATCAAGGACGCGCCCCTCGCCACCACCGACCAGCTGGCACGCGCCCGTCTGATGAAAGAAAAATTCCAAAGCACGGTCATTGACTACGCCGACCTTACGCCCGTCAAATTGGCGCGCGCCATCGAGAAAAAATGCCGCGCGCCGCGCCCGGGTCAGGCACCAACCGTCTGGTTCGGCGGCGCAACGTCATCAGCAAACATCCTCATGAAATACAGGCCGGATAAATAATTACGTAAAAATACAATGGCGAACCCAAAAAAGATCCTTATCCACTACACGCACAAAGGTACGCTTGGGCACACGACCCGCATCCAGAGCCTCTGCCATGAACTTGTCAGGCAATACGGCGCGCGCGTCAAGATCCATGTCCTGCAGGGGGGACTACCCCAGCCGTTCATCCGGTTCCCGCGGCAGGTACGGCTGATCCCCATCCCGGCACCTTTTGATTCACGGGCAAGTTTCCGCATCGGTCGGAAGATCCAGAAGAATGACCGCCTCCGCAGCCATTTTGTCCTGAAAATAGCGCAACGCATCGAGCCCGATGTTTTCCTGACCGAATTCTTCCCCTTCGGACGGCAGGATTACATCCCGGAACTCCTGCCCGCTCTCCAGGCGTTACACCGCCAGGGCACACGCATTTACGCCAGTATCGGTTACCCCTGTTGCGTTGACCAGATCGACGGGCAGAACAGGGACCTGGCCGCTGGCCGCGCCGGGATCATCACGCTTTACGACAAGATCTTCATCCACACGCCCGAAGGCCTCGAGAACCGCTATTTCCAGAAGACCCTCCCCACCCCGGCCCTTCGGCATAACTACGCCAATTTTTACCGTGCGATCGCCCCAAAAACCATTTACACCGGCTACATCGTCCCGGCCAGGCCGGGCAGCACACCGCGGCGCGCCGCGCTGACACGCCATACGCCCGGAAAATATTCTGTGGTCGTCAGCCGTGGCGGCGGCGCGGTTTACCCGAAGGTCATCATCAATGCCGTCAAGGCCCAAAAGATCCTCGGAGATAAATACCGCCTTATCATAGCCCTTGGCCCGTCAACCAGCCCGGCGGAACAAAAGGTCTTTCAAATGGTCCTGAAAGATCACCCGTCAAGGAACATCGCCATCCTTGACGACATACCGGACCTTCCCTATTTCCTGGAACGCTGCGACACCTCCGTCAGCCTGTGCGGTTACAACACCTCCGTGCAACTCCTGGGCGCGAGGATCCCCGGCATCGTGGTGCCGTTCGTCAATCCCAATTCACCCTTCCCGTCGAATGAACAGTCCGCGCGCGCCCTGCTCTTGCGCGACCACGGCGGAAGTTCTGTCCTTCCTTACAACAAAATGACACCCGAAGCCATTGCTGGGACTATCCGTGAGAAATGTGAGAACGGCAGGAATGTGTTCAAAAGTCCCGCGGGCTGGTTCAACGGGGCCTCGAACACGGCTGGCTTACTTATGCAAGATGAGCGGCGTTAAAATCCTTGAGAAAACCATGGTAGGCGAAACATCCCGGGCAAGCGGCTGTTGAGCCTTTCTTGATGTGGGCATCACGAGCCGCGAAGAAGGCTTTGGAACAAAAATTATCGTCGTGGATCGAACCCGCGGGCGCCATGTAAAGGCAAGGATGGACATCGCCCCGCGACGTTATAAACAGGCACCGGCGGGGTGTCGCGCATTCCCTGATCGCTCCAGTCCCCTCCTCCACAAGGCGCAGGAGCATCTTGAGCATTTTCGGCTGGAGTGCTTTTACCGGGACACGGGCTTCCTGCTGCAATATCCTCAGGATCTGCGCGCGCAACACCGGAAGGATCTCCTCCCCGCGGACCTCCGGCCTTTTTCCAACGGCACCGCGGTGATAATACGCCGGCACGTTCCCTTCAACAACTTTCGGCGTGAAACGGAACCCGTGCGCGCGGGCAAGTTCATACACATCAAATAATTCGCGGCAGTTCACCCCGCTCACCGTGAATTTAAGCTCCACATCGAACATCCCGCCATAGCGCCCGCTGAGCCGCCGTAATGTCTTCATTGTCTGACGGTAGGCGTCGCGCCCCCGCAGCGCGTCATGGGTCTTTTCCAGTCCATCCACACTGATCCCGATGCCCATGCCGGCAAGAATGGCCGCGTCCTTCTTCAGGACCCTGTCAATAATATCCGGGAATGCCCCGCTGGAATAAACCCCAAAGGAGCGGATATGTCGCCGGGCACGCCAGGCCGCGAGGGTTTTCAATATGCCCGCGATATCCGGATGCAGGAACGATTCCCCTCCGGTGATCGATATCCCGTGGATCCGGAACGACGCGTGGAGGCTTTTCAACGTTGCCGTTAGCAGCGGAAGGGGTAGCTCATAAAGGCGCTTTTCCCGCCAGATATCGCAGCAGCGGCAACGCAAACGGCATTTGTTCGTGACCTCGATGGTCACATCATCGAGACTGGGCTTTGGCATAACTTTACACCGTCATGAATTTCCGGCATCCCTCAACAACGCGCAACGCTTTGTCCTGACTCATGAAGGAATGTATGGGCAAATGCAAGGCCCGCCGATAATACGCATCACTGACGGGGTACTTCCCGCGAGCCACATACCCATGCGCGGACATCAAATGCAGGGGCATATACGGCTTTTGGACAACAATGCCATTATCCGCAAGGAAATCGACGCACGCGTCACGACGATCGCAACAAACCACAAAATTTTGAGGGACGCTGTCCGCGCCCGCGGGGTCCGTGAATATTTGCAGGCCCTTGATACACCCCAATTCCTTCTCATAAAGCATCTTGATCTTTTTGCGCGACGCGACGATCTTTTTCAAATGGGTGAATTTCACGCGCAAGGCCACCAAGTCCATGAACGACATCGGAGCGAACCTTTGCCCGAGCTTGAGTAACCCGGGATCGTTCCGCCAGTCATCCATCCAGCGCCCGATACGCTGGTAAGCCGCCTCATTGCAAACCACCATCCCCCCGCCACCGCCGCACGAAGACAGCGGCTTATAATAAGAAAAAGAGAACGCGGCAAAGGCGCCAAAACTGCCGAGCATTTTTCCATTATATGTCGAGCTTTCAGCCTGGCACACATCCTCAATAAGGACGAGCCCTTTCCTGCGGCAGATCTCCTGCAACGCATCAAGGGCACAAGGCCGTCCAAACATATGCGCCGCGATCACAGCCTTTGTCCTCTTTGTCACGGCGCGGGATACCTGCGCGACATCCAGATTCAGGTCGCGCGCATCCGCATCGACCAGGACCGGCGTCGCCCCCGCGTACACCACCGCCAGCGCCACGGCATGGTACGTCAGGTTTGGGATGATCACCTCGTCGCCTTTGCCAACCCCGGCCGCCCTCAGGATCATGGCGAGCGCGTCACTGCCGGAGTTCACCGCGAGCGCGCGCTTGACGCCGATATACGCGGCAAGATCACGTTCAAATTCCCGGATCAGCGGCTTGATATCGTTCAGCCCCTGCATCGCGCGCAAATACGCCTTCATCTGAGCCGCGTATTCCGGCGCCAGGGCTTGTTCCACTAGGACTGATTCATAACGGATCTTCGGCATGGCATCCTTCCCATGATATCCTGGTCGATACGTTCAATGGCCTCGCAAAGCCCCAGATAAGCGGAAAAACCCCTGACACGCTTGCCCGGGATTGCGCGCACGGCCAGCCCCGCGTTAAAATTACTCACCTGCCGGTATGTCACGGCCTTGTTGCCGCAAGCCTTGATAAAACCTTCCAGCGCGCTGAAATAAGCGCGTCCCGATGGCAAGATCAACGGCGCGCTGCCGGAAAGGTCCATCACGTAAAAATGGCGCCGCACTTTTTCCGGAAAAGATAACAATGTCCAGCTGGGCAGGACCCTGCCCTGCGGGAGGATGACCATATCCCAGGTGCCACGTGCCGGCGCGCTGTACTCCCGCCCGATCAAACCTTGCCGGCGCTCACGCAATTCCCAGGCACTGGCCTTGCGGTATTCGCGCAGGAACAACGCCGCGGACCGGCGGTCCCAGTCCTCAAGGAACGCCGGATGCACTTCGATATTCCGGGCACCCAGGCCATCCAGATGCCTGACGTTGGCGAACAAGTCTTGCGCGCCATGCGGATAGACGGTCATTGTCGTCGACATAGCGACCCTGGCTTTTTGCAGGACACTGATCGCCCGGCACACACGCTGATAATACCCCGCCCGCGCGCCAGGACGATTCACCCGCGCCGTGCGCTCATCCCCGTCGGCACCCACTTCAACGTTAACACGGTGTTTCCTGAAGAACGCGGCCTTTGAAGCGTCAAGCAATGTCGCGTTCGACTGGACAGAAACATACCGGCGCGGGAACGCCGCGCGGACCGCTTTGATCATCTGCCTTGTCCTGTCCCACTCCAGCAAAGGTTCTCCGCCCGAAAGGATGAATTCACCCTGCCTTGCCAAACCCGCGCAACGCATCGCGTTGCTGAACACCGCATCAGAGATCACCGCGCGCTGGGTCTTGTGCCTGAAAAAACAGTACCCGCAACGGAGATTACATCGGTCCGTCACAAAAAACCAGATATGATTAAGCGGAAATTTTTTTATGGCCATAAGAAAGATGCACCCGTGTCATGAACCGCATCAGCGGGACGATCTGACGGGTATTGAGATAGTTGCGCCCCATCATCGCGTTCACCATTTCAAAGCCGAACGAAACATGATCGCGATAGGTCCGCCAGGACGGCCTTTTCCATAAAAGGGCATATCGCCGCCGGTAATACGCGACCATCTGGGGCCGTAACGTCCCGGTCGCCGGGTCCCACAAGCTGAATTTCTTGCGCGCCTTCCCGGGCAGGCACAGAAAGGCATCACCTAACAGCACATCCCCCGGCGGATGCAGGCTGATATCCATAAGGCCCGCGGGCATGAACTCGCGATCTTCGCGGGTAAAAAGCATCCGGCGCAATGCCGGTGTCGCAACAATATCCACGTATGCCGCCCTGAAAGCCGCCCGGCGCGCCGCGTCCCAGGGCATGAACGCGGCGGGCGTGATATCAACGCACGACAATCCGATGCCTTTCAAAAACCGCAAATTCTCCGCCATACGGGCCACTTCATCAGGATGGACCGTCATGGTGCAACCGCACGATATCCCCGCGTCGAGCGCCGCGCGGATATTGCGCACAAGGCGGGCGAACATCCCGCGGTCCATCGGCCGTCGCCAGCGGGCTGTTGTTCCAAGATCCCCGTCTATCCCGAACTCCAGGCCGACGCCCCGGGCGCTCAGCCAGGCAATCTTTGTCCTGTCCAGCATCAGGCCGTTGGTTTGCATGCGCACATCGGCGCCGGGGAATCCGGACCGCAGCGCCATCACCAGCTTCTTTACCTTATCCCAGCACATCAATGGCTCTCCACCGCTGATCACGAACGACCGGGGAGATCCCCATTCCCGTTTCACCAGCACAAGGAAATTTGCCAGGACCTTCCAGGAAAGGTCATGTTGCCTCTTGTCCCGGAAATAACAATATCCGCACGCCAGCGGGCAACGTTCGGTCAGGTAGATCACGGCCGAGCGCATACGGATCACCGGCATCTTTCTCTCCCTGACTTTTCAACACGCAACAGATCCGAGAACAAGGCCAAACGCACGTGGCCCTGATCCCGCAGCAAGGCAAGGAAACGAAAGAATGTTTTGATCGCCGTCATGTCATCCGCGCCCTTGATGGCGCGATGATGGTACACAAGGCCGATCACGCCGCGCCCGGCCGCGGCACGGCGCCATTGCGCGATCATGTCACGACTGTCAAACGCCAGCGGGGTCCCGTCAGGGGCATATTTATTAAGCGCGACACGGGCGGGAAGGTCAAGAAAAGACCTTCCGGAAAGAGCGGCCTTTTTTCCGGCGGAAAAGATCCTGAATCCCAGGTCTTCGACCGCGTCAAGTGTCGCCCGGTCATAACCATGGTACGGCGGAATAAATGCCGGCGTGAACATGGCGCCAAACGACCTGTGCATGATCTTCAAGCCAGCACTCATATCTTTATGTTGACGATCATTAGATCTTCCCGGCCCGAACTCATATTTGGCAACGCCCGCGGCCGCATGGTTCGCATGCTGATACCCGTGCTGGACAATATCCACAAGGGCCGGATCGCTCTTTTTGGCGTTCTTCAAAACAACAGCCATGCGTGGTTCGAGGCGCAGCGGAATAACACCATAGATGACAGGCAACCGCAGTTCTTTCAGAAAACCTGACAATTCAAGGAATACCTCATCATCCGACCAGATATCGTCATCCCGCAGGAAGACGCAGGGCAAAAACATTGCAACTCTGCGCCTATCCACCTCACACGCATCAACGATCTTTACCTTGGCATTTCGCCGCTTCGTTGCTAAATTAATCATACGATACGTTCATTTTCCTTCTTTATACGGCCCATTGCGGCCTGCTTTGAAAAAGTTCCATGTGATTCTAACATGCCGCGCAAGGAATATGCCAGTCATTGGTGCCCGGCATCCTTTATATCGGGATCTGTCATGAAAACAAGACCAAATGACCCCAATGATCGGGACGAAAGACCGGCAGCCACCCGCCCCGGCGAATTATTGATCTCACTCGGTAATCGCTGCCAGTACCGCTGCCAATTCTGCGCATATTTAAAAGGCAGGAACCCAAAAGTCCTTTCCGCTTCCGCGTGGATATCCCTGCTGAAAGATGCCCGTAACCTGGGCTTCAAGAAACTCGAGATCGGCGGCCAGGGAGAGCCCGCTTTATTCAAAGGATTTGTGCGCATCGTGCATGAAGCGCGCGCCCTGGGATTCCGGATAAAGCTCTTAAGCAATATCCAGCACAAAAAAAATATCCTTGCCATATTACCCGCATTGAGCGAACTGACGGTCAACATGAACGCCCTTGATGAAAAAGGATTCCGCTGCCTGCACCAGCCGCAAAACCCCGCCTCGTTCAACACCGCCATCGACAACCTGGCTGATGGCGCGCGCCTGATCACTGAAGGAAGATCATCGGCCTTTCTCAATATCAGCTATGTCGTTTCAAAAACAACGGCAAGGTCCGTCCTGCTTTTTCCAAAAAAACTTTGGAAGATGCTGCAGCAGCGAACGAACATTCAACACCCTGTGTATGTTCGCTTCCATCACATCCTGATGGTCCCCAGTAATTATCACCTTTGTCCGGACAGCCGTGACCTGCGGCGCATGATCGTGGCGCTTGATAAGGCCCAGGATAATGCGTTCCTGATGGCCCATTCCAATATCCGGGACTTCTCGACAGAAACAAAAAAGCTCCTGACTTTTTATAAACTCTGGGGACCATTCACGGCGGATTCGATCCCCGGCTCAAAAAAACACGCCGCAGCGGGAAAAATATCCCGTCACATCTGGTGCGATGCCGCTGAAAAGATCCTTTTCATTGATTGCGACGGCGATGCTTTTGGCTGTTATAATCCGACCAGGACCTTGACCGGCATACCAGCCAGACAGGATGATCTATACCTGGGGAACATTCAGGAAGTCCCGGTAAGAACAATGCTCCGGCGGGCAAGTAAGATCGGCTGTTTTCATCCTGATATTACCAGGCGATCCTGGAAAGTCTGCGCGGCCTGCGGCCTGAGAACAACATGGATGCCACCACACGCCTGAATATCCTCCATTACGTCAAGTCAAGAACATCTCCGGGAACAAGCCGCCTGTTGAAGAAATTCTGCTGCCTCAAGCCAAGGATCACCGGAAGCCTTGAGATATCCAGCGAATCCACCCAGGGAGCAGGCCGGGATTATGCCCGCCTGGCACTGACCTGCCTGCGCCGTGAACAGGTCATCAGCCTTTTCGCCGAAGCCGGCCATGCGCGCGCCGCCGTTGAACCCTACATGTTTGATAACCATAAGGACCATTGTTTCGGGATGGGCATCGCGGACTATGACGCCACGCGCGACGAACGGCGGATGAAACTGTATAACTACTATCATCTTTCTCTACAGAAAGTCCCCTGGCGCGCCCATATCAGGAAAGTTTGCCATAAGGCGGGGATCTCCTTGCCGCAAATTGAAAAGGATCTCCTGTATTTCAAAAAAGCGCGGATGTCGGCGGTCGATCTTTATGACAGCGGCAAAGTCGAACTGAAGGTTTATTTCGGCCCTTTTCTCAGCAGGGATATCACGGGAAAATTCAAAGGACTTTTTAAAAAAAGGACCGTGCTCCGATACAAGGAATTATTATCAACCGGCCACCTTCCGGACCTGGTCCTGTTCTGCGCGCGGTATGGCACTCATGGAAGGTCTATAAGGACCGATTTCTGGAACGGCCGGGAACGGCCTCTTGCGATCCTCGAAGCATTGGATACGCAAGGCGAAGGACTAAGGTTGTACCATGACCTCGCGGCCATCACCAGCGCATTGCGGCTGACCTTCACATGCGTCGACATGGACCAACGCCCAAGGACACAATTTTATTTTGAAATTATAGACTTTTGAAAGCGACCTTATGTTCTATTGTCCTGTGTTATAATCAGGCTCTTCTATGGACCTTCCCCGCGTGATCTCATCCATCCCTTTTATCCTGATCTGCATAACAGGCGCGCTGACCAGTTATTCGGATATCCGTGAAAAAAAGATCAGGAACATCCATTTGTTCATGACAGCTTTTCCCGCCCTGGCGCTCTATGCGGTTTCTTTCTTCACGGCGGGATCCCTATGGCAGGCGCCATTAAGCAGTGCTGTCACCGCCACAGTGGCGGGCGTATTTTTCTTCAGCATCAACCTTTGGCGCCCCGGGGACGCGAAACTCTTCGTCACATATGCTTTTCTCATGCCGCTCACGGGTTATGAACAGGTATTCGCTTTACCGTGCGTCCCTTTGTTCATCAACACATTCCTCATCGGCCTGATCTGCTTTACCCCTTTGTTCCTCTGGTCGGTGCTGAAGCATCCCAAAACTTTGATCCAGGCAATATTTATGATCAAAGACCCGAAAAACACGCTTATCGCGTTCATGGTCATGATATCCGTATCATGGGCGATCCCTCATTTATTGGCCATGACTGCGTGGCATATCCAACCCTTCACCCGGTGGATCATCATTTCCACGCTATATTTTCTGATCTTCCGGATGGCATCATACCTGGAGGAATATCCGCAGATCGTGATCCCCTGCGTTATCATCGGCCTGGGCCTTGGCCTGCGCTGGTCACCGGATTTCTACACGCTGGAACACCTCACCCGCACCGTCATGACCCTGTGTGCCTATTCCCTGGGCTTCCAACTGATCCACAACCTGATCCGGCAAACCAGGGACAACAAGGACCGGGTAGCTTTCGCGCCTTTCCTTTTCGCCGGATGCCTGGCCAGTTACACGCCATTCCTCGGCTGGATGCTGAAGATCTTACACCGATGAAAAACCCCTCCTCCATCGTCATCGAGATCACCGGACAGTGCAACCTGCGCTGCCGCCACTGCACCGGCGCCAGCGCGCGCCGCGCCCGCGTCACATTCGCAACTGTCAAAATGATCATTGATGATGCCAGGCGCAACAAGGTCACGGCCATCAGGTTCACCGGCGGCGAGCCGCTCCTTCATCCCGAACTCCCGCAGATGCTGGCTTACGCCAAAGAACAAAAAATGTATGTCCTGCTCAATACCAACGCGACGCTGGCAACACCCGCCTGGCTCAACATCTTTGCGCTCCACGTCGATAATATCCTTGTCTCCCTGCAGGGCTGCGACAGCGCCTCCGACCGCGACCTGACGCGAACGTCCCTGCCGTTCTCAAAAAAGATCAAAAACATCCTTCTGCTGCGTGACACTGTTCCTGTCGTGCGGCTCGGTACGGTCATCACGCGGCAGTTCCTTGACGACGTCCCGCGTTACGCGGCGCTGATCGCGAAGATCCGCCCGTATGCCTGGGAACTCTTCCGCCCGATGAGTATCCAGGCGCGCCGCGCGATCCGCCTCAATGCCAGTGATTATCAGTCTCTGGCGACAAAACTTCTGGAGCTGTCACAAGAGGGGCTTAACGTGAAACTCGCCAACGCCCTGCCTTTTTGCGTCCTGCCGGACCTGAAAGCCGCCTCCAGCATCATGCTCGGCGCTCTATCCGACGACGGGCACACGCGGCTTGTCTGGGACGCGCGCGGTTTCTACAAGCCAAGTTACTTTATCGACGAAGATCTTGGAAAGAACATCAAGGTTGCCTGGGCTCATACCTTCCTCAGGAAACTCAGGAAGCCATCGTTCCTGCCCGCGCGTTGCCGGGCCTGCTCCGTCCTGAAGCAATGTCAGGGCGGCAGCCGTGCTTTGGCCATGGCTGCCAACGGGTCTTATTTTACCGCGGATCCTTTGTTCCAGCCCCGCGCTCAGCCCACCGCCTGAACACCTCCGCCGCCCAGCCGCCTTCCTCCAGCTTTCCGAAAATATATTCGAACTGAAAATCAAGGATCTTGAATGCCGATGAACATCGGGTCTTTGACACGACATTATGCTGCAAGGCGTAATTGACCACCGGGCAATACCCCGTCCAGGGGATGAACGGCGAGGCATACTGCGCGATATCCGCGCAGGACGCCTGCAAAAGATAAAGCAGCTTGTCGCTGGACATCATGTCCTGATACCGGTCTTGCAGGATATTGCCAAGCTTGAACATATCGCCCCCGACCATCCGCGCCTCGTCGCACGGGAAGCACCCCCCGTCGGGCATATAGGCCATCTGCGCGCGCCCGGCCCCGCAGGGATTCATCAGGTCGACGAACATCGGGTCCTTTTTGGCCAGCACCTTCGTAAGGATGACACGGGCCATCCGTTCATGCATCTCAACACCCTTGCGGTTCAATTCCAGGATATGCTCCATCGCCACCCGGTAAAATCGCTGGAATGCCTCAGGGCTGTAACCAAGGGCCTCCCAGCCGCACTCCGCGCCACCCATATTATTCACCGGACGCAGGGAGATCTGCGTCTGCCCCTGACGGACGTATTCGTCCACGATCTGCCGGGGATGCCGGAGTGAAGCCGCGGTTATCGTCGGCAGGAATGATACCTGCCGGCCGAATTTTTTGCTGAATTCCCGCGCCTTGCCGGTCACGACCCGGTAAGTCCCCCGCCCGTTGGGAAGGACACGGTGGCGGTCATGGATATCCGCGGGGCCATCAAGCGAGGTGCAAACTTTAACGTCATTGTCAGCCAGGACGCGCATTTTAGCCTCATCCAGCAGCGTCAGGTTGCTCACAAGGGAGACCGTGACGTTCTTGCCGGGGCGGCCCAGACGGCGCGCGCCCTCGATCAGGAATTTTGCCACCGGCCAGTTCACCAGCGGCTCACCGCCCTGCAATTCCAGCGTGACATGCGGATTGCGGACATCCTCGAGATAACGCAGGACCTGGCGCGCCACCTCCAATGACATATCCCGGCCTTCCGGGACCCTGGCCTGGCAATAGGAACATTGAAGATTACATCGGGTCGTGACAACAGCGATATGCAGGGATGTGTCGGCAAAGAGGTTGGTATTGACGGAGCGGAAATCGCGGATCAATTGCCGGACATTATCCGCGTCGGCCACGAGGCCTCTGGATCGGAGCCTCGCGAACAAAGGCGTGGCGCGGGCCAGGCCCAGCGCGTTCAACTGCCGGAATTCATCCGGTGCCAGAAAGTCCCAGCCGCACAACCTGTTACTGACAAGATAACGGCCATTGATCCGGCGTGAATTGAAGGGAGGGATGAAAAAATTGTCGGTCTTTTTCATCTCAATGCCGTCGGCAAGGCTTCCGGCTGATCCTTTGTTACTTGCCCAGAAGCGCGAACATCTTCTTTTTGTACGCCTCGACACCGGGCTGGTCGAAAGGATTGACGCCGAGGATATACCCCGATATCCCGACACCTTTCTCAAAAAAATAATACAGCTGGCCGATATGGAACGCGTCCGCCTGCGCCAGGCTGATCGCCATGTTCGGGACCCCGCCCTCGTAATGCGCCTCGGCCGTGGCTTTATACGCCTGGGCATTGACCCATTCCAGCTCTTTGCCCGCCACACAATTGAACTGGTCGGTATTTTCCGCCTGGGAAGGGACCACGACCTTGTCCGCGACCTTGTCGATGGTGATGAACGTCTCAAAGATATTGCGCATCCCGTCCTGCATCATCTGGCCCATGGAATGCAGGTCGGTGGAAAGGATCGTCGACGCCGGGAATATCCCCCGCCCGCCCTTGCCTTCGCTTTCGCCGTAAAGCTGCTTCCACCACTCGGCCACATACTGCACGTTCGGATAGAACGACGCCATCATCTCAATGACCTTCCCCTTGCGGTAAAGGACATTGCGGATGGCGGCATACCGGTAACAGCTGTTGCGCGCGCTGTCGGGGTCGGCGTATTCTTTCTCGCCCGCGCGAAACCCGTCGACAAAAGCGCGGATATCAACACCAGCCAGCGCCAGCGGCACCAGGCCGACAGGGGTCAGGATCGAGAACCTGCCGCCCACATCGTCGGGAATGACATAGGAACGGTATCCGGCCTTGTCCGCGATCTGGCGCAAGGCGCCCTTCCTGCCGTCCGTCACGCAAATGACGCGCTTTTTCAGTTCGGCGGCACTGTATTTCTTGCGCATGGCCTCGTCGATGAGGCGGAACGCGAGTGCCGGCTCCGTGGTCGTGCCGGACTTGGAGATCACGACGACCGTGACATCCTGGCGGGCGATCACATCCAGCACCCTGACGATATCCGCCGAGGACATGTTATGCCCGGCGTAATGGACCGGGACCGCGGAGGCACCGCCCAGGAATTCCAGCGTGGAGCGGATGCCCAGATAAGACCCGCCAATGCCGATGGAAATAATGGCTTGTGAATGCCCGGCCACTTCCTTCGCCAATCCGGAAAGCTCCTTGACCAAAAGGTCCGGGGTTTTTGAAGGCAGGTCGACCCAGCCAAGAAAATCATTGCCCGCGCCCGTCTTCTGGTGCAGGTCCGCGTGCGCCTTGGCCACGGCGGGCGCCAGCGCGTTCAATTCACTCTCGCTCACAAGACCCTTCAAATATCCCGTATCAAGCCTGATCCCCATCGCTTTCCTGCTCCTTATTTCTTGTCATCGGCCGCATTGGCCGCGGGTTTATCCTGGACCTTGTCCGGGGCATCGCTCTTCACCTTTGGTTTTTCAGGCGCTTTGGCCGCCGCGGGCTTCGGCAGCGGAGGTTTCTCCTTCAGCAGGCCCGCCCCTGTGTCATAGGTCAAGGTGTTCACCAGGACACCATCCCGATAAGAAGACTCGGACTTGGGCTTGCCGCTGTCATCGTATTCGACCAGCGTCCCGTTAAGCACGGCATTCCTGTAAACCATCTGCTGTTTAATAGCGCCGTTAGGATAGTACGTGGAAGCTGAACCGCTCAGGACACCGTTCTCGTAGGATTCTTCCTTTGACAACTTCCCGTCCTTGTCGTAATACTTCACAACACCCTCGACGGCATTATTCTTGTAAAAACCCGCCATCCTGGTCACGCCGGACTCGTAATACGTCGCCGCCTCGCCTTCACGGCTTCCGTCGGCATAATTCGTGACAGCCTTGAGCTTGCCATTCTCGTAATATTCCCTGACCGTGCCGTCAAGGTTCGTATTCCTGTAATTTTCTTCCCTGAGGATAGCGCCACCCTGATAATAAACACGGTAAGGCCCGTCCGTGACCGGGGATTTCTTCGCCGCCACCGCGGGGCCGCCGGCGACCAGCAAAACGCACAGCATAATGAACAATATCCTCATGATCCCCTCCGAAGGTTAGGTGTCATTCCGATAAAGCAGCGTCGATCACCGCGCCGCCCAGCATACGGTCCCCGTCGTAAATAACAACGGACTGCCCCGGCGCCACGGCTTTTTGCGGCACGTCAAACCGCACGCGCATACGCCCGTCCTCCAAAAAACTGACCTGGGCGTTAATATCGTTGTGATTATACCTTATCCGGACGCTGGCTTCGATGGTTTCTTTGGAAAAATTCCCGGCCAGCAGGTTAAGGCCGGATGCCTCCAACCCGCGGCTCAGCAGCAGTTCTTCAGGCCCCACATGCACCCTGTTAAGCAGAGGATCGATACGATTGACGTAGACCGGATGGCCCAGGGCGATGCCCAGGCCCTCGCGCTGGCCGATGGTATAGCGCGCGATGCCCGCGTGACGCCCGACCACTTTTCCATGTTCATCGATAAAATCTCCGGCCCGGCCCGCCGACCCCGCGTACGCGGCAAGAAAATCCTGATACTTCCCGTCGGGAATGAAGCAGATATCCTGGCTATCCTTTTTTTCCGCCACCGGCAGGTTGAATTTTCGCGCGAGGCCCCTGACCTCGTCTTTCGTATAACCACCCAGGGGAAAAAGCAACGACGGCAGGCTGGCACGGGGCGTGTCATACAAAAAATAGGACTGGTCCTTATGCCGGTCACAGGCCTTGTGAAGCGCGTATTCTCCCGTCTTCGCATCAAGGATATTGCGGACGTAATGGCCCGTCGCCAGATGGGTCCCGCCGAGCGCTTGCGCGTCCAAAAAAAGCCGCTCGAATTTCAGGTAACGGTTGCAGCGCGCGCAGGGATTGGGCGTCCGCCCCCGGCCGTATTCCCGGACAAAATCGTCGATGACGAGCGATACCAGCGCGTCACCATAATTGAGCACATGATGATCGATGCCAAGGCTGCGGCAAACCCATCGGGCATCCTCAATGGACTGCAAGCCGCAGCAACTGGGCCGGCGGGCGGAAGCGCTGGAAGGAGGGAGCTCAAAACACATAGTGACCCCCGCGACATCAAAGCCCTGCTCTTTGAGCAACGCGGCCGTCACGGAAGAATCAACCCCCCCCGACATGGCAACCATCACTTTGGCCATATCGCTCCCTCCTGGCCCGGGTTGCGGCCATCTCCCAGGACATCACCAATGGATCTTTCAACGGCGCCCACCAGCGTATCAAGTTCAGTGCTGCTCATGGACAAAGGCGGCATCAGGACGATCACATCGCCCAAAGGCCTCAGGATAACGCCATAATGGCGGGCGCGCGCGCAAACCCGCATGCCCACCCTGTCCTGCCACGCGAAGGGCTGTTGGGAGGGCCTGTCCGCCACAAGTTCTATCCCGACCATGAAACCGCGCTGGCGGATGTCCCCAACGCAGGGATGGTCCTTGAGCCGGGCGAGGCGTCCTTTCAGGAACGCGATCTTCGGCCGTAGCGCCGCGACCACTTTTTCTTCCTTGAAAAGGCGGATATTGGCCAGGGCTGCCGCGCACGCCAGGGGATTGCCCGTGTACGTATGCCCGTGGAAAAATGTCTTCATGTCGCGATAAGGGAACAGGAATCCGTCGAAAACGCGCTGCGTCGTCAAGGTCGCGGCCAGCGGCAAATAACCGCCCGTGATCCCCTTGGCGACGCACAGAAAGTCAGGGTGGACATCCTCATGTTCGCAGGCGAACATCTTCCCCGTACGCCCAAACCCTGTCGCCACCTCATCAGCGATCAAAAACACGTCGTGCCGCCGGCACACCTGTTCAAAAAATTTGAGGACGCCCCTTGGCCACATGATCATGCCGGCCGCCCCCTGCACCAGAGGTTCGAGCACCAGCGCCGCGATCCTGCCGCGCTCTTTTTTCACAAGGGCCTCGAACCGATCTACCGCCTCGAAGGCATAGCCCGGATAACTCTTGCCGTCGGGCGCGCGATAACAGTCCGGCATATCGATCCGGAGCGCCTTGAAGACCAGCTTGCGGTACACCTTATGGAAAAGGTCAATGCCGCCGACGCTGACACTGCCGAGCGTGTCGCCATGGTAGGAATTCCCCAAATGCGCGATGGCTGTTCTTTTTGCATCTCCCTTGTTCTGCCAATACTGATACGCCATCTTGATCGCGATCTCGACAGCCGTGGACCCGTTGTCCGAATAGAATACCTTCGCGAGGCCGCGGGGCGCGATCCCGACGAGTTCTTTGGCCAGGAGGATCGCGGGCGTGTTCGAAAGGCCCAGCAAGGTCGAATGGGCAAGCTTGCCGATCTGCGCCCGCAGGGCTTCATCAAGTTGACGCTTGCGATGCCCGTGCACGTTAACCCACAAACTCGACGCGCCATCGAGGTATTTTCGCCCGGCGGTGTCAATGAGATACGACCCTTCACCGCGGTCGATCACCAGCGGCTCACCCGGCACGCCGGCGATCCAGTCCTGCATCTGGGTAAAAGGATGCCAGACATACTTCTTGTCCATGGCAACAAGCCCCCTCCCGTGCGGTGCGGGGACGGACAAAAGTTTTTTCAAGTTCATCTTGCCGCGGCAGGCGCGCGCGACGGCAACGGCACGGGTGTCTTTCAGGAACGGAACCTCTCCGAGCACGGGGACCCCGGCAAGTTCTTTGACCGCCCGGGGATTCGTCCGCTCCGGGATCCCCCGGACGCGGCCGGTCGCGTCGCAAAAAATGATCCCCGCGACGGGAATGCCCTGCCGTTGGGCTTCCCGCACGGTCAATAATGTGTGGTTGATCGTCCCAAGGCCAAGGCGCGCGACAATGACCAGTTCCCCGCCAAGGTCCCGCGCAAGGTCTGCCATCAGATAGTTCCCTGTCACGGGCACGAGGAGCCCGCCGGCGCCTTCGACCAGCATCACACTGTGGCGCGCGGCAATGCGTTTGAACGCGGCCATGAGCCGCGCGGACGTAACACGCACACCGGCCCGCTTTAACGCAAGATGGGGTGAAAGGGGTTCGCGGGCAAAACAAGGATTGATCTCCCGCAGGCCATCGGCAAGAGCCAGGTTCTTTTTGAGGAATTCCGCGTCGCCCACCCCCGACTGGACGGGCTTGAAAACACCCGTGTCATGCCCCGCCTTCGCCAATAACGCGCCCAGCGCCAGGGTCGTGTAAGTTTTTCCGACACCCGTATCGGTCCCTGTAATAAAAAATGTCCTCATGCTTTTGCCTCGATCCAGATCACTTCAAATGTCACGCGCAACGCCTCATCAAAAGTAAAATGCGCGCGGTATTCTTCCGCGGACGCCTTCAACAAGGCCTTCCCCAGAAAGAACCGCGGCGTCAGGGCGTTCGCGCCGATCCCCTTGAGCCACGCGAGGATGGCGGCCATGTCCCTGAACCCCGCCGTGCGCTCCTCGGATGTCACAACAACATGCCGGAACCCCGCCGAACCAAGAGCGGCGCGCACCTCATCCGCCCGCGCCAGCCGCTTCATCGCCGGCAATGTCCGTCCCAAACGCGCGGCACCGCGCTGCAGGCTGGTAAAAAACTCGTTCAGTGTCGTGTACCCGAACAGCACGCCCGTCAAAGGCCTGCCGGGTTTCAGGACCCGTCGGGCTTGTTCAAACGCCAGGGGAAGGTCCTCCACCCACTGGTAGGCCGAAGACGACACCACACGGTCAAATTTTTCCCGCGCGAAAGGCAACGCGCACGCGTCGGCCTGGACCCACCAGGCTCCGCCGTTCAAGCTCTTGCCCTGGCGAGCCATCCCCCACGCCGCATCAAGCGCGACGACCCGCGCACCAGCCCGCGCCAATCCCGACGCCAGCGCGCCATCGCCCGCCCCGACATCCAGGACCCATGACCCGGGCGCGGCATCGATCCTTTTCAAAAGCTCGCCCGCAATCCCCCGCTGGACATCCGCGACCGCTCCATAACGCGCCGCGGCGTCCGAGAACTTCCGGCGGATGAGCTGTTGGCAGGATGGGGCGTTCACGCGACAGCCCCTTCCAGCAAGGCGTTAAACTCATCGGCACGCGACAAGAACGGGAAATGCCCGCACCCCGGCATGATGTTCACCCTGGCCGAAGGGACGATCTCACGCAGGGGCCCAATGACCTCCAAAGGGCAGATCGGGTCATTATCACCAAGGACGAACTGCACGGGGACCGTGACGGTCTTCAGGGTCTCCCGCAGGTCCGCCGTCCCCAGGATCCGCAGGAACGCGTGCAATGTTTCCTTTGATGGCACAACCTCCTGCTGGCGTGCCTGTTTGATCAAACCATACCAGGGACTGGCGCGTTCCTCAGGTGAAAAAAGCGAACGGAAGAACATCTCAAGGACCGACGGGACATCGCCTTCAAGCTGCGCCATGAACTTCCTGATCCGCGGCGCGTCAAGGCCAGCCGGGAACTGAGGCGTATATGTGAACCGCGGCAAGGAACCCGCCAATGTCAGGGACCTGAAAATACGCGGATAGCTCTTCCACAGCTCCAGCGCCACAAGCCCGCCGAATGAATTCGCCACGGCAATGACCTGGCCATCGACGGGCGCGGGACCCAGTGCCCGCGCGACACACGCCGCCATGTCGGGCAAAGTTTCCCCGTGCCAGGGTGCTCCGCCATGCCCCGGCAAATTAACGGCGACCACCCGGCCTTTTGTCCTGAAATGAGCGGCCTGGGCGGCCCACAGTTGCGCGCATCCTCCAAACCCGTGAATAAATAAATAGACCGGATCAGCCCGCATGCCGGAACGCCTCCAGGCAACGCGCGATATCTTCATCGGTATGCGCCGCGCTTACCGTCACCCGCAGTCGCGCCGTCCCGGACGGGACCGTCGGCGGGCGGATCGCCGAAACAAAAATACCTTGCCGCAAAAGTTCTTTGGAAAAAGCCACGGCACGGGCCGCGTCCCTGACCAGCACGGGAATGATCGGGGTGCAGCTTTGCATCGTGTCAAATCCGGCTTTATTAAGTCCCTCCCTCAATCGGGACGCATTCTCCAGAAGCTTCACCCGGCGCCAGGGTTCATCCCGCATGATCGCCAGCGCCGCGCGGGTGGCCGCGGCAACCGAGGGCGGGACCGCGGTCGAAAAAACAACGCTGCGCGCGCTGTTGATCAACACCTCTTTCAATTCACGGCTGCCCGCGACATAGGCCCCACAGGAACCAAGCGCCTTGGAGAACGTCCCCATCTGCACATCAACCGCCTTCTGCAGCCCCTCGTGCGCCACAAACCCCTCTCCGGCGGGACCGAACACGCCAAAAGCATGCGCTTCATCCACCATGAGCCACGCGCCGTATTTCTTCGCGAGCGCGCCCAGATCTTTCAGCGGTGCCACATCGCCATCCATGCTGAACACCGTATCGGTCACGATCAGCTTGCGCCGCGCGGACATATCCCGCCGCAGCATATCTTCGAGCGCTGTGGCATCATTGTGCGGATAACGCCGCAGGCCTGCCCGGCTGAGGATGATCCCGTCGACGATCGAGGCATGGTTGAGCCGGTCCGAATACACCGCGTCATCCCGGCCTACAAGCGCGGGGATGACCCCCGTGTTCGCCGTGTAACCTGATGAAAAAACAAGCGCCGCGGCGGTCCGCTTGAGTTGCGCAACATCTCTCTCTAACGCCTCATGTTCATCAAAATTCCCGCACACCAGCCGTGACGCGCCGGCGCCAAATCCCCGACGGCCCATTGCCTCCGCGGCCGCCCGGGCCAGGCGGGGATCCCCCGCGAGCCCCAGATAATCATTGGAACAAAAATTAAGGCACCGCTGCCCGTCCAGGTCGATCTCCCGGCCCTGAGCGGAACGGACAATCCTGAGCGAACGCCGCAATCCCCGCGCCTCCAGCGCCCGCAATTGTTCACGCAAGGCCGTATTCACAGCAGGATGTCCCCCGCGATGCGTTTGACAAGTTTACCGTCGGGCATCCGCACCAGAAGGCCACCGTCCTCCGCGAGGTCCTCAGCGATCCCGGCGCGTTGTTCGCCGCGTTCCACGAAACGCACCCGTACCCCGAGCGTCGCGGAACGCTTTTTCCACTCCGGCAACACAGCGCCGGCTCCGCTTTTAAGGAACGCGGCATAACGGCCCTCGAATTTGCGCAGCACTTCCTGGAAAAGGGCGACCCGCGGCACGGCGTGCCCCGCCTCCACCCGCAGCGATGTGGCTTCGGGCAAAAGTTGTGTCGCAAGATTGTTGACGTTGATGCCGACCCCGACGATCACGTACTGCACGCGGTCGGTCTCCGCGCGCAATTCCGTGAGAATGCCGCAAAGCTTCTTCCCGCCCGCGAGGATATCATTGGGCCATTTGATGCGCGGCTTGACGGCGGGAACAACCTTTTCGACAGCTTCGCTCAGCGCGACAGCGGCCGCGAGGGTCAGCAGCGGCGCCTGTGACGGGGGTATCCTGGGGCGTAAAATAAGGGAGAAATAAATGCCTTTGGAACGGGGGGACGACCAATTCCGCCCGAGGCGGCCACGGCCCCTGGTCTGCGCTTCGGCGACAACGACCGTGCCCTCGACCGCGCCCTCCAGCGCAAGCTGAAAAGCCTCGTCCATCGTCGAGCCGGTGCTGTCAAAATGGCGTATCTCGCAACCGAACTTGCGGGTCCCCAGGCCAGGCTGGATCTCTGTCGGAAAAAGAAGGTCAGGGGCGGAAACAAAACGGTAACCGCGGTGCGGGAACGCCTCGATCTCATAACCGAGCGCGCGCAGCTGGTCCATGTGTTTCCAGATCGCCGCGCGGCTGATGCGCAGCGTCCGGCTTATATCTTCACCGGAAAGATAACCTTCATGGGACCTGAGGGAGGAGAGTATCCTGGCCAGCATCCAAGTATTTTACCGGCCGGCGGATCGATTGTCAACCTTGTTGATGGAAGTGGTTTACGATGGGAAGAACATGCCGAAGGTGGGACTCGAACCCACATGCCCGTGAGGACATCGGTTTTTGAGACCGACGCGTATACCAATTCCGCCACTTCGGCGCAAGCGCGTGAAACCAGGGGGAAGATGATAAAAGTGGAGCCGATGGGGGTCGAACCCACGACCTCCTGCATGCCATGCAGGCGCTCTCCCAAACTGAGCTACGGCCCCGTAAAACTATGCTTTGGCTTCAGCGGCAGACGCGGCGGCCGCGGCAGCGTCATCCTTCTGCTTCTTCACGAAGGCCTGCCACGACGCCTTGTTCAGGAAATATTTGCCGTTACGGAAATAACGTTTGCGGCGCTTGATCGCCTTGCCGCTGTGCGCGCACTTGAACTTCCATTCATTCTCAGGCTTGACCTTACCCATACGTCCAAAACTCCTTTTTCATATCCACTTTCCAACCTCCCCTGCCACCCGGCAGGTAGGGCGAAAGATGAGGCGTATTATAGTCACGCCCCTGTGTTCACGCAACAGTATTCTTTTTACAAGAGAAAAAAACATCCCCCGGATCAAAAGAACAGCAAAAACCCGTTGAGGAAATACACGAACCCCGCCACGCCGATCGCGAGCCCGCACAGCCAGGACGACCTTTGTTTCAACAGCGAGCCGATCGCGGAGAGCATGATCGCGATCTGGAAGAACATCACTGCCAGGCCAAAATTCCCGCCGTGGCGCTTGAGCTCGCCCTGGCGGCTCGACAGCCCTTCCGCCTCAGTCTTGATCGCCGCCTTCTCCTTGTCGTAACGCGCGATATTATCTTCCACGGCCTTGATCTTGCCACGCAGCTCATCCTTGACCGCCGCGGGATTATCTTTCAGTAATTCGATCTTTACGAGATCAAGCTCCATTTCCGTAACATGCTGCTTGATGCTCTTCGATTGAAAATAAGACCACTTATTATTCTCCTGCGTGGTCATCAGCTGGACTTGTGTCGAGAAACCGCCGCCCTTGAGCGACGCGATCGCCGCGCAAACCGCAAGAATGGTTGTTGTCAGCGCCACCCACTTGAGCCATTTTTCCTGAACATCACCCGCCATAGATCCCTCCTGATCGATCGTTTATTTTTATCTTAAACTGCCCCGGCTCTTGCCCGAGCCTCGGCCATGCGGGCCTCGGCCACATTCTTATAAATAGCCAGGATCACGGCCTGGACCGCGATCACACCCCATACCGAAAAAGCCAGGCCAAGGGGCTTCCCTCCCGAGATCATCAATGACGCGGCCGGAAAGCCAAGCGCCGCGGCGCCGGGAAGCTCAACCCAGGCCAGGCGTTTGCCCCTGCGGCGCGCCACAACGCGCTGGACGATAATGAACGGCGCCGCGCACAGGACCCCCAGCATGAACGGTGCGTGATGGACTTCGTATGAAATAATAAAACACGCGTGGGCCACTATCCCGAGGATGATCGCCGGCACGAAAGCCTTGCCGCGCAACGATTGCCCCATTAAGAACGCCAGCGCCAGCCCAAGCGCCAGGATACCGCTCTGCCAGCTTGGCGCCACGGCAAAGCCGATGACCAGCGCTTCAACAAAAATGTCCAGGCCATCGTAATGCGACGATCCTGTGATCTTGTTCAATAATCCCGCGCCCATACAACTCCTGAAATATCCCAACCAAAAGACAAATCGAATTTTTTATGCTAAACTTCAAACATATGAAAAAAACAGCCTTCTATATTATTCTTTTCTATGCGCTCATACCCAACGCGCACGCGTCCGACATCAAGGTCATCACGCTCCAGAACGGCGCCATCACATCCACCACAACGACGACACCTTCTCAACAGCTTACGGCAACTCCCGGCGCAACGGGATCCGCCCGTATTACGGCGACACCGGAATTCCAGTCCATGCAAAACAGGATCCTGGCCGACCCCCAGGTCATGGGCGATATCCAGCAAATGGTCCAGGATCCCGAGATCATGGCCCTGCTGGCAGACCCGACCCTGCTCGCCGCGATCCAGTCGGGGAACGCGGCCAGCCTCCAGGCCGACCCGCGCATCAAAAAACTTTCCGAAAATCCCAAAGTCCAGGCCCTGATAGGAAAACTCCAGGCCAAACCCTGACCCCATCACACCGCATTGCGCAATTGGCCGCAAGCCGCCGCGATATCCTTGCCGCGAGGCGTGCGAAATGTCGTGACGATACCGCGCTCCTGCAATGATGCCCGGAACCGGCCGATCTCATCCCGCGACGAAGGCTTGTGCGGGAATTCCCCGACGGGATTGCACGCGATGAAATTGATCTTGCACAGCCAGCCACGCAATATTTCATACAGCTCATCCGCGCATTTGTCCGTGCACGTCAGGCCCTTGATCAGGATATATTCAAAGGTCACCTGCCGGTCCGTCTTCCGCGCGTAAGCGCGGCAGGCCTTCATCAATGCCGCCAGCGGATACTTGCGGTTAACAGGCATGAGGCTGGAACGCAACGCGTCATTGGACGCGTGCAATGAAACCGAAAGTTCCACCTGCAACCCCTCACCGGCCAGCCGTTCGATCCCGGGAAGAACACCGCATGTGGAGATCGTGATGCGCCGCGCCGCAATGTGCAGCGCTTCGGGCGCGTTCAAGAGGCGCACCGCTTTCAGGACATTGTCATAATTGTCAAAAGGTTCACCAACCCCCATGAACACGATGTGCGTGACCTCGCCCGCGTCGGCGCAGGCCTTCTTCGCCAGGAGAACCTGACCGATGATCTCGCCGGGAGTCAGGTCCCTCTTCCAGCCGCCCAGGCCGCTCGCGCAAAAACCGCAGCCGAACTTGCAGCCCGCCTGGGAAGAAATGCAAAGGGTCGCGCGTTTTTCCGCGGGAATAAAGACCGACTCCACGCGCTGGCCATCACAAAGCCCGAACAGGAACTTGCGGGTCCCGTCTTCGGAGAGGTGCATCTCTATCTGGCGCATATCAGGGAAAGGGAACTGGCGGGACAACTTCGCGCGCAAGGCACCCGGCAGGCTCGACATGGCCTCCCAGGCAAATGACCTTTTTTTATAGATCCAGTCGAAGACCTGGCCCGCGCGATACTCCGGCTCACCATCAGCTTTCAGGTGCGCCGTCAGTTCAGCCAGCGTCAGGTCGCAAATGGAGGGCGCCATGACTACCTCTGGTCAGGGGAAATGAACGCGCCGATCTTGCGGAACTTGGCGTAACGCCGTTCGATCAGCTCGTCATGGTCCAGGCCTTTGAGGCGTTTGAGCTGTTTAACGATCGCGGCCTTCAACGTATCGGCAACTTGCTGCGGCTCGTAATGCGCCCCGCCGAGCGGCTCGGGGATGATCTCGTCGACAATGCCGAACTTGATAAGATATTCACCCGTGAGCTTGAGCGCCTCGGCGGCATCGGGCGCTTTGGAAGCGCTGCGCCAGAGGATCGACGCGCACCCCTCGGGGGAAATGACGGAATAATAAGCGTTCTGCAGGATCAGCACCTGGTCGGCGACGCCGACACCCAAGGCGCCACCGCTGCCCCCTTCACCGATGATCGTGGCCACGATGGGCGTGCGGACCTGCGCCATGTCGCGCAGGTTCTCGGCGATCGCCTGGGCCTGCCCGCGCTCTTCAGCGCCGATACCCGGATAAGCGCCCGGCGTATCGATGAAAATAACGACCGGAATGCCGAAACGTTCGGCCAGGCGCATCAGGCGCATGGCCTTGCGGTAACCTTCAGGATGGGCGCAGCCGAAATTGCGCTTGATGTTCTCGGAGGTGTCGCGGCCCTTCTGGTGCCCCATGACGACCACATGCTCGCCGTCGATCGTCGCCATGCCCCCCACGATCGCGAGGTCATCCGCGAACAGCCTGTCGCCGTGGAGTTCCACAAAATCCGTGGTCATCATCCGGATGTAATCCAGCGTGTACGGCCTTTTGGTGTGGCGCGCGATCTGGATGCGCTGCCATGCCGTGAGCTTGTGGTACACCTTGGCCTTGATCTCTTCCATCTTCTGTTCAAGCTTTTTGATCTCGGGATCGAAATCCACGTGCTTGTGATTTAATTTTCGCAGTTCCGCGATCTTCTGCTCGATCTCAATGATGGGTTTCTCGAATTCCAGGGCCATCGTCACTCCTGTATGAGCACTTGCGTCCCGACAGGGACGATCTTGTAAAGTTCTTCGACGTCGCTGTTGCGCATGCGCACGCAGCCGGCCGTGATCTGCTGGCCGATCTTGTCAGGCTGGACGGTACCATGGATGCCGTAACCCTGCTTGTCGAGCCCCATCCAGCGGCTGCCCAGCGCGTTATCCGGGCTTTCAGGCGGGATGATGGCATTCTGCTTATACCAGACCGGATTCTCGATCTTATTGGTGATCTTGAACGTCCCCGCCGGCGTGGAGGCGTTGGCGCCGGTTGAAACATTGTAAACCTTGAAAATATCCTCATCGCTCTTCAACATCAGCGTGTTCTGCGTCTTGTTGACAACGATCGAGAATTTGCCGGACCACACGCGTAATCTCTGGCCCAAGCGCACCACATCCGATCCAAGGCCATTCGATGCTTTGACCAGGTCCATCGTAACATTGTATTTCCGGCATATCTTGCCCAACGTGTCGCCCAGAACCACCTCATGCGTCACGGCCTGGGGAGCCGGGATATCCGAGAACAGGAATTTTATGTTAAGGGCATACAAGTCTTGTTCAACCTGTTCGATGTCCTTGAAATCAGAATGTTCGGTAATGATCTGCTGCAGGGCCGCCCTGGCATCTACCACCTTGCCTTCGGTGATCATGGACTTCGCCTTCTCATAAAGGCCGTCCGTGGGAGACGCAAGCAATTTCGCGGCCTTGCCGCCGACCTGCCCGCACCCGGCCAACAACGCGCTCACCAGCACCACAGCTATAAATAAGGACCTGCGCATCATACCTCCTCAGTAAAGCAAAACCGCCAGGCTGAAGCCCAGGATGGACCCGACAAGGACCTGGATGGGCGTATGCCCCACAAACTCCTTGATCCGGGCCACCTCAACCTGCTTATGCCAGTACATATCATCAATGACCTTGTTAAGGACTTCCGCCTGTTCTCCGGCCTGGCGCCGGACACCCTGGGCATCGAACATCGTGACCATGGCGAATACCGCGGCCAAAGCGAACAGGCCTGAATTGAAACCGTATTCCAATCCGCAACTGGTTGCGAGTGCCGCGACACCGGCCGCATGACTGGAAGGCATGCCCCCGGTCCCGATAAACCAGCGGAAATTAAACCTCTTGCCCCGCAAGATGTTAATAATGATCTTGATCCCCTGCCCAATGACCCAGACAGAGAGCGTGATCGTGAATATTTTATTCTGGAACATCTGGGTGAACGCACCCGAAAGGTCAAATGCATGCATACGGACACATCGGATAAAAAGGTTTCTCTAATAATATTACGGAGGTCATTATATCCGGCAAGCTCCAAAAAGCAAGTAAAAGCCATATTTGACCAGAACCCGGCCCTATGGTATAAAGGTCATGCCTTATCCCCCCGTAACGCACCCTCTCACGGTCCAGCAGAGAGGGGTTTTCATGCTTGCCAGATCATTCAGTTTCGGACTCAACGGCCTTGATGCTTACCCGGTCACCATCGAAGTGGATGTGGGCAAAGGATTGCCCGCGCTCACCATCGTCGGCTTGCCCGACAGCGCCATCCGCGAAAGCAAGGAACGCGTGCGTTCGGCCATCAAGAATTCAGGCTTCACCTTTCCATCCGCGAGGATCACCATCAATCTCGCTCCCGCGGACATACCCAAGGAAGGCCCCTGCTTTGACCTGCCCCTGGCGCTGGGGCTCCTTGGCGCGACAGAACAGCTCCCCCTGGATAACCTGGCACGGTTCGCCGCCCTGGGTGAACTGTCACTGACCGGGAACATCAAGGCTGTCAACGGGGTCCTCCCGGCCTCCATCGCTTCCACCATCCAAAACACGGAAAAACTCGAAGGCCTGATCGTGCCTCGCCCCAACGCTGAAGAAGCCGCCCTTGCCGACAACGCGCGGATATTCCCCTGTGAAACCCTCACGCAAGCCGTAGCGTTCCTCCATGACCCCGGAGCCACGGAAAAATTCACACCTTCAGAGAAAGCCGCGCCAGCTTTACCAGAGAACGGGCAAAACCAGGACTTCGCGGATGTCAAAGGCCAAACTTTGGTCAAGCGGGGGCTTGAGGTGGCGTCGGCCGGAGGGCACAACACCCTGCTCATCGGCCCCCCGGGCAGCGGCAAAACCATGCTGGCCCGAAGATTCCCCTCGATCCTTCCCCCTTTGAGCCGGGAAGAAGCCCTTGAGGTGACCAAGATCCATTCCATTGCCGGCCTCACGACACCCGGCGCCGCGCTTGCCATGGAACGGCCGTTCCGCTCACCTCACCATACGGCTTCTACAGTATCGCTCGTGGGCGGAGGATCTGGCCCCAGGCCCGGCGAAGTGACGCTCGCGCATCACGGCGTCCTCTTCCTGGACGAGCTTCCCGAGTTCTCGCGCACCACGCTTGAAGCCCTGCGCCAGCCCCTGGAAGACCGGCACATCACCATCGCGCGCGCGGCCAAAACACTGCGCTTCCCCACAAAATTCATCCTCCTCGGCGCGATGAACCCCTGCCCGTGCGGGCATCTGGGCGACCGCAAGAAAGCCTGCCGCTGTGCCAGCACACAGATCCATCACTACCGCGCCAAGATCTCGGGCCCTTTACTGGACCGCATTGACATCCATCTCGAGGTCCCCGGCCTTAAAACCGATGAACTTACGGCCGCGCCGTCAGGAGAACCGTCAGAGCTGATCCGGGAACGGGTGATCAAGGCGCGGGGCCGCCAGATGAAGCGCTTTAACGGTGAGAAAATATATGCCAACGCGCAAATGTCGCACCGGCATATCCGCAAATTCTGCCAGCTGGATAAAACGGCGCACAACCTTCTGGCCAACGCCGTCGAGACACTCGGGCTTTCGGCACGCGCCTATGACAAGGTCCTGCGCCTGGCGCGCACCATCGCGGATCTCGATGAAAAAGAGAACATCCTTCCCCAGCATCTGGCCGAAGCGATCGGATACCGGACGCTGGACCGGGCCGTCGGTTAACAAAAAAACGGGGCCCTTCATGGGCCCCGTTGAAAACAGCATTCATTCCCGCCGTTATTTTGTCGCAGGCGCAGGCGTAGCCGCTGGTGCCGTCGTTGTTGCGTCGGCAGCATCCGCTTTCTTGGCCTTCTTGTGACCCTTGCCCTTATGATGTTTAGCCTTTGACTTCTTCACGGTCTGACCGGAAGCCGCGTCACCGGCAGCCGCCGAATTTGTGACCGGCGCCGCAGCCGTTTCCGCGAAACTCACCGCGGTGAACATGCCCAGGACAACGAGTGTTAACAATAACTTCTTCATGACGATCTCCCTTTTCAACTGTTTTTTTATTAAATACCTTTTCCAAAATTTACGCCGCAAAGGGCGGAGGCCGCTCCTGGCTGGTCAGAAGATACCTTTCAAGGCAGCGCGCCAGCTGGCCCTGTTCAAAATACTCCCGGATAAAAACAACCCCCGGCAAAACGACAGCGAATATATCGCCCGGCAGGGCGAACGACGCGGGCTCGAACGACAGGAACGCGACCCGTTCATCCTCAACCGCCGCCGATAACGCCGGACGTCCGAACATGACGAACGCACAAAGAATTATCAGGAACACCACAAATATCTTTTTCATACCGCCCCGGGATCAAAACAACGTATAAATAAAAGGAGCCACGGCTGAACTCTGAGCAAAAATGATCAGCAGGCTCAACAACAACAGAATGATAATGATCGGCGCCAGCCAGAACCGCTTGCGTGTCTTTAAGAAATCCCAGAATTCTTTCACAATGGATATTTTGGCCATACCCGTCTCAAAACTGCTGTAAATACCGCTCTTTCAAAATATTCCCGGACGGACAACGCTGCCAGTACGTGGCCGCGTCCGCGTCCTTTTTCCGTTGCAAATGATCCTTGCCTGCCAGGCGCAACACAAGGCCGACAGGGACAAAAACAATAAAAAATACAACTCCCAGGATCACCGTCGTCATAATGCTGCCAATGATCTTGGCAACAGCCATCCACCCGCGGTATCCCGGCTTAAGCGCTTTCCAGCGGAGCAAGGTTACGCCTGTGAAAATAACAGCACAGATAAAAAACGTTACCGGCGCCCAGGAAAAGCCGTGCCTGAACACGCTGCCAAGGCCAAAGAACAGGGCAATAAGACCCAAACCGTAACCAAAGACGATAACATCTTTTTGAGCTTTATCCATATTAATCCAAAATTTGCGATATTTGTTCTTTTTTGTATTTTTTACGCTCAGGCTGCTCGGCCTTGTCCAGGATGAACCTGTTCAGCACCAGATAATCCATGTCCGTGCACATAAAGCAGCGATAAGCATCCTCAAGCGTACAAACGATCGGCTCACCCCGGATATTGAACGACGTATTGATAATAAGAGGACAGCCGGTCTTCTTAAAAAAAGCATTGATGATCCGGTAATAGAACGGATCACGCTCATTGTCAACGGTCTGCACGCGCGCGGAATGATCCACATGCGTGATGGCGGGAACACTGGAGCGCCTGACCTTGAGCCGGGCAAGCCCCCTCAGCGTGCTGTCCCGGGATGCAGGATCGATCAGCGCCTCTTTGACCCGGCCAACCATGAGCATGTAAGGGCTGTCCTGGGGAAGGTCCACAACGTCCTGCGCATGCTCCCGCAGGATGCTGGGCGCGAAAGGCCGGAACGATTCGCGGAGCTTGATCCTCAGATTCATCTCTTCCTGCATTTTCATCGAGCGCGCGTCGCCAATGATACTGCGCGCCCCCAGCGCCCGCGGGCCGAACTCCATGCGCCCCTGAACAAGGCCGATGACCTTCTCGTCCGCCACGAGATCAGCCACCCTCTCAAAAATGCTCTCCCCGTCACATTTCTCATAAGGGACGCCTTTGGCCTGAAGGAACGTTTCCACCTCTTCATCCGCATAACCGGGGCCCAGGAGCGAACCTTTCTGAAGGTCATGCGTACCATCAACCCGCCGGGAATGACCAAGATACTGGTGCCAGGCAAAAAGCGCGGCGCCCAGCGCGCCACCCGCGTCACCGGCAGCCGGCTGGATCCATATCTTGTCAAAGATCTTTTCCCGCGCGATCCTGCCATTGCCCACGCAATTAAGCGCGACCCCGCCCGCCAGGCACAGGTTCTTTTGCCCTGTCACCGCGCGCACATGACGGGCACTTGCCACCATGATCTCTTCAGTAACGACCTGGATGGACCTCGCCATATCCATATCAAATTGCGACAGGGCCGTCTCTGGCTGGCGCGGCGCGCGCCCGAAAAGGCGATGGAACCTTGCGTTGGTCATGGCAAGTCCGACGGGATAATTAAAATAGGCCATGTTGAGGCGGAAAGAGCCGTCGGGCTTGACGTCCACAAGCTCCCGGCGGATAATGTCCGCGTAACGCGGCTCTCCGTACGGCGCCAACCCCATGAGCTTGTATTCGCCGGAATTGACGCGGAATCCGCCGTAATACGTGAACGCGGAATACAGGAGTCCCAGCGAATGCGGGAAACGGAGCTCGTGCGTTAACGCCAGCGTGTTGCCTTCGCCCGTCCCAAAACTCGTTGTCGCCCACTCGCCAACGCCGTCCATGGTCATGATCGCCGCGCTTTCGAACGGCGAAGGAAAAAACGCCGAGGCCGCGTGCGCCTGGTGATGCTCTGAAAAAATAAGCTCCCCGCTGAACCCGTTGAGCTCAGCCAGGAGCAGGTCCTTGAGGAACATCTTCTCCTTGAGCCAGACGGGCATGGCCTTGAGAAAAGAAAAAAGGCCGGCGGGCGCGTAATTGAGATACGTCAGCAGAAGACGTTCGAATTTAAGGAATGGCTTTTCATAAAAGGCCGCGCACGCGACATCTTTGAGGGTGATCCCGGCTTCCTTGAGGCAATACCGCAACGCCTCGACGGGAAACGCCGCGTCATGCTTCTTGCGTGAAAAACGTTCTTCCTGGGCGGCGGCAATGATAACGCCGTCACGCAGGACAGCCGCGGCGCTGTCATGATAAAAAGCGGAAATGCCAATGGTGTAAACAAAGGGTGTCATCAAGCAAAGGCGATGTTGATGATATCGTGACGGCCGATGACGCCGACAAGCTTGTCGCCGGCGTAAACGGGGATCGTGGGGACATTGTGCTTGAGCATCAGCCCGATCGCCTTGTCCGCGTGGTCCGTGTGCTCGATCCTCAGGAACTGGCGGTTGACGAATTTTCCCACCGGCTGGTCAGCCAGCGCGTCCAAAGCCGCCATCTTCTGCGGAAGGCCGGAGATCGCCAGGCCCATCAAATTCAGGAAATCCACGGTGGTGAAGACCCCCAGCAGGGATTCCTCCTTGTCTTCGTCGACGACCAGGATGCCATTGATCCTGTAGCGCAGCAGCAGATGGGCGACGTTGCGCATGGAAACGCCCGCTTTCACCTTGATAGGATGGTCGTTCATGATGTCGCTGACGACAACGTTCAACATGCGTCCCTTCAAAGGCCAAGGATACGCTCGACCTTGATCCTTAAAAATTCACTCCTGAAAGGCTTGGCCAAAAAATCATTGGCCCCCATTTTGGCCACTTTCTCAACGCCATCCATATCCAGCGCGCCGGAAATAATGATGATCTTGGCATCCCTTCCCCAGGATTCCCGGCGGATCATCGCACAGACCTCATATCCGTCGAGACCCGGCATCCGTATATCCAGAAGGATAAGGTCGGGCTGGAATATCCGCGCCTTTTCCAGCGCCGCGGCGCCGTCATACACCGCGTCGCAAACAAGCTGCTTGACGGGAAGAAGTATCCGGATGATGGCGCTGACCATCTCCTGGTTATCATCAACAATGAGGACTTTCTTCCTTGCCGGGGCAGGATCCCGGGGATCATTGGCAGTAGCCATAACGCGCCTTCAGGTCTTGGGTTGACGCAACAGGCAATAATTATAAAGCTTGTTACAGCCCTCTTCCGCGACAAGGCCGTCGATCAGGAAACTCACGCCCGTGCAGTAATCCCCGTCCTCATTAGCCGGCCCGGCCCACATCACCTCGCCTGTCATGTTGATCGGACCTTCGAAGGGGACTTCCACGATAATACGCACGGACTGGCCTTCCTGGAATGATGTCGGGCCAAAAATACAGCAACCGTGGTGATGCATGTCAACGATCAAGGTGGACTCGTAACGCGGCGGCCCGTCGATCACGCGGCAGCGCGCCCGCATATTGACGACGACCCTCTGCCATTGCCTTTGTTCGGGTTCTTTCATAAAGCCTCCGGAAAAAGAATAGACTTCACGATATTGACAAGCTCATCCCTGTCCCAGGGTTTTTCCATGAAATACAGCAGGCCGCCGTCGTTCACCGCGCGCGAGAACCCGCGCGCGTCCATCATCCCCGACAGCATGATGGCCTTCACAGACCCGAAGCGCGCCTGCGCCTGCGCGAGGAACTCGTCGCCAAGCATACCCGGCATCCGCTGGTCGACGATCATCAAATCGACCTTGCCGCCGCGCTGCGCGAGAATCTCCAATCCCGCCGGGCCATCAAGGGCCTGAAGGACCTCGAAATTCTCCAGGCTCAAACAACGGTCCAGGCTGTGAAGGACGCCCGGTTCATCATCAACGCACAAGATCACTGATTTGCCCATAAGGCTCCATTATTGCGCAAATTCAAGACCACCATTGACCAGACGACGATAATAGCACCCGAACCGTGTCCGCCCCGCCTTGTCCTTCACGTGGCACGACCCGGCCCCTTTCATTGTCACCAGGTACAACAAAGAATTCTGCTCGCAATTGACCCTGACCTCGACGATCTCAAGCTCATCGCCGGACGTCTTGCCCTTGATCCACAGCTCGTGGCGGGACGTGCTCCAGAACGTCGCGAGGCCCGACTCAAGCGTGTGGCGCAGGGCTTTTTCATTGGCATAGGCCAGGATCAGGACATCCTTCGTCGCCGCATCCTGCACGATGACCGGGACGACGGGATCAGGGCTCTGGGCGACCTTGCAAAGCTTCTCGAAATCGATAAGAACGCCGGTGCCGTCTTCAAGGACCTGGTGCGTGACCTCACCTCTAAAATCTTTTCGGTTCATGGCTGCCTTTCAAGCGTAGATCTTCGCGAATTTGCGCGGTTTCCGGGTTTTCCACGACGCGTTATGGTACGCGTAGCTGACGATCAAAGGAACGACGGTCGTAGCCTCGGCGTAAACCATCTGCTCATACACCGTATCGACCTTGCCCCACGACGACGCTTCCTTGAGCGTGGAGCTGGAACAGGCACCGTCACGCACATCCGCGACCGTGACCTGGACCGCGTATTTGTGCATCGGGACCTCAACTCCCAGGACCTCGGCGCAAACGACCGTGTCCTGCGCGAAATTTTTCGGCACGCCCCCGCCGATCATGAAAAGGCCGGAGGTGGCGGACTTCATCTTGATCTGCGTCAGCTCGTAAAAATCCTTTACGGAATCAATGCTCAGGTGCGCGCGGGGATTCTTCACCTGGTGCAGCACCAGCCCGAACCCGGCCGACGAATCCGTGAACGCGGGGCAAAAGATCGGCACATCATGCTCGTAAGCCACCTGGACCAGGGAATCCTTCTTTTTGGAATTCTTCAGCAGGTAACGGCCCATCTCGGCGATGAACTCCCGCGAAGAATACGGGCGCGGCTCTAAACTGTCAGCGATCTCGCCGATGGTGCGGTCGCAGGCCTGCAGTTGCGCTTCATCGATGAAGGTGTCGTAAATGCGGTCGATGTAGAGCGAACGCAGGACCTTGTCATCCACAAAGGGCGACCCCTTGTAATGCTTGAACCCGAGCGCCTCAAAGAAATCCATGTCGACGATCGAGGCTCCGGTGGCCACGATCGCGTCGATCATGCCCGAGCGGACCATCTCGACGTAGACCTGCATGCACCCGCCCGCGGACGTGCTCCCCGCCAGGGTAAGGATGTTGGCGGAGCTTTTCTCATTGATCATCTTGACCAGGATATCAGCCGCGCGCGCGGTATCGCGCGAGGTGAACGACATCTCCCGCATCGCGTCGATGATCTTCGTCGCGTCAAATGACCTGATGTCCACGTGCTTGACCGGGTTCTTGAGAAGGTCTTTTTTCTTCATCTTTTCTCTTTCTTGTGCCGGGTTAAAAAAAAGTCCGCGGTGAACTGCTCCGCGGACTCGAAGTTATGCGCAAGTCGCGTGATTAGCGGATGCTCTGGACAGGATACACGTAATTCGTGAAACAGATCGCCACCAACGCGGTGCCGAATTTCTTTTTGGGAATAAAGCTCTCGGTTGTCAGGTGTTCGTCGCGCAACTCGTATTCCTGGTCAAACCCGTTCTTGTAAAGGGTCTGGAGGCTCGCGCGCAGCTGTGTCCCCGCCTGCTCGGCGGTCAGGGACCCGTTATACTCGCAGACAAGCCCGCCGTAACGCTGCTTGCTCTTGCGGTTGTAAAGCCACCCGTAAATGATGCCCGCCGTGGCGCGCACCCCTTTTTCCATGCTGGCGCAGGCCATGATGGTCTCGACGACACAGCCATGGATAAGATCTTTGGGCTGGGCGACCAGGCGCGCGATGCCGGGAAGGATCGAGGAATAGGTCATGATGTTGTAACGTTCAATGCCCGCGTCGCGCAAGGCCAGGTGGAACGACCCCGCGTGGACGGTGATGTCGCACTCACCGACGCCGCTCGTCACAAAATAATCTTTCGGGATACGCGTCCCGATGGTGAGCGACTGGAACTGCCTCTCGTTGACCAATCCTTCAGCGTCACGGATCACGTCATCAAGACCCGCCGGAGCGCTCACAACGATATTCGCGGCATGTTTCATTTCACCTGTATCCTTATTACCTGTTTGTTGACTGATCTTTCATCACCGGGAAATCAACGTAAATCTAGCACATATTAAAACAAAAAACAACACGGAAGGCGCGCGCAAAACTTCCAACTGTTATTCTATACAAAATACTTTCAAATCATCAAAGAATCTTTGAAAAAAACTTTCGCGCGCCGGGATCCGGGAACGATGTTCTCCGTCGGAGAATCTACCTGCCGAAACAGGCCAGGCCCAGCAGCGCGCGTTGAATGAAGAATTTAACATCAATTGATATTTTTTGCAAATAATATTTATTGATGAGCGATGATTTTCTTGCTGATAAAAAGCGTCCTTCTCCCCGCTTCTTTACCTGGCTGCCTCAAAGAACGATCGCGGATCATTTAAAGTTGTTACGCCAAGAACAACCGGCGTGAAACCATCGATCCGTTCTTCGAGCATCGCGGCATCAATGCCAATGTTAAAATTTATCTTCCCGCCAGTTTCCAGAAGGCGAAGCTTATCAGAATTAAGATCAATACCACCGTTCAAATTATTGGCATCAACGACTGTTTCACTATGCTGCGGCGTTGCGATCTTATTCTTTGCTCCTCTTCCCCAGACATGTTTTCCAGTTTTAAATTTTATTTCATCAAGATAACTCTCATCACTTGGTCCAGAAAATCTTATCCCGAACGCATTCGACAATGCCTGGATCATATTGATTTTCTTTCTTTTCAGATGCGCGCCCGTGCTGCAGCTCTCGGCTATACCTTTGGCATCGGCCTTGACGAATTTGCTTAACATCCCCGAAGTCAACCGCCGATCCTCCGTTCGCAACGTTTCATCACCATAGTGCCCGAAGTCAATGGACCAGGGATTACCGTGCCCGCCAATGATCACAAACGACGCCGGCTCCTTCCCATCCCCCGTTGCGTCAATAAAAGCATCGACCATTTCCTTGACAGAAGCCACTTCATAATACAGGACTGAATAGCCTTCTTTGATCAATTGATCGATCGCCGATTCCCTCATAAATGCGGCATTCCGGTCTGATTTGGGATAAATAACAACAGCCCTTCCTTTCGGGGCTTGGGGGGTTGTCGTCATTAATTTGTGCTGTAGTTTTCCGGCACTGGCCTGACGGTTATTAAAGCGATTGATCACGCGATTGATGAACAAATGCGATCTGATCTGCGCCGGCCAGGCTAACGGACGAAGAATATTTAACTCTTGCCAGTGGCCATACTGCAGCAACCTTTGCCATATATTGAAGCCATCTTTCTCCGATCTTTTTGCCAGCTCAAACACCAACAATGAAAGTCTTTCTCTAAAATTATCCGTGCCGGATTTAACCCTGTCAGGTGGAGTCGTGCGCGGGAACATGCGCTCAAATTCATATTTAATCTCATCCATCCCAAAACGTGCATCTCGTATCAATTCTCCCCGATTGTAATACCTTGCGTATACATTCAGATTATTCATAAGATAATTTTTGGCCTCGTCACTGCCCGCGTCAACCAAGGCATCCAATATGCGAATCGCCTTCTCCTGACTCAACCTATCTTTAGCAGCATGACTGACAATCCAACCCAAAGACCCAACTTCCCGAAAAGTTTTATTCCTGAGGGCATTCCTTCCTAATACCTCTATCACAGCATCTCGCGTCTTGCTTTCCAACCGATCCCATATTGAATTTCCATGATAACTCAATAGAAAGCCAAGACCATACAACACGTTTTCATCGTTTTCCCTGGCATACTGGAACAACTCACGCGCGATCTCTACAGGAATGTGCCCACGGGAATACATACGTTCTAAATATGAATCAGCTACATCAACTCCCTTTGACACAAGACTGGCCAAAGCCCTAGTGATCAACACCCTGTGCTGACCATGAATGACTATGCCCAGATGAAGAATCTCTGAGGCTATGCTCGTGTTGTTCTTACTAATTGCAGGATCTATAATCCCCTGAACATCAGGATCCTGGTACAGACTTAATAGCGCTGATACGATCTGCGGCGCAAGGCCAGGGCGACCTCTTCCCAAACTTATAAGCGCGTCCACAGTTTCGTAACTGTGGGCTCCTCGCATCAATGCCAGCACTTCAGGAGCGTCAATCGAAGGAAATTTAAATCCCGAGGTCCGGCTTCCCGAAACAGGATCAAACTCAACCTCGGCGACTACATTTTTCCCGATATTCTTTTGCGCCGCATCAACCATCGCCCGGCCAGAAACCCGTTCTTCTTTGACCATCGCCGGGTCATGATGAAACCCGCCGGAGAAATATTTCCGGGGGATGATTTCCGAGGTTGTTTCATCCTTCTCTTCCTTGATGTAATTAAAAACACCTTTCCGAAACGCCTCCTCATACTGTTGCCAAATCTTGTCCTTGACCTTTTTATCCGCCAGGTCAATCCCCGTCACCTTGTTCTTTGCCGCATATACCTGGCCGACCAGGCTCCGCTTCAAGTTGCGCTTGAACCACGTCGACAGGATCATGGCGTGATAGATCTGCCGCAACGTGCCAAAGTTTTCGCCGTTGTTGACCTCTTTCTCGATCTCAGGCAGAACGATCTCACGCATGACCTGCCGGGGAATGCCCCTGGCCTCAGCGAAGCCGTCCCGGGCTTTAGAATTATCGGAGTTCTTCCTCATGGACGTGTAATCAGTATCCAGCATGACCTTCAGGTGACTTTTCGCGATAAATGCCGTATCGCCGTTCACATAGACAACCGCCTCATCCGGAACGATCCACACCTTGTTAAAAGTATCCAGCGGTATATCCGTCGTGCCGTATTTTTCAAAAACACGGGCGTAAATTTTCTTCCATACCTCACGGCCCAACGCCTTTTCGGGATACATCATCGATGAGGTCAATTGCTTGAGGATATAATCTTCGGCCAGAAGATCACGCCCCATTTCCGTAAGGCCAAAGTTGTCCGGGATGATCCTGTCGCCTTCATAAGGAGACAAATTCACCCAAAGCTCATCCTCCGGGACCGTCAAGGCAGCCAGAAAATACCTGATCAACCTGGTCGATTCCTGTTGCAACGGCACCCCCTGAAGGGCGGAATTTCCGGTATCAATAAGAAAATCAAAGCGTAATTGATCGGCAGGATAAACTTTCATGCCCTTAAGGACCGCTGGCACGAATGAAACGCTTGGGGTAACCATTGTGCCCGGTTGAGGCAGGATCCTCTCACCTGCAACCATCTGGGCATATGACGGCGGGACGCTGGCGGTTATGAAGGCCACCAGCATGAATGACGCGATTACTCTTTTAGTGATTTCTTCCATCATCCCTTGCCCCTTAGAAAAACGATCACCACACCGTTAAATCAAGTATAGTCTATGAATATACGCTGGATGCGAAATTGGATGGTTTGACAAGAAAACGTTACTACTACTTCTTGCAAGTAGTTGGGGAATAAAGACTTTGTAGTGTACTCAAATAGAAAACATTTGTAATTTCAACAGGCAAGGCTTGACAAAAAAACCTAAAATTTAAAGTTCACGCTGGTGGCCAAAGCCTGTCCCCCTCCAACCGCCCCTTCACAATTGAGCCACACTTTGGGCGTGAGCGGGATATCCACACCCAGGACCGCGTCGAACCGGCGGCCCTCGCTCACAAACACGCGGTCCGCGTCATTGTTGATCCGGTGGATGTAGTCGGCCGAGCCGTAGCGCAGGCCCGTGTAAGGCGTGAATTTCTTCAGGTCATAGGACACCAACGCTGATCCCTGCCAGTCGTCCAGGATGGCATTATGCTTTTCGCCGTTGGCCTTGACCGTCGCGGGATGGATACTGATGTGCTGGAAACCGCTGACGACCTTGACCGGGCCGCCCTCATAAAGCCTCACGCGAAATCCATAGCCACCGCCCCAGACAGGCGTGTTGTATTTGATCCGGGACCCGTCACCGGCCTCATGCTCGATGGTGCCGACGCTTGCCTTAAGGTCCAGGGAGAACCAGTCCGTCACGCCGTAGGTGAGCAGGAAATGCTCCTGGCGGCTTTTGAGATCGCCGTTGTCCTTGTTGAGGTCGCGGTCAAATATCTCATAATGCTGCAACCCGAAAAAGAATTCCTTCTGCCGCGGCATTTTCGTGCCGTACGCCGGCGCCGCCTGGGCGCATGTGCCCAACAAGAACAGAACAACTGCGATCATGATCACTTGCCGCATGCCAACCTCCTGTTATCGGATGAGAAATACGCCAACTTACGCGTGAAAGCTAGCAGCATCCCTTACGCCCCGACCCGTCGGTCTTGGAAGAACAGGAACAACCGCCGCCCTCATTGGCCAGCGATTGCATCTTCTTGTCGACTTTGGCGAACAGGTTCGCGAAGAACCCCTTCTTTTCCTTCTTCTGCTTGTCATCACCCATACATGCCTCCTTTTTAGTTTCGTCGGAAAATCAGGCCTTTGCTTACAATGACGGATTTTCCTATGGCAAAAGCCCGGATTATGTTAATATTCCTCCCGCTGTCCCCTTAGCTCAATGGATAGAGCACAAGCCTCCGGAGCTTGGGATGGGGGTTCGATTCCCCCAGGGGGCGCTCTTTCGCTCCGCGAAAGAGCGGTCTTGTTCGTACCGTTTTGCGTAGCGACCTATAGAGAGCGCAGCAAAACATTTCTCCGAACAAGACCTATTCCACTGTTCATGCGGGTATCTGCTGCGACAAACAATGGCACGTCCCCAGTCCCACAATGATCGCGCTGCAATCGATCGGAACGATCCTGCGATCCTTAAAAACTCCCTTTAAGATCTTGATGGCCACCTTGTCCTGCGGACAGTTGAACACCGGCACCAGGACGATCCCGTTGGCGATATAAAAATTCGCGTAACTCGCCGGAAGGCGCTCGTCCTTGCGGTAATAGACGGGCCTTGGCATGGGAAGTTCAACGATACGGAATGGCTTGCCGTTCACATCGCGGAAATTTTTGAGGTCCGCGAGATTCTCTTGCAGTATCCCGTAATTATCATCCGCCTTATCAGCTTCAACAACGGTCACGATCGTGCGCGCGTCCGTGAACCGCGCGATATCGTCGATATGGCCGTTGGTGTCATCCCCCGCGATCCCGTCCCGGAGCCACAGGACCTTGCGTACGCCCAGGTTCGCCTTTAACAACCCTTCGATCTGCGCTTTGGAAAGTTGAGGATTGCGGTTCTTGTTCAGGAGGCATGCTTCCGTCGTCAAAAGGACACCGGCCCCGTTGACATCGATCGAGCCTCCCTCCATCACCCAGGGAAATGAAAAACATTCCACCCCCAGGAACGCGGCCATCTTCTTCGCGATGCGGTTATCCTTGGCCGACGGGTATTTTCCGCCCCAGGCGTTGAAGATCCAGTCGGTGGCGACCACGCGCCCGCTGCCGCGGTGCTTCAGAAAGATCGCGCCATGGTCCCGGCACCACGCGTCATTCGTCGGGAACAGGTGCAGGAAAACATTACGCCGCACGGCGCGCCGCCGCAATTTCAGCGTGAGCGCGCGGGCCATGGCCTCATCACAGACATTGACATGGACTTCCTCGACTTTGGCCAGGGCCGCGACAATATCAGCGAACCCTTCCTGGGCGCCCTTGAGTTTTGTAAAGAAACTTTTTGGATTATGCGGATACGACAGCCACGTGCCCCGGTGGGGTTCCCACTCGGCAGGCATCCTGTAACCTTGAGCGGTCAAGCGATGCGGATCGATATGAACGGCTGGCATCGTCACTCCTGGCCATCCGCGTAACGTTTGAGGATATCCGCGTAACTGTCAATGCGCCGGTCGCGCAGGAAAGGCCACTGGACACGCTTCGCGTTGATCACATCCAGATCGACCGGGACTACCAGGACCTCTTCTTTTCCGACGGAAGCCCGCTTAATGACCGTGCCGTAGGGGTCGGCCACGAAACTCTGGCCCCAGAACTCGATCCCGTCCTTGCCAGCCGGATCCTGCTCAAAACCGACGCGGTTGGCGGCCGCCACGTAGCAGCCGTTGGCGATCGCGTGCGACCTCTGGATGGTTTCCCATGACGCGTGCTGGCGTTCCCCGTAAACGGCCTTATCAGGCGGAAGCCAGCCGATGGCCGTGGGATAAAAGATGATCTGGGCCCCCATGAGCGCGGTCAGGCGGGCCGCCTCCGGGTACCACTGATCCCAGCAGATCAGGACGCCGATATCCGCGTATCTGGTCCTGAACACCTTGTACCCGAGATCGCCGGGCGCGAAATAAAATTTCTCGTAGAACTGGGGATCATCGGGGATATGCATCTTGCGGTATTTTCCCAGGTATTTCCCGTCGGCGTCAAGGACTGCGGCCGTGTTGTGATAAACACCCTCTGCCCGCTTCTCGAAGAGCGACGCCACGATGACGGCCTTGTGCTTTTTGGCGAAAGCGCCCAGCTCTTTCACCGTCGCGGAATTTTCCGTGACAGGCTCGGCCAGCTTGAAAAGTTCATAGGATTCCTGCTGGCAGAAATACCGGGACTTGAAAAGTTCCTGGGTGCAGATGACCTTCGCGCCCTTCTTCACCGCCGAAGCCATGAGCGAAAGGGCCTTGTCAAAATTCCGCCGCGGCGAGGGGCCACAGGCTGTCTGGATCAGGGCGATATCAAGTTTGGCCATGGGTCGTCCTAGAATCTTTTTTCGTAAGTGAGCCGGACCATGTGCTGCGTGGAAAGCACCGGCGCCGCGTAATATCCCAACAGAGGATTGGTCGTCGATGTGTCAACGAAATAGACCGGCCCCACGCCGAACTGCAGCGAGAACGTATTGTCCTTGGGCGCGATATAGCGGCTTTCCAGGAAAACATTGTGGTAATAACGATAATCCAGGACTTTATCCTTGTTGAACCGGTTAAGGTCATACCCCCGCGACAACGTGTACCGGGCGAAGAACCCGAGGCTTTTCGTCGGCACCACGCTGGTCTCAAACCCGAAATGGTCCATGTTGTCGTCGATATTGCCCGCGAAACCGTTGGGGTTGCGCGTGTAATCGAAATACAGGTCCCAGATATTCGCCGGGCGAAGGTGCAGGCCGGTCTTGAAAATATTATGATAATCATACGGCGACTGGGGCAGGTAACCCTGGTCATACAGCCACGGCATGGGCCCGCGGTAAAGACGCCCGTTCTGGACGTACGTCTGCGTGCTCATACCGTCAAAAAGGCCGCGCGGGAAATTGTCCTCGGCAAGCGTGAGGTCATTGCTGTATTCCCAAACACCGTTGACATCCGCCCACTCGGTCAGCTGGTAACGCGCGCCGAGCGTCCCCGTCTCCAGGTTCCTTTTGTCACCGCCGGGGATCGCGTTATTGACCAGCGGCAGGCCCGTGTCATTGTTGGTGACGAACGGGTCCTCGTTCATGCGTGTCCGTGGCATCCCGTGCCAGAGGGCCAACCCCTCGAGCGTCAATTCATCGGTCGTCTTCCAGGTCCATTCTGTCCGCGCCACGTTCTCGATCGTGTTATTCGCGTTGGTCGTCACATGGCGAAAATCGGCCATGCCTTCCACTTTTCCGTCAAATAAGAGCGTGTCCGCGCGCGCGCCGGCCACATCGCGGCCAATGTCGATCCCGTTGCCGAGCGCGAAAGCTTCCTGGTCCGACTCCGACATCGTGGCTTTGGCCCCCGGCATCTTGCGGTACAACGACGGATAAAATGTCAAATGCCGGCTCCAGAACGCGTCATCACGGGTCTTGTGATAATTCGACAGCGTCGATTCGAACCCTCTGTCCATCCGGGCAAAAAAGAGCTTGCCCTTGTAAAGCGACCCGCCCTCCATCGTCCGCTGGGACATGTAATCTTTCTTCAGGAGGTCGACAGCATTGGAGATCGCTTCGATGGACGCAAAATACGCTTGCCCCTCTTCCTTGGTGCGGTAGGTATGGTTGCTCCAGTCGTTATGGCTGACCGAGGAACTCACCTGCGCCTGCGCCTTGACGCCGTCAACGGGAACGATCGCCGTGTCCGTGCTGGCGACATAATTCTGCTCATCGACCCTCTTGTCAACAAAACCAAGGTGCATGTTGCCGGTCCCGCCGATATAAGCATTGTCGCCGAGGTACTGCTTGACGCGCAGGCTGCCCGGAACGGCGGTCACCTCGTTATAATCCTGCCACAGCGTCTTGGGCGAAGCCACGGTGGCCTGGATCGTCGTGTCCTCCCCGGGATGCGCGTCGAGCGCCACGCCGCGCAGGGCGGTCAAGTGCGTCCCATCGCTGTCACGGGTCGCGAACGCAAGGCCACTGTCCCAGTACCCCTTGGAAAAATCCTCCGGCAGGGCGGTCAGGTGATTGACCTGCCCGCCGCGCCAGTCATTCAGCCACGGGCTTGCTTCCCACCAGGTCTTGTTATTGGAAAGCCTCAACGGGTCATCACTGGTCAGCGCCTGGTCCTGGTAAGCCATGGGGAATATCCGTATCTTCCCGGCATCCCCCGGCTTGATGTCGACCCAGAACTCGCGCACGGGCTGGAAGGTAGTTTTCACCTTCATATCCGGCGTGCTGAAAGAATCGCACTGCCCCCACTGGTTGCAGATCGTGGAAGCCATGGAAGCCGCGGGAACGGTACTGTTCTTGACCTTGAGCTCAGGCAGGGCCAGCACCCCCGCGTAAGTCAGGGTGTTGACCGAATGGTTGATCGTGTAACCGTTGTTGCCCCAGAACAAATGCTGGACCCGCGCGGTGTCGCCCCAGGCGCTGGTCACGTCCATGGTGCCGGTCCTGCCCGTATAGCTCCACGGGTCAACGGTCACGTTCAGGTGCATGCCGACGGCATCCTGGACCGCCGCGTCAACAACCACCTTGATCCGCGAATATATCGCCGGGTCATAGGTGTTCTGGTAGTTGTTCAGCTGGGCGCCGGAAAGGATGCGGAAATTCCGCTCGTTAAGGTCGGCGCTGGCGCGGGTAAAAACAGCGCCGTCGTTGGTATTGAACCCCACCGCGGCATGCAGCTCGCCGGACATCTTGACCTTCACGGGAAGTTTGGCAGAACGCAGCACTCCCGCCCCCTGCTCGAAAGTGTCCATGACGGAATTGACGATGGACGCGCGCAGTTCATCAAGTTCATTGTATTCCTGGGCCGGCGCCAAGCGCGCGCCCAGGAGCAGGATGAACCCGCAGCACACCCATGATCTCAACGTGATTTTACGCATGGTCTCCCGGATAAAAAATTACTATATATTAATGATGATAAATCAATAAAAATTGAAGGACAAGGGGGAAATCAAAATTCTGCGAGGATCGCCGTGAGGCAGCTTTCCGCCATGAAACCACTGCCCGTAAAATCCGCGTCCTGGCCCAGCGGCTGAAATTTTTTGACCGGACGGCCGCGCGCGGCTTTCTGCACGATATTCTGAAGGTGGGAATGAAGCATTTCACTGTGATTGGTGGCCACGAACACAACACCGCCCGGTTCCAGGATGGTGAGGGCGTCCTGCACCAGGCGCGGCAGGTCTTTCTTGACGCTGAACGTCCCACCGTCGTTACGGGAGAAGGACGGCGGATCAAGGATGACCATCCCGAAGCGGTTATCTTTCTTGACCGCGCGCGCGAGGTATTCAGACGCGTCGCCGCGAATGAACTCGTTGCGTTCACACGTCAGCGCGTTGAGCTCATAATTCACCCTTCCGCGTTCCAGTATTTTCTTGCTGACATCCACATTGACTACGGCGGCGGCTCCCTGGAGACGGGCATGGACACCAAAAGAACAGGTGTAGGAAAAAAGGTTCAGGACCTTGCGCCCCCCGGCCAGTGAAGCCACAAGCCGGCGGTTGGCGCGCATGTCCAGGAAAAGCCCGGTGTTGAGGGTGTCGTTAAGGTCGACACTGAATTTCACGCCGGACTCTTCAACGGTCGTGGACGAAGAGCCGCCATCGAGCACAATATTGAACCCGATCTCGTCGGGCCGCGCCGAAGGGCCGCGCGTGCGGTCCTTGATGATGAAATACCGCGCCCCGTGGCCCTTGACAAAATCGAGCAGGATCTCTTTTTCGGAAAGCCAGCGCGCGTCAAATACCTGCGCGACAAAATGCTGCGCGTACTGCTCCAGCACAAGCCCGTCAAGCCCGTCGCCGTAGCCGTTGACCAGGCGCACGGCGTTGGTCGACGCGCGCAAGGCCTCACGTTTGTTGAACGCTTCTTGCAGGAGATCAAGGGTCGCGCCGCCCATGTCAGGTCCCGATATTGGCGAGGAGTTCTTTATTGGTGGAAAATTTGGCGAGGCGCCCGACGAGGTCCTGGGCCGCTTCAACGGCGCCGAGATCGGCGAGCGAACGGCGGATCATCTGGATCTTCTTGTGTTCATCAGCCCCCAAGAGGAGCTCTTCCTTGCGCGTGCCGCTCTTGGCAATATCAATGGCGGGGAAAATGCGGCGCTGGGAAATGTCGCGGGAAAGGAATATTTCCATGTTGCCGGTGCCCTTGAATTCCTCAAAGATCACCTCATCCATGCGGCTGCCGGTCTCGACAAGGATGGTGGCCAGGATCGTGAGCGACCCCCCGTTCTCGATCTTGCGCGCCGCGCCAAAGATGCGCCGCGGCACTTCAAGGGCGCGCGCGTCGACACCGCCCGAAAGCGTCCGGCCGCTGGTGCGGCACTCGGCGTTATGCACGCGTGAAAGGCGCGTCAGCGAATCAATGAGGACAACCACGTCCTCACCCGACCCGGCCTCGGCTATCGCCTGGCGCATCAGCTCATCCGCGACCACCACATGGTGCTCGTAATCCTGGTCGGAGGACGAAGACCGGACCTCGGCCGTGACATTGCGCTTGAAGTCCGTCACTTCCTCAGGCCTTTCATCCACCAAAAGGCAGTACAATTTGACCTTGGGACAGGCTTTCGCGATCGCCTGGCAAAGATGCTTGAGGAAAGTCGTTTTCCCGGAACCGGGAGGCGCCACGATGAGCCCGCGCTGGCCCATGCCAATGGGACAGATAAGGTCCATGGCGCGCATCGTCAGCTCTGAGGACCCGTCCTCCAGGCGCATGCGCGGCGAAGGGTCAACGGGCGTACCCGCGAAAAATTTGGCCTCGGCCTCACTCTGGGGGCGACGGGCCTGTTCCGGACGGCGGTCAGACCCCTGGCGATGGAAAGACCCCTGCGGCCTACCGGGTTTATGCTGAAATTTTTTGTTTTGGAAATGCATTATGGGATTGATGATAAATAGGCCCTCCAGCCTTGCGGCTGGAGGGCTTATTTACAGAACCGAAAAAGCTATTACAGCTTCACGACGTTCTTGGCCTGCTCGCCCTTGGGACCCTGAGCGATCTCAAACTCGACAGCCTGGCCGTCGCTGAGCGTTCTGTGGCCTTCGCCCTGGATCTCGCTGTGATGCACGAAGACATCTTTGCCGGACTCAGGTGTGATAAAACCAAAACCTTTTTTGTCGTCGAACCACTTCACTTTACCTTTAACCATGAAACTTTCTCCTTGTTAGTAGAATTTGAGCAAATTCTGGCGGACCAAACAAAAAGACCACAGGGGTGGTGTTCCTTTTCCCTGCGGTCCAAGATCACTTCACCAATCTGCTCGGTTGTAAGTATGCATCATGATACCTGTTTTGTCAAATAAATATTTTGCGTGTGTTGCCCGGGCTAAAGGGCAAGCGCTTCCAGGAGGCGGATGTTAAGTTTTTCATTGGCCGCCTGGACTTCACGGAACGCCTGGTGGCGCGCGCTGTGGTCCGCGGGATGGTCGTGCCGGGCAATGAACGCCTTGATCCTGCCGTCCATTACCGGCGGCGAATAATCCCCCGCGATGTCACAGCCGATGATATCAAAATTTTCCCGGATAAGCTTCAATAATAAAAGGACCTCGGGCAATCCAAAAAGGCCCGGCTCCCAGTTCGTCCGCGAACAGGATGCCCGCAGGCAGTCTTTATCCAGGCTGACATAAACTTTCTTCGTTCCCAGGCGCCCCGCCAGATCTGCGATGAATGACGTCAGGTCCATGCCCTGCAACTGCCGCCATTCGATCGTGGCACCGCACAGGCCGGGGCGGACTTTCACGGAAACATTATCCACGGGGACTTTTCTGAACAGTGTCACCGTCGGCGCGTGCCGGTAAGGATAGATCTCAACGCGGCCGCCCGCCAAAGCGGCCAGGTTCCCGGTCTGGATCGCGGGCATGGCAATATCATCGGACCCGACGCCCAGCAGCACGACTTTCTTCACATGGGGACGGCGCAGGATACGGGAAACCCATGAACCGCAGGCAAGCCTTGGCGGAAGGATATCCCAATCCGGATGGTGGTCAAGGACGATCACGGTGAGCGGCTCATCGAACTGGTCGATCAGGAGGCTTGAAACATGATGGAAATCGCCGGAGCCGAGGAATGTCACCGCGTTCCTCAGCCGCGGGTCGAACGCGGCACTGACCTTGCGGGCGTTGGAAGAATTGCTCCACAACCTGACAGACGGGCCGATAGCCCTCAGGCCGACAACAGCCGGATGGTAGCGCTCAACCAGGGCCTTCTGCTCCGCCACCGTTGCGTCAAAATCCAGGATACGGACCTTGTCAGAAAGCATGCGTCCTCTGTCCGTTCACGCCGTCGCGGCAATGCCTTTTTTCAGGGCTTCCTCGAAAAGATCCACCGCCAGGTCCATCTCTTTTTCCGTGATGTCGAGCGATGGCGCCAGCGTGAAAACATTTTTGTAATAACCGCCGACATCGAGAATAAGCCCCTGCCTGCGGCCGCCCGCCGTCAGTTTCCCGCTGAGGCCGATATTCATGATCTCGTCCGTCAGTTCACGGTTGGGCGTGAAGCCGTCTTTCTGGCAGATCTCGATGCGCAGGGCCAGGCCCAGGCCGTCGACTTCCCCGACCTGCGGGTATTTTTTCTGCAGCTTCTTGAGCCGCGCCACAAAATATTTCCCCTTCAAAGGAACGGTCTTTTCGTAATCAGCATCCTCGATCAGTTTCATCACCTCGAGGCCGACCGCGGTACCCAGCGGGTTGGAAGAAAAAGTCGCGTGCGTCGAGCCGGGCGGAAAAACGGCCGGTGATATCAGCTCTTCCTTAGCCCAGATCGCGGAGATCGGGTTAAGGCCATTGGTCAAAGCCTTGCCGAACACCATGATGTCGGGCGTCACGTCAAAATGCTCGATCGCCCACAGCTTGCCCGTCCGGCAGAAGCCCATCTGGATCTCGTCGTCCACAAAAAGGATCTTGTAACGGTCGAGTATTTTTTTCAAGGCCGCGAAATAACCTTGCGGCGGGATGATATAGCCGCCCGTCGCCTGGATCGGCTCGACAAAAAAAGCCCCGAATTCGCACTGGCGGGTCTTGGTGTTGACCAGGGAATAATATTCCGACTCAAAAAGCCGCTCAAACTGCTGCAGGCACGCGAAATTGCACGTTGCTTTCTTTTTCCCCAGCGGGCAGCGGAAGCAATACGGATAGGGCACGAAATTCGCCCGGTCGCCGAAATGCCCGAACTTTTCACGGTAACGGTAACTGGAGGTGATCGCGGTCGCGCCCAGGGTCCGGCCATGGTAACTGCCCATGAACGCGAAAACCGGATTTTTCTTCGTGTGGTTGCGGACCACCTTGATGGCATCCTCGATCGCCGAAGCCCCGCCGACGTTGAAATGCACGCGGCCCTTGGCGCTGAACTTTTTCTCGATGTCGCGGGCGATCCTGGCCGACAAGAGGATCTTTTCCTTGTGCAGGTACTGGCAGGCCAGCTGCGGCAGCGTCTCGATCTGGCGGATGAGGGCCTCTTTCAGCCGCGGCTGGTTATAACCGAACGTCGCCGCCGAATACCACATCTGCAGGTCCAGGAAAGGCGTGCCTTCCTGGTCGTAAAGGTAGCTGCCTTCGCAACGGGTGAAAATGTTCAGCTCCTTGGCGTAATGCACCGTGTCCCCCCACGAGCAGTACTGCGCCTCAAGCTTCAGCAGCTGCGGGTCGGATATTGTCTTTTCAGCTTCGATCTTTTTGCTCATGGGGCCATCCTTTCAGGGCTTCATAAACATCACGCAGGTCCTTATACCAAATGAATTTCTTGCCTTTCTGGCGCAAATGCTCGGCCAGGCTGTCCTTGGCGAAAACCATGTGCGCCTGCAACGAGGCGCAAAAATCCGAACGTCCGTCACCAACGTAAACCAGCACCTTGCCGAGGTTGTCCTCGTTGCGCAGATGCGAGGTCTTGCAGTTGGCGCAGCGCCCGCACGCCGCGTTGCGGTAAGGGAACACCGGCGAAATGCGGTCATCCTGGACGCGCATGCGGTTCGCCAGGATCTTCACGCCATGCACATCATTGCTTTTCAGTATGGTCTCGATCAGAAAATTGAAACTGTCGCTGACGATGAGCGGGCGCACGCCGCCGCGCCGCAGCAGGACCAGGGTGCGGTGGAAATACGGGTCTATCTCGATCCCGGAAAGGTAATCCACCAGCTGCCGCCGCGTGGCCCTCAGCGAGCGCAACTGGCCGCGCAGGCATTCTTCCGACCCGATCTTTCCGGCCTGCCACTCTTCTTCCAGGACGCGCCATTGCCGGTCAACGGCAAAATGCTCGATCATATCGTCGAGGACATCGATCTTGGATATGGTATGGTCAAAATCGAAATAAAACCGGCACTGCGCCAGGGCAACACGCCGCGCGGCGATATCCGCCATATCCCAGCCGGACGCGGTGGCATTCACCAGGAAATCCGTCTTCTGGGACACCGGTATTTCAAACATGCGCCATTCCCGGCTGTGGCAAATGGTCCGTGAAGAAGCGCTGCATGTTCTCCAGCACCTTGCCCCGCTGCTGGTCGGCCGTAATAATATGGTAGGAGTCATCGAGCAGGACGATCTCTTTGTCGCGGGTCGCGACCCGGTCATAAATGAACTGGGCATTGCGGACGCTCGTCATGTCATCGTCTTTGGCCTGGATGATCTGCACCGGCGGCGTGATCCGCGGGAGCCTGGTCTTGAGATGCCTGACCAGGAATTCCAGCTGGCGCAACAGGCTCACGGGAAAGAACGGATAGCCGTAGCGGTCAATGTCAGGCGGTTCGACCGTGCTCACTTTCTCGAAATACGCGTGGACCTTGCCGCGGAGCGCCTCATTCTTGATGCCGTAGGGCGATTTTTCCTGGAAATAAATGATGCGGTGCAGCTGGGTCCAGTATACCACCGGGAGGAAACAGCGGTACCACGGGCAGTTCCAGCCGTCATAAAATATTGTCGGGGAAAGGCAACTGACGCCGGCGATGGTCTGCGGGAATTCATCCGCGAGCAAAAGCGCCAGCAAGGCGCCCATCGAAAGCCCGCTGACAAAAATGGTGTCGCTGTGTTCGCGCGCCTTGAAATACGCCTGGCGCACAGTGGCGTAAAAATCCTGCCACGGCGTGCCTTTCAGGACGCTCAAGGGACGGTCATGGTTGGCCAGACGCGGGCACGCCACGGTGAACCCGCCATTGTTGAGCCGCTTGGCCAGGAAACTCATTTCCTGCGGCGTCCCGGTCAGCCCGTGGATAAGGATGACCGCGGCACCGTTCGTCCCCCGCATGGAGATCCCCGAGCTCATGGGCGCATTCCCCGGACCGTCATTCAATTTGCTGACCTGGAACGAAAATTTAACGCTCATTTCTTAAACCCTTCTGAAGAAAGCTCATCAAACTAACTTATTGTTCATTAAGTTAAGATTAAGGCGGGCTTTGATTTTCTTAATCTTGCGCGTAGATCAAGGGAAGGGAAATAATGAACGTCGAGCCCTGGCCGGGTTCACTGGCGACGTTGATGGTGCCTTGGTGCGCGAGCACGATCGCCTTGACAATGCTCAGGCCCAGGCCAAATCCCGGGCTGGTCCGCGATTTCTCCGCGCGGTAAAACCTGTCAAAAACACGCCCCAACTCCTCGCGGGCGATACCCGGTCCGGTGTCATTGACGGTGATCTCCACCGACGCGCCACGACGCACGGCCCGCACCGCGATCTGCCCGCGGTCCGACGTATACTTCACGGCATTGTCCACGATATTGGAGACCACCCGCCCAAGCTGACTTTCATCCGCCTCGAGCGACACCTCGTCACTCGCCAGCAGGCGCAGGGCGATAGCCTTGAGTTCCGCCTGGGGACGGGCATCCTCGATCACCCGACGCAGCAGCGGCAAAAGATCGACCCGTTTCAATTGCAGCTCGTTCTCGGCCCTGTCCATCCGCGCGAGGACCAGGAGGTTCTCCACCAGCGCGTTCATCTTGTCGATCTCCTCAAGATTGACCGACAGGACCTCCTCGTATTCCACGGGCGAGCGCCGCTTGTTCAACGCGACCTCCTGCTTGCCCTTGAGGACCGTCAGCGGCGTCCTTAACTCGTGCGACACGTCCTGGATCAGTTGCTGCTGCAGCGAGAACGCCTTGTCCAGGCGCGAGAGCATGTCATTGAACGTTTCGGCGAGCCGGCGGTTCTCGTCGTTGGCGGAAGGCACCGCGATGCGCTGTTTCAGGTTTCGGGACGTTATCTGTCGCATCGCCTTCGTCATGTTGTCAACAGGACGCAGGGTGGCCCTGGTCAGGAAGAACCCCATCACCATCACCAGGACCATGGCCAGCGGCAGGAATATCAGCAACACTGTTTTAATACGGCCGAGCTTCACGAGCAAAGGCCTCAACGAGGCCGTGACCTGGATAAAATATACGGTACCGCCCTTGTCGACACGCAGGACAAATGTCCGCAGGGGCCAGGCCTCTTCGCCAAAAGAAAAGGCGACCGGGCTGTCCCGGAAATTGCTCCTGCCCAGATCGGGTGAGAGATCCTCCAAAGCCCGGGGAAAAGGCATATTGCTCGAACGCGTCAATTCTTTCCCGTCATGCTGGAATATCTGGATAAAAACACCCTCGCCGCGGCTCCATTCGGCCGCGTTGTGCAGGGTGGTGACAAAATCCGCGTTGGACGCCGCCGCCGTCAGCCCTTCCCGCCGGTCGCGCGTCCGGTCCAGGAGCGCCTCCTCGACAACCTGCCCGACGTGCGCGGCCCGGGTCTCGAGCAGGTAATTGAAGTCCTTGTTCAGGACGCGGCTGAAATTGGCATAGAGACAAACGCTCAGGATCAAGGCAATGAGCCCCACGGCGAGGACGTACCAGAACGTCATCCGGAAATAGATCGAATTAATCAGCATTGTTCGCCCTGATCATGTAGCCGCGCCCTCTGATCGTCTGGATGAGCGCCTCTTCGCTCTCGGCATCGAGCTTCTTGCGCAAGGCGTTGATATGCACGTCGATGACATTGGTCGTGGTGTCAAAATTGATGTCCCAGACATGTTCCAAGATCGCGGTCCGCGTCACCACTTCGTTCACGTGCCGCAGGAGGTATTCGAGAAGGAAGAACTCCTTGGTCGTCAGGGTGATTTCCCTGGCGCCGCGGGTGACTTTATGCGCCAGCACGTCCAGCGTCAGGTCGCCAGCCCGCAGGACCGTTGCGGAAGGGCCGGAACCCTGCCTCAAGAGAACACGGATCCTGGCCAGCAATTCCTTGAAGGCGAAGGGCTTCGTCAGATAATCGTTGGCGCCGGCGTCGAGGCCGCTGACCTTGTCATCGACGCTGTGTTTTGCCGTGAGCATGATGATCGGGACATTGTTCTTGTCGCGCCGCAAGTTGCGGCACAGGGTTATCCCGTCCATCTTCGGGATCATCAGGTCCAGCACGATCACGCCGTAATTCTCCGTGCCCGCCAGGAAATACCCCTTCTCCCCGTCATAGACCACATCGACGGCATAGCCTTCTTCCCGAAGGCCCTGCTGGATGAAATCAGCGATATGTTTCTCATCCTCGATGACAAGTATCCTCATCCCATCCGTCCATATCCGGGGACACGTAACAAATTCAAAGGACGAATTTGGTACATGTCGTACATGTCCCCGCTCTATTTAAAAAATGCTCAATTTTGCTTCAAGAATCGTTTTACATCCTCGTGATTACCCGCAAGCAGGAACTCCGCCAGGTCCCCCTCCCAACGGAACAGGATCCTGACTTTCAGCCCGTAACGAACTTCCCAAAAATTGTTTTTCAGGCGCTTCAGACCAAGTCCCTGGTAAATTTCCCTGTCTTTGGATAATACTTCGATAAGCTGGCTGGCCGCTGACTTGACGTCGGCTTTATCATGCAAAGGCAATTGCTTGATCGAACGGTCAAATGAAGGTTTAAACTCAAATCTCATAATCCGGCAAGATGTGCCTTCGCGGCTTCATCATATGAAAAAACCTTGCCCTTGGCTGATGCCAATTTTTCGATCTTCTGCCACTCACTGGAAGTGTAGGGTGATCGCGCGGTCACTTCGCACGGCATGAGCATGATGCCGTCTTTACTAACGCCAAAGGCGACCGAAGAACCCTCTTGCAAATGTAAAAGCTTACGGATCCGGTTAGGGATCGTGACCTGCCCCTTGGTGGTCATTTTTGCCGTTTCAATAATGGTCATAAAAAGCGCCTTTCTTTATAATTCCTTACTTCCTTACAATAAGGATACTTCGAGCAGGCTCGAAAGTCAATAGCCCTACCTTATCACCCCGCGGCCGATGTGGGCGTTGCGGATGATGGTCGGGCCGCCGTTGTTGTAGAGCGCGGTGACATCGGCGGGAGTCAGGGCGCGGTTGTAAAGGTTCCGGGGACACGTACCAAATTCAAAGGACGAATTTGGAACATGTCCCCGCGCTACGAAATCCAAAGGACGGATTTGGTACATGTCCCCGCTCTAATTCAATTCTCGATCTCGGCGCGCAGGGACTTGACGCGCTCGTCGGCCAGGTAATCGTCGAAGGTCGTGCCCACGCGGTCGATGACGCCCTTGGGCGTGATCTCGACGATGCGGTTGGCCGCGGTCTGCACCAGCTGGTGGTCGTGCGACGAAAAAAGGATCGTGCCCTTGAAGCGCTGGAGCCCGTCGTTGAGCGCGGTGATCGACTCGAGGTCCAGGTGGTTGGTCGGCTCATCCAGAATGACCACGTTGGGCTTCATCAGCATCATGCGCGCGAGCATGCAGCGCATCTTCTCGCCGCCCGAAAGCACGTTCACGGGCTTCTGCGATTCCTCGCCGGTAAAAAGCATCTTGCCCAGAAAGCCCCGGATGAAGATCTCGGTCTTGTCGTCCGAATACTGGCGCAGCCAGTCGACAATGCTGAGCGTGGACTTGAAATACTCGCCGTTGTCGCGGGGCAGGTACGCGCGTTTCGTCGAAAAACCCCACTTGAACGTGCCCGCGTCCGCCGGCACTTCACCCGCCAAAACCTGGAACAGGATGGTCTTGACCAGGTCATTGGGGCCCACGAACGCCACCTTCTCGCCCTTCTCGATCGTCAAAGACAGCTTGGAGAACATTGCCTTGCCGTCGACAGATTTGGACAGTCCGTCAATGTTCAGCAGGTCATTGCCCGCCTCGCGCTCCGGCTCGAAATGGATGAAAGGGTATTTCCGCGACGAGGGTTCGATCTCCTCGATGGTAAGCTTTTCCAGGACCTTCTTGCGGCTGGTGGCCTGCCTGGACTTGGAAAGGTTGGAACTGAACCGCGCGATAAAATCCTGCAATTCCTTGCGCTTTTCCTCGGTCTTCTTGTTCGCCTCGCTGCGCTGTTTGGCCGCGAGCTGGCTCGACTCCATCCAGAACGTGTAGTTGCCCGAATGCATTTTGATCTTGCCAAAATCGATATCCGCGATGTGGGTGCACACATTGTCCAGAAAATGCCGGTCATGCGACACGACCACCGCCGTGTTCTCGAAACGGGCCAGAAAATCCTCGAGCCACATGCACGTTTCCACGTCCAGGTGATTGGTCGGCTCGTCGAGCAAAAGGATGTCGGGGTTCCCGAACAACGCCTGTGCCAGAAGCACCCTGACCTTCTGCCCGCCCTCGAGCTGTTTCATGTACTGGGTGTGCAGTTCCGTCGCGATGCCCAGGTCCGTCAGGAGTTTGGCGGCGTCCGATTCAGCGTTCCACCCGTCCATCTCGGCGAACTCGGCCTCAAGCTCGGAGACCCGCATCCCGTCAGCATCCGAAAAGTCGGGCTTGGCGTAAATGGCATCTTTTTCCAGGGTCACATCGTAAAGCCGCTTGTGCCCCATGATGACCGTGGTCAGGACGGGGATCTCGTCATAGGCGAACTGGTCCTGTTTCAGCACCGAAAGGCGCTTGCCCGGGGGGATCAATACCGCGCCCTCGGTCGAGTCGATCTCGCCCGAAAGGATCTTTAAAAACGTCGATTTCCCCGAACCGTTGGCGCCGATAAGGCCGTAACAGTTGCCCGGCGAAAAGACAATGTTGACGCCGGAGAACAGCCGCCTCTGGCCGAATTGCAATGTGACATTGTTAACCGTGATCATGATATTCCTTCCTTGCCCGAAAACGATCCTTAAGATGTGTCTGACCCAAAATACGCAGGGCCTTCGCGATCAAAGAGGCGTTCGCCGGATTCTGTGACTGCAGCAAAGCGCGCTGCATGGCGCGGTCCGTGTCTTTCTTGACGACATGGACGGGTTTTCCCGTAAACGGGTCTTTGCCCGTGTGGTACATGCACGCGGCCGCGGTCATCGGCAGGGGCAGAAAATCCTGCACCTGCTCGGGGCGCAGGCCGCGCGCCAAAAGCTCCTCGGCGCACGCGCAGGCATCTTCAAGCCGCGCGCCGGGATGGGCGCTGATGAAATAATTAACGAGATACTCTTTTTTACCAAGGCGCGCGTTGATCGCCGCGAACGCCGCGACGAACGCCTCATAGCGGGCGAACGGGGGCTTGTTCATCAGGGCCAGCACCTCATCCACCGTGTGTTCGGGCGCGACCTTCATCTGGCCGCTGACGTGACGCGCGCACAGCGCTTCGAAATATTTCTTTGCCTCCGGTTCAAGGAGTAAATCATACCTCAACCCGCTCTGAACGAAAACATGTTTTACTTTGGGTATCGCGCCCAGAGCTTCATAAAGGGCCAGCGCCTGGTCACTGCCAATCCGCAGCGACGGGCACTTGGACGGCATGAGGCATTGCTTGCCGACGCACGCCTTGCCCTCGTCCCAGCGGCGGCAATGCGCCGCGTAAAGATTGGCCGTCGGGCCGCCCACATCCGTGATCGTCCCGCGGAACGCCGGGTCTTGGGTCATGGCCCGCGCTTCCCGCTGGAGCGAAACCTGCGTGCGGCTTTGGACGATACGCCCCTGGTGCATGGTGATCCCGCAAAAACGGCACTCCCCCGGACACCCGCGCACCGCCGTCATGGACCAGCGCACGGTTTCCAGCCCCTTCACCCCGCCCTTCACGTTGTAAGACGGATGGGCCTGGCGCGTGTACGGCAGGTCATAGCTGATGTCCATCTCGGCAGGACTTAGTGGCAGCGCGGGCGGCAATTGGAGCACGCCCTGATCGCCGTGGCGCTGGAACAACGCTTTCCCGTCGGCCGGTGACGTCTGTTCATACGCCTGGCAGAACGCCTTGTTAAAAAGGTCCGCGTCCACCGCCACTTCCTCGAACGACGGCAACGGAACCGCGTCCGCCGGTGCTTCGGCCGGTTTCACGCGCACCACGGTACCGCGCACATCACGGATCGAGCCTATCGCCTCGCCCCGGCCCAGGCGTTCCATCACCTCAACGACCGGCCTTTCCGCCATGCCGTAAATGATCATGTCGGCCTTGGCGTCAAGCAGCAACGAACGGCGCACCGCGTCATCCCAGTAATCGTAGTGCGCCAGACGCCGCATGCTGGCCTCGACACCGCCGAGTATGACCGGCAGGCCCTTGAACGCCGCGCGCGCGCGGTTGACGTAAACAATGGACGCCCGGTCTGGCCTCTCCCCCGGTGAGCTATCATCCCGGCGGTGGCGTTTGTTCGCCGTATAATTGGCGATCATGGAATCGACATTGCCCGCGGTCACGCAAACGCACAGCCGCGGCCGGCCCAAACGGGTAAACTCCTCCTGATCACGCCAGTCCGGCTGGGCAATGATCCCCACCCGGTAGCCCTTGCTTTCCAGGAGGCGGGCGATCAAGGCGGCGCCGTACGCGGGATGGTCAACATACGCATCCCCTGTGATAACAATGACATCCAACTCTGTCCAACCCCGGGCGGCTACCTCGGCCAGGCTCATGGGCAGAAATGATGTTTTTTTCTTATTGTCGGGACTACTCATGGCAAATTCTTATTTCAATGCTATACTTATTAAGGGTTTCGATCACGTGCTTGACGAAACCTGATAAAGATGTTAAAAAAAGGTCCAATATGTTAAAGCTACTGCCACTTTTAATGCTGATCATGACCGCCGCGTGCGCGACCCTCTGGGTCGACAACGCGCGCGCTGAATCTGTCACATTCGATCTGAGCGTCGTGCTCCCGCCTCACGTGGTGACACCCGCGGCCGGCGTGGCCGTCGCCGCCCAGAGCATCCAGCAGCAGGCAGCGGTGCGCGACAATGCACCGGTATTGATCCAGTCTGTCGTTGTCCTCTAAGATCTCCCCTGGTTTTCCGAAGACGTTGCCGCCACTTTCCTTTTCACGGGTATGTGGAACGTATACGTCGTGCCTTCCGTGATATTGATCCCGTTGCGCAATTTGACGAGCGGGATCACATCCTGCGGCATGGTGACCATATCCAGCGTGATAACATGCGCGCCGGCGGGAACATTCTTGAAGAAATACGCCCCCTGGCCGCCGCTGACCTGGGACAACTTGCCGTCCAGGATGACTTTGACCCGGCCGACGAACTCATCACCGGCATCAGGCGTATTGTTGCCGTTCTTGTCCACAAAGACCACACCGAAGATCCCCGACTCCATCCTCAACCCGAAATCAGCCCGCTGGCGCAAGCCCTGGCGCACATCAACCCGCGCCAGCGCGGGCGTTGAAAAGACAAATCCCGTCGGCAGGTTTTCCATCACAGGCGTCACGGCAACCCTTTTCGCGCGCACATCCATGTGATACCAGCCGTGGGCATCGGTGACGGTCTCATTATCGCCCACCTTCACCTTCACATCGGGCACACCTTCATCGGAACGGTCATAGCGGCCATTGCCATCCTTGTCTTTGAACACGATGCCTTCGACCACCCCCGCCGGGTCCCAGCGCACGGGCGTGCCCCAGGCCGCGCGCATCCCCAGGCGCAGGTCCAGGTCATTGTACGACGGCGACCCCGTGACCTTGCCCCAGGCGTCGCGCGAACGGCCGTCGAAGAAAAGGCTCACGTCGCTCGACTGATTGTAGGTGAGGCCGACCGAACCGTCAACGCTGTCTTCACCCGAAAGGAAACTGTTGCCGCCGCCGGCCCCTTCCTCCTTGCGGTAAGAGAGGCCGAAACTGCCGTTCAATTTAGCGGTCAGCTTCCTGTTCAACGTCAACCCCGTGGTCAGCACATTGGGCTGGTAGTCCATGCCGGAATACGGCTCATGCAGCCGGGAAATTTCATAATTCGCCGTCCAGGCAAGGTCCGGCGTCAACGGCAACTGGACCCCCGTCAGCACGCCCGCGCGGTCATAATCCGACGCCGACGCGACCTGGTAGCGGTTGCGCTGGCCTGAAACTCCCGCGTAGCCCGACCCGCGGCGGCCGTGCCATACCCCGAAAGACCGCGTCACGCGGGACATTCCGGACACATACTGCCGCGGTGAAATATCGCCGGGCGTATCCGTGTAATTGACATTCGTGTTGAGGCTGTAAGTTTCGTTGATCGGGACATTGACGCCCGCGCTCGTGTCATAATTGTACGCCTGCGGCCGGTCCGGATTGAAAATGACGCGATTGCGGTACGCCTCCACCGACGTGGTGATGCCCGCCTTGGGCAGGTCCGTGTCCGTGGTCCACACCGCGCCGATATCGCCCTGGTTGGACGCGCTGCTGGTCACCGTCGTAAAATCCTTGTTAATGTCACGGAACTTCACGCCCGTCCTGAAAATGCCCCCGTCCCACTGCGCGCCGGCCAGCGAGGCCGTCGTGCGGTCATCGCGCGCCAGCTCCCCGTCAAGCGTGACCGCGGCAAGCTTCTGCGTGCCGCTGACGGAATAAACATCTTTCGTGAGCAAGGGGTCGCGGCCCGCGCCCGAAGCGGCGGCGTAATTGAACGCGTAATGTTTCTGGGGATCGCCGGGGAACAGCGTCACTCTCCCCGCGTCGATCTCGACATCCTTCATCGTGCCCGTGCCGAAAGAATAAAACCCGAACGTGGATTCCTGCTGCCCGTGCACGGCGTAAAGCCCCACCTTGTTATCCAGGACATTGGCCCCGGCACTCACGCCCCGCAATGGCGAGCCCGGCAAGGTCAGCGGCGTCAGCGCCCCGTTCACGTCAAAGAGCCGTATATTGAAATTCGTGACGGCCGGGGCGGGAATGCCACTCAGCCCAACGGTATACGCGACGACGTTGACCAGCGGCTGCAGGCCGACCGTGCTGGCGGAGGCGTCAAAGAACCCGTACGGCGTTTCGCCTTCCATCCCGAAATTCTGCTGCGAGCTAAGGCTTTGCCGGCGCAGGTAGGTGGCCGTGTTCCCGCGATAATACGAACCCCAGTCGGTCGAATACCGCAGGCGGAAAGGCTCGGCATGTTCCACGGTTGCGGACTGTTTGAGAACGCCACCCTCGGGCTGCGGCAGGACCACGTCGATGTAAACAGTATGCCGGGCCAGCGCTCCCGTCGACTCGTCCCAGATATGCAGGAAGGTGCCGCCCCAGCGCCGGGATTCGACCTGGAGCTGGTCGCGCGTCACTTTCCGGGCCAGGATCGCCGTTTCATCGAGCACCAGGAACCTCTGGATATTTTTTCCCTCAATGATAACAGAGGTGCCGGTCTGCAGTTTGATCGACGCCCGGCCGCCCTGGCTGGCCGCCAGGATATCACTGAGCTCGATCACATCGGCAGAACCTGCTGTTTTTTTAGAAAGCGAAGGGACCGAAGGCAGGCGGGCCACCGGCGGACCCATGGCCACGCTTGCCGTAGGGGCTGCCTTAACCGGCGCGTTAACCGCGACCGGCCCTGCCCGCGGCTGGAACTTGTCCAATGCCGCGGTAACAGCGCCCTCCCGGTCAACGATCGGCGAAGCATCCTCCCTGGCCTGCTTCACCATTTGCAGGTACTTTAAAGGTTCTTCGGAGTCGCGGTCAAAAAGGTGCGCGGTATAAAAATGATCCGCCGCCGATTCATAATTCTTCCCGGCCAGCGCGGCCTTGCCCTTGCGCATGAGTTCCTCAAAATAAGGGGCAAAGGACTTGGGCGTAGCGGCAGCCTGCTGGCGCGCGTTCAACATGTCAATGTAACGTGATGGTTCTTCCGCGGAAGGGTCGAGCTGGTGCGCCCAGGACAGATAACGGGCAGCTTCTTCATCTTCATGCTGTCCAAAGGCTTTGATGCCTGCGTTAAGGTAATACTGATAAACGTGTGCTGGCTCGGCGGCAATCGCGGGGAATGCCCGGAGCGTTCCAAGGAGAATGCCAAGAACGCATATCACCCGTTTTTTCATCATAAATATCTACACTCAAGGAAACCGCGCCGGAACCTTCAATCCTTGACGGCCGTGATCACGGCCCCCGCGGCGCTGTTCGTGAACTCTATTTCCTTGACGATGACATCACCCTCCTCAAGATCGGCGTTCAGGACCAGGGAATACCTGCCATCCTTGAGCTCTTTGGGCAAATTCAGCGTGAATGGCGCCGACGCCCCGGGCGGAAGGTACAATTTCTGCACTTCGCCGCGATCGACCGCCATGCCCGCCTCATCCATCACGTAAAATGTGATGTGCGGGATCATGACCGCGTCGCCGCGATCGACAAAATTCCCGGAAAGCTTGCCGCCTTCGATCTTGAAGTCCGTCAACGCCGCGCTCTTGTCCTTATCCCTGGCTTCGATGAAGAACAAGGTGCCGGTGCGCGTCACAATGGTCACGCCCGTCCTCATGTCCCTCACCGGCTCGCCGGACTTCTCAAAGAACAAGGCGCCGTAATGCCCGCCCTTGATATCCGCGGGCACACTCACAGTATACTCGATCTTCTGCTTGCTGAAAGCGGGTAATTTGAATTCCTGCGGCGCGTAACTGACCCAGGCGCTCGCGGAACCGGGGACCGTCCCGGCGGGAAGGAACGCTTTGGAGCCGTCGTAGGGCGCCTCGTAGCGGAAATCCTCCCAGTAGACCTTGACCCCCACATCCGCGCCCGTGGTGTTATGGATCGTGATGCTTTTGTTGACGCGCTCACCGCCGGCCACAGGCAGGACGACCTTGCCTTCCTCGATCATGAACTGGGCCGCGGCGGGCCTGACGCCAAGGCACAGCAGGAACAAAGCAACAGCGATATTTTTCAGCATACCCGTCCTTGTGTGTTACAGAGGCTCATTGCACCGTCGATGTCACGGTCAGCGTTCCCGTGTAAGCCCCGGGCGTGTCCGCGTTCGTGAACGGCTCGGCGCCCGCCACGACCGGGAACCCCCGGTAGATCCCCAGCGCGATATCGAGCGAATCACCGCCCAGCTCGGCCGGCGTCACCGTCACAAGGCCGATGTCCTTGAGCGCCTGCGACGGGTGGGATGCCATCAGGTTTTGCTGGCCCGTGGCCGTCAGGCGCGTGAACGTCAGCACGACCTTCGCCCCCAGCGCGTGATTCTGGTTCCCGTTGGGGTTGGCGCCTTCCTTGTAAGACACCGTGACGTTGGGGCTCACCCCCTGGACCGCGGCCACCGTGATATAAAAATACGAGGGCGCGTACCAGACCTGGTTCTGCCCGTCATAGAGCAGCGTGCCGAAATCGAACAGCACGTCATTGAGGAGCTGCGCGCTGCCGCCGGTGACCTTGTAAGCGGACATCGTCGTGCCGCTCACGGTGGGGACAAAGGCCGTGGCCATGAACAACTGGCTGTCAGCCCTCGCCGCCACCGCCTGCAGGCAGAGCACTCCCGCGATCAGAACAAAACGAAAGAACGATCTCATCATGCCTCAGCCTCAGGTCGCGGTCGCCGTGATGGTCACCTTGCCCGTATACGCCCCGGGCACATCCGCGTTCGTGAACCCTTCGGCGCCGGTCACCGCCGGGCTTCCCGTGTAAACACCCAGATAGACCCGGCACCAACCCCCGGTCAGCGTGGCCGAGGTGATGCTCGTGCCCGCGGCCAGCGTGGCCAGCGGCTTGTTCCAGATCAGCGATTCGGTCGGATTCTGCGCGACGCCGCCCACCGGGGCATTGAATGTTTCTTTATTGGCCGACGCGACCACCTTGACGCCCAGGCTCTTCGTGGCCCCGGTCGGTTTATTCCCTTCCGTGTACGATATGGACACGGTCGGCGAACCCGCGGCGAGGTTGGAAATGTCAACCGCGAAGAACTGGCTGCCCAGCCACATATTGACCGGCTTGGCCACGGTCCCGGGGGTCCATACGAGGTCCCCGAAATCCATGTTCAAATCCGGGAGCGTCGACGCGGACCACACACCTGCCGCCGTGATCGAATGCGCCACGATGCTCACGCCCGACGAGGGCGGGAGGTTGGTGCTCAGCGCGTAATCCACCGCGCCCGCCGTTCCCGCCTGGGCGAGGATAACTATACCTGTTAAAAGCAAGCTTAACATCCGTTTCATGTCCTTCTCCTTTTTTTAATTCTGATTCACCGAAAACCTTATCGGAGCCGCGTAATTGCCTCCGCTCATTTGGGTATAACCCTGCAACCTGTAGACAACCTTGAACCGCGCCGGATCCCCCTGGCTGTCCGAAGAGAACACCGGATACTCGCCGACCTGCATCGGGGCGAATTCCGGGAACTTCGTATGGCCCCTGCCGCCGGGCGCGACCTGAACCTGGAACGTGAAATACTCCTTCTTCACCTCACTGCCTTTTTCATTCGCCAGCGCCGACGCCAGACCCTGCGTCACCTGGTAGGGCTTGCGCAGGTTGGTACGGACCGTCACCGTCACTTCCTTCTCCACCGGCGGGCTGATGGGCAGGACATTGGCAAAACTGACGCCTTCCGGCGGGAACGCCATATCCATCGCGAAAACCGGCGGCACCTCACATTCAAGGTCGATCGGGAATTCCTGGCGCGCGTCATCCGTTTCCACCGTGAACTTCATCTTCGCCGCATAAAGGCCGGCCGCCTGCAAAGGGCCTTTCACCGGGTCCATCATGAAATACACAAGAAAATCATCGGCCGGCTTTGGGGCTGAATAAATGAGCGTCTTCGCGCGCGCGATCGGCGAGGGGTCAACCACCCGTATCCCCTGGCCCGAACTGCCCGCGGCAAAGAACCTCACCGCGTCGGCGGCGATCTCCTGCGCGGCCGCGTCCTGCGGCAAATTTTCAAACTCCTGGTAAACCCTGACCTCTTTGCCCATATTCCCTGAAAAAGAAACCTTCACGAAATCCGCGGTCTTGTCCGTCGTGTCAATGTCCTTGATATGCACGCGCCCCGCCAGTTTGCCGCCCGTGACCGAAGTTTTCCAATCCGCGGTGCTGTCGAGATAAACGTTCATCAGCACCTGGTCCTGGTTGCCGCCGCCGGCGGACCTGACCGTAAAAGCGAGCTTGCCCGAAAAATTCCCCGCCGCGTTCATAAGGTCGGGCCGGACCGCGTAAGCGATGGTGAACGCGTCACTCTCGCCGCCACGGCCTGACGTATACACCAGCTGGTCGCTGAACGTGAGGCCCTCGGCATTCTGCAAGTACAGGGTCCCCGCGCTGTTGGACCCGAGCGCCGCGGCCGTTTCAATGGCCTTGAGATCCAGCGTTTCGCCTTTTTCATTCACCACAGGCTCAACAACCCGTTGAAAGACCTGGTACTGGGTGCCGCCGTCCGACGATACGCGGATGCGCAACTCCTTTTTATTGTCCAGACCGGAAACAACACGCCCCAAACGCAAGGCATTGCTGCCATCCACAGAATTGACAACCAGGTTCAAGGTCGCGGAAAAAGCCGACCCCTGGCCCAGAAAGAATAAAATGACCAAAAAAAACACTGATTTCATCATATTTCGCCGCATTGGATGTTGAAAATATAACATATATGTAAGAAAATGCAAGTGAATGGGTGTTTTAATCTACTACCTGATCAACGCGTTGCGCAGAACGCCATTGCGGCCTTTCGTCGGACCGCCGTTATTGTAAAGTTGCGTGACATCGGTCTGGGTCAAGGCGCGGTTGTAGATGCGGACGTCGTCTAAGTGTATATTCCCAAAAGATCCGACCCAACCAGCAGAAGCAAATTTTAAACTTTCTGCATCTGTACCAGTGACATAACTTACAGAATAATTATATGCCAATGAACCATCGACATAGGCCTTAAGAACGGCACCGTCATAAGCTACAGCGACATGCACCCAATCGCTACTCGGAGGACAAATTAGAAATTGAAACGCGTCTCTTTTATAAAACAACTGAGTGCCCGCAGAAAAAATATAGTAGCCAGTATTCACGTCCCAACCGCCGTCCTTCGAAATAACTCCTGGATATTGAACTTTCTCAGAAATCATTTTGTACCAAAATGCAATTGTAAAGTTACCATTACATCTGAGCGATTCATTATCCGGAATATTGACCCAATCATCAATCCCATCAAACGCCAACGCCCCGTTCAGGTGACCCGAATTCCACCCGCTTGTTGCTGTCGCGGGTGTTGCTATGTTATACAAAATACCGTTATTGCCCTTGCCCGACGCGTCGTGCGCCGTTGTCCCGCTGGTCTCATCCAGCCGCCACCACCCCACCAGCCCCGTCGTGATATCCGCGCGGGCGGGAACGGCGCCAAAAAGCAGCACCACGGCCAGGACGGCGCAGATGGACAGAAAATAACCGGGACGGGACACAGGGATAAGCGTGTTCATGCGGAATAATTCTAGCTTAATTCGCGGTCTTTGACAAAGGGAACCTGAGGTATCCGGCCAGGTCGTCCAGCGGGGCAATGCGCACAATGACCGGGACAAGGCCGTCCACGTCCAACGCGGCCGCGGACGCCACGCCAGCGCCGGGAAGCGCGCCGCCCTTCTGGACATCCAGGGCCATGTTCTTTTCGTTCAGGTCAATACCGCCGGGATTCACTTCCGCGCGCGCGTCAGTTGGCGGAGTTGCGGCCAGGTCAACCGCGGGCAGGACAATGGTCGTAGCCACATCAGGGCCTTCATTTGCAATGCTTAATTCCCCCTTCATCGCTTTCCTGATCGCATAATAGACCAGAAAACTGCTGGACCCGCCTTTAGTATCGGTCTCACGAACCGTTATCTGGGGATTCAGCTCCGGGAATTTTGCCTGAAGCCACCAGCGTTTGGCCCACCGCAGCCCCAACAGAGCGGTATTTTTTCGCCCGTTCAATACATCATACGCCCATTCAGCATCTTTATATTTCTTGATACTATCAAAATCCGCCGACAAATTTCCACCTGAGATCCGACGTAGATCAAGCTTGTCCAATGCCTCATTCAATCCAGCCACACCATGCGCCTCGGTCATAATTCCCAGATCCTTCAACTTTTCCAACAATTTCTCAGGATCAATGCCATCGCGTTTGAATTCCTCTTCAATATATCGATCCGGGCCAAGATGTGACTTTGCAAGAAAAATAACAGCCTCATTCGTCCTGGGATCGATCCGCAGCAACTCTTCGGAGATATGCCCCTGATTCCGCAGAGTGATCCGCACCTTTCCCTGTTCTTTGCTGACGAACAAACTCAGCCCTTTGAGATCTTTCACGTTCTCGACAAGGCGTTCGATCGCGAACAGCAAAAGCAAACGATCAACCTTTACCCGATATGGCCCGTTCTCATCATGGCTTAACTTCAATTTGGTCATATCGATCATTTGCGTAACACCTTTGTCACTTTTAACCCTAAAAGCAGACGGTGCCTGGATAAAATCATTGATCAAACCATGCACATCGACATCCATAAGGCCCGGCGCATCTCCCTGGCCTAGCTCCCTGTAAGACTCCATTACCGGAGTATAAAATTCAAGAAGGCGTCGTCCCTTGTCGATCTCTTCATCGTACGAAATAATCGCTGTCTCTTTATTTCTCTGTGCCTTTTGTTTTTTCGTATAGAACACAATACTCTTTTCAAGTAACCGCTTCGCCAACTCTAACCACGCCGTTATATCATTCTGTTGCTCATTAAGGTCAACTGATACGCCAGTCCTGGCCAATTCCTCATTGCGGATGATCTCCGCACGAATATAATTTGTTTTTCTTTCAAAATCATCCACCTCATACGCCCATACCGGGATCGACTTCTTGTCAAAACGCAACCCGGAAAAAAAAGAACCCAGATTGCCAATATATCCTCCAATATCCAGCGGCCCGCCATGGCCAAGGGCTGACAAAGTATACTCGAAAAATATCAATTGTTCTTTGCTTAGACGAAAAACCTCCCGGGACCTTTCCAGTGATGTCTGTGACCTGTCAAGATCAACCACAACAACCTCGGCCCGGTCCGGTGGAACGACATCCATTGAAAGGTCATGCGTGATCTCGCTGGCAGCCGCGTCCCAGGCTTTTGCCCCGCCGGAGAAATATTTGCGCGGCAGGAGCTCATGCGTTTCAGGATCCTGTTCTTCCTTCACGTAATTGAATACACCCTGACGGAACGCTTCCACGTAGCGCCGGTAAATGCCCTCGTTCACCGCGGGGTCGTTCACGTCAACGCCCGCGATCTTCTGCCGGTCCGCGTAAGACTCCCCGAGCAACGACGACTTGAGCGCGGTCTTGAACCACACCGCGAGGATCTGGGCGTCATAGACCTGGCGCAGGGGCGCGAACTGGCGGCCCTCGTTCACCTCTTTTTCGATCGCGGGAAGGATGATCTCACGGATGATATTTTTGACGTTATCCTTGAGGCCGTCAGAAGCGGGGGATGCAGGCGCCGAGGGCTCCGCCATGTCCTTCTGATGGGACATAGCTTCATAATCTGAAGCCAGCATAACTTTCAAATGCCGTTTGAGGATGAACCCGGTCATGCCGTTCTCGTAGACGGTGGCCTTGCCCGGAACGATCCAGACCTTGTTGAAGGTGTCGACCGGCACATCGCTGACGCCAAAACGCTCCCGGGCCTCTTTGTAAACTTTGTCCCAGAATTCTTTTCCCAGGCCCTTTTCCGGATAAAAAAGCGACGCGGACAACTGTTTCAGCAAATAATCCTGGGCCAGGAGATCACGGCCCATCTCGGTCATCCCAAACTTCGCGGGAACGATCCGGTCGCCCTCATACGGCGAAAGGTTGACCCACATCTCCTCACCCGGCAAGGTCAACGCGGTCAGGAAATAGGACACCAGGCGGCGGACATTTTCTTTGGAATCCGCGCCCGCGGAGGCGTCGTCCCCTTTATCAAGGACGAATTCAAGTCGCAGGCCGCCATGGCCTTCCAGCAAACGGACCCCCTTGAGCGAAGCGGGCGCAAAAGAAGCCGACAACCCGGTCATGGCGCCCGGCGCGGGCAACAGCGCGGCAAAGTCCGCGGCGGAAACCCGGGGACAAACAGCCTGGAAAAAGAAAGCCACGGCTAAAAGATTTAACAATATTCTTCTACACAATATATCATTTAAGTCCAAGTTAAGAATGTAAAAAAGCCTGATCTTGTCCTAAGATGTTGATGGAACCAACCGTCAACCATGCCGATGTCCGTCGGCAAGCAGGAGGATCAGGCTATGGCTCATAATAGTACACTCTTAGGTCAA
>CAIUQE010000021.1 GCA_903901225.1 Candidatus Omnitrophota bacterium
CTCGGAATAAATTTCAGCAAGTCGGAGATGAGCGTGTTAGAATGCGCCATAGGGGATCCTCCTCGGGGCCATGGTTGTCTGGACAACGCTATGTTACCACGATGGATGTGATCCTCTTATTTTTTACCGGACACGTGTGGCCTGAATTCAAATGCCGTCGAGCGGCATATTTTTTTGGACATAAATGTATAAAATGTTGAAAATGTGTAATAAGTAGAAGTGAGGGTTTATGAAGGAATATTTTTCCACCATTGAAGCCGCGAAGATCTGCAGCGTGACCCGGTTTTCCGTCATCAACTGGGCCAAGCGGGGTATCCTCAAGGCCACCAAGACGCCTGGTGGCCACCGGCGCATCCACCGGGCGGACCTGGTGGCGTTCATCAAGACCTACAAGATAGGGCTTAACGCGTTCAAGTCCGAAGGGCTTGTGGGCGCGCAGTCTGATTTCCTCCGTTGCTGGGAATTCCACAGGTCATCGAAAAAAAAAGATGTGCATAACTGCAAGCTGTGCGTGGTTTTCCTTTCCGACACGAAAAAATGCTATGCCCTGCGCGAGCATATCGGCCACAAGAAGATATTCTGCAAAACGTCGTGCACCGCGTGTGAATATTATAAAAAAGTTCATTTTGAGTAAATGAAAGGATAGGTGTATGAAAAAAGTTGAAGAACCACATGTAAAAAAAGGCCCATGTTCGGGGCAACACGGGCGCAGCGCGTGGATGCTGGGAGGTTCCGTGGTTTTTCTGGCGATCATTCTGAGTGTCGCCATGTTCAAGACCAGGGACTCCGCGTGGACGGGGCAGAATGTCGCGTCGGGTGCCGCTCAGCAGGCGGCGTTCAGGCCAAATTGTCCGACGGGATTCCAGCCGGTCGCTTTTAACCAGGGCCAGGGCATGATCCGTTGTCCCCGTTGTAACACGGCTTTCAATGATCCTAATTGCGCGCGCCGGGGGTTCGCGCAATGCCCGCGCTGCCAGAACATGATCTCAATGAGGGGGCAGGGCGGACGCGGCTTCGCCAATGTCGCGCTCACCCGACCCGGCGTTGCGGTGCCCATTTTCAGGGACGCGGCGATGCTGCATGAATTCCGCGGCGTGTGCGAGAATTGCCATACGGTCAATCCCGATATCGCCATACCGGCCAACACGACGCAGGTCTTGCACGGGTATCGCGGCGTTTGTTCGAATTGCCATACCATCACTGGACTATAACGTTTAAGGAAATACTAAGGAGGACGGGGCGATGATAAATTACGGACGCGTCTCACGGATCATCACGGACATGAACGGCATACCGAACCCTGTTAAGTCCGGCGTATTGAAATCCCGTCCCTCAGGAAAGACGCCCCAGTACACGGGAGACGAAGGGCAGGACAATTTCCTGGAATTCCTGTCAACGAAAGTCCAGGCGTTCAGTGAATTTGACGACATGGCCTCATTCGCCGTCAGTATCCTGAGGGCGTCGAGTTATCCGTTCTTCATCGTCGACAAAAAAATGAAGATCCAGTTCATGAACCCGGCCTGCCTCAATTTTACGGGCCTGAACCTTCATGACGCCATCGGCAAGGTCGAGTGCATGCGCGTTTTCAACAGCAATCTGTGCGACAAGAAATGCGCGATCAAGCAGGCGATGGCCACGCAGAAGTCCGTCATCGGCAAGCGGGTGAAGGTGAAAGACAAAGCCGGGAAGGAACACACGATCATCGTCACGGCCGGGCCTCTCATTGACAAAAAAGGGAGGATCCTGGGCGGGTTTGAAGTCTGGCGCGATGCCATGCCCGACGAGGAAGTCGCGTTAAGGAACAAGCGTTTGCTCGATACGGTGAAAAACTACTGCTGGGGCATGGAGAAATTCCTTGAAGGTGTTGAGGGCAAATCGTTCCCGAAGGAACTCGAGAATAAGGAGAACTGGGACCAGTTCGTCGGGGGCATGAAGAAACGCGTGGGCGGCCTGCGCGACTATTGCGACCATTTCATGAAATCCACGTGCTGGGACGTTCTCAACTGCCCGCCGGAGCGCCAGGTGCAGTGCCCCGCTTTCCCCAACCACGGGGCGCGGTGCTGGGAGGTGGATTATACCTGGTGCGACGGCCAGATGCAGGGGACGGTGGAGCAGAAGAAGGATAAGTGCCGGAAATGTTTTGTTTATGTCAGGGAAAAAGTTTTGTCATAGGCCATGCGCAAGGTTCATTAAACGAACATGTTCAGCGCCTATTTTCGCCGCGCCGAGCGACGGGTACCCTTCCGCCTGGAACGAAGTGAAGCCGGAAGGGTGGCGCGTTAAGGCAGGCGAAAATGGTTTGGGTGCTAAACATGGATTATTAAACTCAAGTGCCATTGACAAATAATTTTTTTCTTGTATTATTGGCATATGCTAATAATACGAAAGGAACTTTATGGCGCGACTACCTAAAAAACGCAATGTGTGCCTTGAACTTAGATCGGCTTATTTCACGCCGTACGGGGTTGACAGCAAGGACCTTCAGGAAATAGTCCTGGAAGTTGATGAACTTGAGGCGGTGCGGCTGGCTGACCTTGAAAGCCAGTATCAGGAGGTCGCGGCCAAGCGCATGGGGATATCGCGCCAGACCTTTGGCAATATCATCGACCGGGCGCACGCGAAGATCGCCGTGGCCCTTATAAGAGGAAGGGCTCTGCGCATCAATTGCCCGAGGTTTGCCAATAAATTGAAGGGGTCCGCATGAGGCATCACATATTATCCATTATCACGGTTGGCCTTATGATGACGTCAGTGTCGTGGGCTGAAGACCAGACGCCGCCGTTGTCACTGGAATTGTTCACCCAAAAGGTACTGGCGTATTATCCCGGGTTGAAAGCGGCGCACGGCGATGTGGACGTGGCCCTGGCGCGGCAGATGCAGGCCAAGGCCGGGTTTTGGCCGACGCTGGACCTTGTCGCCGGTTACAAGGTCACCAATGATCCGGTCGATGTGTTCGGAACCCTGCTTCACCAGGAGCGGTTCACGTCATCGGACTTTGACCTCAAGCGCCTGAATACACCCGACCGCCATCAGGACCTTTCCGCCGGGGTGCGCCTTGACCTGCCGCTGTTCGATGCCATGCAGACGATCTACCGGGCGCGCGCGGCCGGGGAGAACGTGAAGGCCGCGGGATCGGATGAGGCTTTTACCCGGATGGAAGCGCGGCTCATGGCCCAGGATGCGTATTTGAACGCGGTGACATTGCGGGAACTTGCCATGGTTGTGAATGAGGTTTGTAAAAGCGCGGACGCGGACCTTCAGAAAGCCAAAGACCTCAAGGACCGAGGCATGGTCCTGGGGGCTGATTATTACGCGGCGCGGGTCATGTCCGGCGAGTTGACGCGCGTGAAGAACGACCTTGCCCGCCAGGATAAAGCCATGCGCGCGTTGTTGAACATCATGATGGGAGAATCCATGGCGAAGGCATGGGCTTTGCCCGTTTCCTTGCAGGCGGAGGATGTCCCGTCGGAAGATGCGTCAGCGCTGATGACAATGGCCCTGGCCCGCCGGCCGGATCTTCAGGCGTTGGAGCTGCGTTTGAAGGCGCTGGATATGGATGTGTCGCGCGCGCGGGCTGGCGACTTACCGCGTGTCAGCGTATTCGCGGACGCGGCCGGTGATCGTGACAAGGTTTTTTCATCGGGCGGTAAAAATTTTACCGTTGGTTTAAAAGGTGAACTGGCGCTCTTTGACCCGGCGCGCGCGGGGCGTGTCCGCGAAGCACAGGCGCGGGCACAGCGTCTGGGTTACGAGATCCAGTCGTTGAAGGATGACATCCAGCGTGCCATTACCGGGGAACTGGCGCGGCAGGAGGCCTGGCGCGACAACCTGGTTGTTTTCAAAAGCATGAGCGAAGATGCCCGGCAGGCGGTTACGTTCATGGTCCCCCTTTATAGTGAAGGGCGCCGGTCGATCAAGGACCTCATCGAGGCCCGCCGCGCGTACCTTCAGGCTGTCGAGGCTTATGACAAGGCCGTGACGGGCCTGTGGCTGTCCCGGGGCCGGTTGTTGTTCATGGCCGGGGCACTGGATGAGGATCAGATGAAACAATTAACGCAAGGAGCCGGCCTGTGAATCCAGGATCAGAAGGGTTTATTTCACGCGCTGTGGCGATGTTCATCCGTTCGAAGGTGACGCCGCTCGTCATTGGCTTTTCCATCTTTTTAGGCGTTCTGGCTGTCATGAATCTGCCACGGGAGGAAGAGCCGCAGATCGCGGTCCCGGTGTTTGATATTTTTGTTTCTTATCCCGGCGCGACCGCTGAAGAGGTGGAGCGGCGGATCGTTAATGTCGGCGAGCGCAAGCTCTGGGAGATCACCGGCGTTGAATATGTTTACTCGATGACGCGCGCGGCAGGCGCGGTGATCACGGTGCGCTTTCGGGTCGGTGAGGATGTCGAGAAGAGCCTGATCAAGCTTTATACCAAAGTTCATTCCAACCTGGATGTGCTGGCCAAGGGCGGGTCACAGCCCTTGATCAAGATCCGTTCCATCGACGACGTTCCGGTGATGACCCTGACCTTTCACGGCGCAAAGGCTGATCCGGTGCGCCTGAGGAAGGTTGTGACCGATGTGCAGACGGCCCTGAGTTCCATGCCGGATGTGTCGGAAACGATCGTGACCGGAGGGCGCCAGCGGCAGTTCAGCGTTCAGCTCGACGCGCGGAAACTCAATGAACGTATCCTGGACCCGCTCGAGGTCACCGGGCTCATCCAGCGGGCGAACGTGAAGGTGGACGGCGGCCATCTGGAAAGCCGGCCGGAGCTGATCTTCGTCGAGTCTGACGGGTTTTTCCGTTCCAAAGAAGATCTGGAGAACCTTGTGGTCGGCGTCAGCCAGGGTGCCGAGGTATATCTGAAGGATGTCGCCGCGGTCGTGGACGGGCCGGACGAGGCCGAAACAGCGGTCAGCTTCACGCCGGGGGCCGCGGACAAGAGCACGATGAGAGGCACGCTTGAAGCGGTTACCCTTTCGATCTCCAAGCGCAAGGGCGCGAACGCATCGGGCCTTTGCGCGGCGATCCTCAGGAACGTTGAGGGGTTCAAGGGTGCCGTTATCCCCGCGGACATCGCGTTCACGGTGACGCGCGATTACGGCGCTACAGCCGATGAGAAATCCAACGAACTGCTGTTCCACATGGCGCTCGCGGTTTTTGGCGTGGCGCTGCTGATGGCGCTGGCCCTCGGGTTGAGGGAATCCGGGGTCGTGGCGATCGCCATCCCCATGACCTTGTCGCTCACGCTGGCCGGTTTTTATTTCCTGGGTTTTACCCTGAACCGCATCACCCTGTTCGCGCTCATATTTTCCATCGGTATCCTGGTGGATGACCCGATCGTCGGGGTGGAGAACATCGTGCGTCACCTGCGCATGGCGAAGAACAAGGGGCGCGACCTTTTGACCGTGATCGTGGAAGCGGTCCGGGAAGTCCAGAGCCCTTTGGTCCTCGCGACCCTGACGGTGATCGCGGCGATCCTGCCCATGGCTTTTGTGCGCGGGCTCATGGGGCCTTATATGCGCCCGATCCCCATCGGCGCCAGCCTCGCCATGCTCCTTTCGATGATGGTCGCTTTTGTCGCGACGCCCTGGGCGGCTTACAGGATCCTTGGGCGGGCGCATGAGCAGGGGAAACTCAAAAGTCACGCGGAGGGGGAAAAGGACGATTTTCTAACGAGGGTCTACCGTTCGTACATGCAGCCGCTCATTTACAGGCCCCGTGTGCGTGCCGGGTTCATCGTCGCGGTCCTTGTCCTGCTGGGGCTTTCAGTTTTGCTGGTGCCGCTGCAACTGGTGAAGGTCAAGATGCTTCCCTTTGACAATAAGAACGAGTTTCAGGTGGTGTTGAATATGCCCGAGGGCACGCCGCTGGAAACAACCAGGGAGGCCATCGCGGCGATCGCGGCTGAAGTTGGCGTTGAACCGGAGGTCAGGAACATGACCGCCTACATCGGCACGAGCGCGCCGTACAATTTTAACGGCCTTGTCCGTCATTATTTCCTGCGCGCCGAGCCGTGGCAGGCGGACCTGCAGGTCAATCTCGTCGGGAAGGACGCGCGCAAGCGCCAGAGCCACGATATCGCCAAAGCCCTGCGGCCGCGCCTGCACGCCATCGTCGACAAATATCACGGGCACGTGCAGCTGGCCGAGGTGCCGCCGGGGCCGCCGGTCTTGTCCACGCTGGTCGTCGAGGTGTACGGCCCGACGCTGGAAGGGCAAAGGACGCTCGCGGGGAATGTCGCGGAGCTGTTCCAGGGCAGCTTTGGAGTCACGGATGTGGATAATTTTGTCGGACGGCAGGAAAAGCTTTACAGCCTGAAGATCGACCGGTCAAAGGCGTCGCTGAACGGGATCGCGGTCGACGCCGTGGCCCGGGCCATTGCCGACGCGCTGGCAGGCGCGCGGGCCGACCTGGCGCATCTTTCCGGCGAGAACGAACCGGTGGCGATCGTCCTGCGCCTGCCAAAAGATCAGCGGGCCACGCTCGACGCGGTCCTGGACGTTAGCCTCCTGTCGCGTTTTGGCAATCGTATCCCGCTCAGGGAGCTGGTCACAGTTGAAACAACAGCCCGCGACCTGACGATCTACCACAAGAACCTGCAGCGGGTCTCTTACGTGATCGCCGATGTGGGCGGGCATTTCGACAGCCCCGCGTACACGATGCTCGAGCTTAACTCTCAACTGGAAAAACTGCCGCTGCCGCAGCCCCATCCGCAGGCGCAGTCCAAGGCCGACCTGCTCTTCGACGGCCAGCCCGGTTCGGATGAGCGCTGGACCCTGAAATGGGACGGCGAATGGCAGATCACCTTTGAAGTGTTCCGCGACCTGGGGATCGCTTTCGCGATCGTGCTGATCCTGATCTTCACGCTCGTCGTGGGGTGGTTCCAATCTTTTAAGACGCCTTTCATCATCATGCTGCCGATCCCGCTGACGCTGATCGGGATATTGCCGGCGCACTGGATGACGGGGACATTTTTTACCGCGACATCCATGATCGGGATGATCGCGGGTGCCGGGATCGTGGTGAGGAATTCGATCATCCTGGTTGATTTTATCGAACTTCGCCTCAAGGACGGGGTGCCGCTGGAGGAAGCGGTCATCGATGCCGGCGCCAAGCGCTTCCGCCCGATGCTGCTGACCGCGGCCGCGGTGGTCGTCGGCGCGTCGGTCATCCTGTTCGACCCGATTTTCCAGGGGCTGGCGTTGTCACTGATGGCGGGCGAGATCGCCTCGACGCTGTTGTCGCGCACGGCCGTGCCGGTAATTTATTACATGGCGATGAAACCAAAGAAATGAAAACAAGGAGGTTGTTATGATCGAAAGAATACTGAGGGGTGTCGCGGGTGTGTTTGTCCTGGTCAGCCTGTTGCTGGCGCATTACGTAAGCCCGAACTGGCTGTGGTTCACCGCGTTCGTCGGGGCGAATCTGTTGCAGTCCGCGTTCACCAACTGGTGCCCGATGGTGTCGATCTTGAAGGCCTGCGGGGTCAAGACGGCGGAGTGTTGCAAGTAAGGAATAAGTTGGTTAGCGTTTTCAGGCCCTGTCCCTTGTGGACAGGGCTTTTTTTGTCCAGAAAGTGATTTTGTGGCAAAGAGAATGCCCGATATGTTATCTTTAAACATAAAATCAAAAGAAACATATTTGCGATCCGGCCAAAGGAAAGAAACGATGGTTACAGATATTCTTTCATTTATCGGCCAAAGGTTGATCAACCTGGTGTTAATAGCTTCTTTGGTGTTGAGCCCGTCTCTGGGTTACGCTCAAAATGTGTTGGTATCAACATTGCCGGAACCTGGCAGAATGGTTGGTGTTTCGCAAGCGTTCACCCCTATTCTCGTTAAAGGCCTTGTTATCCATCCTGACAAGCCGCTTGATTTTGGTTTCATTGTGGATTCTGGTAATGATTCAACAGAACGAGCTGTTATTAAAGAGCAGAGTGAAAAGATCGTCCGATATTTCCTTGCTGCTTTGACCGTTCCTGAAGGATCTTTGTGGGTGAACCTTTCCCCGTATGAAAATGACCGGATCATCCCTGCTGCCTTTGGCCTGACCGAGATGGGGCGAGACCTTTTGGCGCAGGATTACGTCCTTAAACAGCTGACGGCATCGCTCATGTATCCCGAGAGTGGTTTCGGGAAGGAACTCTGGCGGAAGATCTATGCTGCGGCCCGGCAGAAATACGGCACGACCAATATCCCTGTGGACACCTTCAATAAAGTCTGGATCATGCCGGATGAGGCAACTGTCTATGTCAGCAATAATACTGCGGTCATCAAAAGTTGTCATTTAAAGGTGATGTTGGAAACGGATTATTTGGCGGAAAAACAGGGGGTGCGGCGGCCTTCCGACCCGGAGGGTTTTGTCCGGTCCGACGGGCCGATAAAAGCCATTCTTCGCGAGAGCGTCATCCCCATTCTCGAGAAAGAAGTCAACGAAGGCCGGAATTTCGCGTTGCTTCGCCAGATATTCCATGCCATGGTCCTTGCCACCTGGTTCAAGCGCAACTTTAAGAAAACTCTGGTCGGACAGGTATACGCTGACAAAAACAAAGTGCAAGGCATTGACCTCGCCGGCAAGGGCGCCAGTGATCATATCTGGCGGCAGTATGTGGCGGCGTTCAAGCAAGGGGTTTTCAATTACATCAAAGAAGAGTATGACGCAACGGCCCATGATTTGGTTTCCAGGAAGTATTTTTCCGGGGGGTTCCGTGATAATCCCGAGGCGGTCCATGAAGTTGATGCCTCTCAGGAACAGATAGCCGCGGTCGTGGCTGCAAGTTTGGGGAAGGTTTTTGTGGCGGAGGCCAATTTAAGGCCGGAGACTCGAGAAGGATCGCCAGACCTTTCTCAGGAGAGCTCCGCTTTCCAGGATGAAGCCCATCTTCTGATCATCCGCAAGATATTGGACAGCTGGGAAACAATCGTTAAGGAAGGCGCGTTCGCGTTTGATGTGGAGAAAACGTTGGGGCCCGCGATGGCGCATGTGCCACCAGAAATGGTGGACGTCCTGATCAGGTTGCTGGGAGCCGGCGTCAGGGTCGCGATCATAACAGGCATGCCGTCAGAGCCGTTGAATGATTATCTGATAACGCCATTGCTCCAGCGGGCGGGCAAGGAACAGGACGCCTTACAAAGGCTGACGATATATTCCAATGGCGGCGCCAACAAGATGCGTGTTGTCGCGGGGCAGTTGGTCGCGGATGAAGCGTATGACATGGAACATGAAGTGCCGTTGTCCATCATGCCGGTCATCAAAGATGTCTTGTCCGCGATGGCGCGGGACAAGTTCGGGCTTGGGGTGTCCGCGTCGCATGTTGCGGCACGGTGGCGCGCGTGGATCCGGGGGAGATTCCCGAACTTGCAGGTCGATGATTCCTGGGTTGAAGGCGGGCCCTGGGAGCCGGAGATCATTGACGCAAAAAGTTTCTGGCAGTATTCGCGGGACGGGGGGCATGTCAGGGTGCCGGCCATTGTTTACACGCGCCAGGATCAAGGCGGCTATGCTGTTATAAATATCCTTCACTTGCCGGAAGATCCTGTTGATGTTCGTAAAAGTGTTGAAGCGAAGCTGGCCAGGGCAGCCGGGGAGAAAGGGATCACAATGTTCAGATCTTATTCCGGGGGCGTCTCCGCGATCGATATTATCAGCCTCGCGACGAATAAGGCGGAAGCCATGGTTGATTTTGTCCGGTCTGAGAATTTGAGTCCGGAATGGATCTATTATTTCGGTGACCAGTGGTACCGTAAGAGATCCGGCGGCAAGGTCATTGACGGGAATGATGAGGTCCTGGCGCGCCATCCCCGGTTGAAAGGGATCACGACGTTAAGTGTCGGAGAAGAGCTTCCGGAGAATTCCAGGGTCTCGTTGCATTTGGGAAAGGGGTATCCTGTGACACAAAAATTTTTAAATGTGATCTTGTCCGGTTCAGGTGTTGACAGGGCGGCATCGCCCTTAAGGCAGGGAAAAAAAGATATCCCCGGACATGTGCGTGGGCGTGAAGATCTTGGGGGCATTGATCTTGATCCCCGAAAGATGGGCTTGCGGATCGAACACGGTGTGAATGGCGTGCCTTTGTCTGTAGATCAGCAGGATTGGTCCCGGATGAATATCCAGGGTTTTGTGCCGGCCATCTATGAGATTGCGCCGATCAACATGGCGGTGTTTTTTGGGCGGAGCGATTAAACTGAAATAGGAAGAATAATATGTTTCCCGACTTAATGGATTTAAGCCGGTTATTGTTATTATCAGGCGTTTTGAAAATATATTGTTGTTTTTGGGGGTGGAATAAAGGGGAGGATATTTTTCTCGCGTTACGTGAAGAGAATGAGAAAAAATATAAAATGCCAATGAGTACTCAGGTAAAGGCGGTTTTTCTTGCCTGGAAAAAGTCCTGACTGCGGCAAGTAATAGACGCGATGAGGGTGTGTACGAAACAACCGGTTTTTCTGGATTTTATTTTAAAAATCACGAAAACCGGTTATTTTATATATGTCTCCTTAATATTTTGTAATGACCGGAGGATGTTATCCTGACAGGCGAAAAAGTTGGGCCCTTTCGGGCATCTGTTAAACCTCATGAATGGCGCTATGTTGCGTTTGCGGTCATCGCTGTTGCCGTAGGCATCTTTTATCAGGCCTCGCTTTCTTTTCCACCTCGTGGTGACCAGATCGCATATTTGGCGGATATCGCGGCACGTCAGGATCCCGGGAGCCTGATCTTTGGCTGCTATGACCTGACGCGTAACAGGATCTTTTCGCCGGGCGATGAGCTTTTGTTCAGGCCTCTTTTGTATGGCATCCTCGGTGTGGAGCAGGTCGTGTTCGGGCATAATTTCTGGGCCTGGCAATTGTTCGGCCTTCTTGCCCATTTGCTCGTGATGTGGGTGCTGTTAAGGTTTCTCTGGCGATTGGCCGGCCCGTGGCTGGCTTTCGCGGGAACATGGCTGTTTTCCTTGTCATGGGTCATATGCGATATGGTGACCTGGTCGCACCTGACAAGCTACCTGTTGATGCTGGCGGCGCTTGTCGCGGCCATTGAGCAGGCCTATCTTTGCATCGAGGAAGGCCGGTTGCCGTGGGACCGTTTGTTGAAGATCACGGCGTGTTTTTTATGCGCGTGTTTTATTTACGAAAGTGCCAATTTGTTCGCGATGTGGCTGATGCTGGTCCTTATGATGGCCTGTCCGCGCGCGGGACGGCGCGCTTGGGTGGTCGTGGTTCCTGTGATCTTGTATGCGATGGCCAGCGCGTATAATTTTATCGTCGTTAATCACCTCCAGCTTCCTTCCGGCCATTCTGAAATTTCGTGGACTACGGCGGCTAATTTCATCCGGACAATTTCCTGGTGGACGTATGTGGGGATATTCAATGACGCGTATCACTATGTTTTTTCCGCTTCACGGGCGATTTTTGTTGAAAAAGAAGTATTCGTTTTCAAGCCCTTGGTCTGGATCCATCTTGTTTCGCTGTGCGGGCTGATTGTTGCCGGGACATTCTTATCGCTGGTTGCGATGGATCGTCGCGGATCGGCGCGGCCGCGGTTTTTTGCCGTGTTGCTGGTCGCTGGTATGTTATGTATCTTTGTGGGAATGCTGGTCCTCGGCCGCCAGAGCATGCCGTTTGTCAATATTGTGAGGATAAACACATACTACCAGTATATTTTCTGGCTTTTCATGGTGATGGCGGGATTCCTTCTGATCGGTGACCAGGCATGTTGCGGTTTCCGACGGAAACTAGTGATCCTGTTTGTGTCCGGATGCATATTGTCCGGAGCCTTGCAGGGAGGGCGGATATTGTTGCAGGAGTCGGCGTACGCCTCTCTTATCCAGTTCCGGTTCGTATTGACAAAGTTCCTGGATAACCTCATTCAGAAAGAAGGCAAGAAACCTGGTTTTTCAATCTATGTAAGCCCCGAATTCCCCGGGAATTACAAGCTCCTTAATATTTTCACAAGGCCGGATCGGGCGCCTATGGATTTTACGTATACCAACATGTTATATTGGCCGTATATCCGGTCGATCGAAAAGGCGGAATACAAACTGCTATTTGTCGATAAGGAAACCTTCCTGTTTTGTGTCAAAGATAATTGTGTCCCGGCTATAAAGGCCATGGCCGACGCGTTGTGATAAGGGAGCTTGTGGTAACCCATGCCTTCGGGATCCTTCACCCATGAACCTTGATAAAGCCGTTGGCAGAGTTGTCATTTTCATTTCGATCCTCGTGGCCGTGACATTGGCCTGCGTGACGCGGCACATGACATGTATCCCGACGGATGCGCAGTCTTTATATCTTCCCGCGGCCCAAAAAATTCCCACGCTCGCGTATCTTTCCCAGTTATATACGACGCCGGAGATCCCTAACGCGTTCTTTTTGCATGGCAAAGAGATCGCGATCCTTCATTTTTCCCTGATGCAGCGCCTGCTCAACGATTTCCAGAGCCTTTGGCCCTTGACGCTGGTGTGCGTTGCGGCTTTCTGCCTTTCCGCGATCTGCGTATTCTTTATCGCCAGAGCGTATTGGGGACAGGCGGTGGCACTGGTCACATATCTTGTGTTTGTGACGAGTTACTGGCCGTATGTTTATGTCCTTATGGTCAGACACCAGGTGTTGGGGTTGGCCTACTTTCTATTGGCCATATTCTTTGTCCAGAAAGCCGGGCAGCAACAACGGGGCCTGTTTTTTTACGGGTGTTCGGCTTTTTGCCTGGGGGAAACCGTATTTTCGTCAACGGTAGCCGTCGCGCTCTTTCCCTTGTATATCGCCGCGGTTGCTTATAGTTTCTACCAGCGCGCGGGCAGGCAAGAGATGGCGTCGTCGTCGGCATCGTCGTTGTTCGTGACAGCGGCTGTCCTTGTGACGGGATTCCTGATCCCTTGCCTGGTGGTCAATTGCCCGAATTTCTTCCGTAATATTGCCGGGTACGCGGCGTATATTCGCATGAGCAGTGAACACAACCTGTTTTATTATTATCAGGATGTGCTGCGCGAATGGCTTGTTCAGCCCGCGGCCACGCGCGGCGGCTGGGCGTGGGTAGCGTGTTATTTGCCACAGGCCATGCCCGTGCTTTTTCCCGCGGCCCTGTTATGTCTCGGGGCTTTGACAGTCTATGCCTCGCGATTGAAAAGGCCATGCCTGAGGGCATGGCTGGTCATTGGGACTGTGGTTTTGCTGGCCGGGTCGCCGCTGATACTGGCCGAATTGAAGGGCGTTGCGCAGTACGGTGCCAATTATTTCCCTGTTTTTCCCGGAGCGTTGCTGTTGATGGCGTACACATTGTCTGTTTTTCTTCGCGGGAAGGCCATGGATGGCCTGGCAAATGCCCGGGTATGGGTGGTTGTGCTCGTCGTTCTGGTTTTACATATAATGGCCAATGCGCATGTCTTCTTTTCCGATGTTTATCCGACACGCATGGTGGATAAGAATTTATCGCGGGAACTGGAGCGGCTGGGGATAACGGAACTTGCGGTCTATCGCGACAATCCCATGACCGGAAAGATCCTTAACCAGTTGGATCCCCGCCTGCTGAAGAAGTTTCGCGTAAGGTACATTAACAATATCTACGCGGTGAATACGGGCTATATCCTTGTGCCGCCGTGCGTGACAAGCTCGGTTTATTTCGCCATGCTGAGCCCGAATGCGGATTTTGACCAGGATATTTATTTGAATGAGCTTTTAAGGAAGGATGTGTTGAAAAAGTATGCCGTTGTCGCGCTGGATACGATGGCGACAAGCCGTATTTGGAGGCAGGAAACAGAGATCACCTCCTACAGGGATCTGATCTTAAAGCAGTTTTCCGAAGACTACCTGAAGAAAAGCAAAGTCTGGGTCCTTGATGCGAACAAACTGTATATGGACAAAGATAAGAATTTACCATCGAGAGAGTATGTCGATCTGGTCCGTGACGGGGTAAGGAATATCGGCTCTGTTGAAACGAACTATCGCTGCAAGGGGTTTTACCTTCACCTTGACAAGCCGGGCGACCTTCCAAGTTTGGATGTCAGGATATACAAGGTGGGGCATCCCGGCGATCGCCTTGTGGCGTATGGGTACCGGGTCTTCTTTGAAATTTTACCAGGATGGCGACCGGCGGGCAAAGATTGCGTGTCGGAGGCGGTCGAGGGGGAGGCGTTGACCGACGACCCGCGCGGCGCGCCGGTTTCATTTCGACTGAAGAACTCCGCGTTGGCCGCGGGCGATTATCATTTTGTTATTTACCGTACGGGCGCCCCCAGTGACCGGGATTTTTACCGGATCTATGTTGAGGAAGACGAGCGAATAAAATATCTGGATGCCGCGGTGGTCAAGTGATGGGTGAAGGTTGCAAGTCGTTCTCGACAGCCTTAACTTAGTCTGCTATAACTAATGCCTTCGCGCCCTCCGTGGCCTTTGGCCACTGCGGGTAAATTTGATAAGCTGATTGTAAAGAAGGCCTCGCCGTTGGCGAGGCGTCCCGACAGAGTTGTTAAATCCTTCGGATTTAACACGTCGGCCCTGCGGGTAAATTTTTGCTTCGCAAAAATTTAGACGGGAAATAGCGCAGCTGGCTAGCGCACTTGCTTTGGGAGCAAGGGGTCCAGGGTTCGAATCCCTGTTTCCCGATTTTATTTTCCACGAACAAAGAATCCTCCGATCAAAAGTCGGGGGATTTTTCTTTTCACATTGTTAGCTCACTTTGATTCCAATAAGTTATATATGTTATCTTTCTCATATAGAGTGGATGCAGTCTGTCTAACACAGGGAAAGAGAATTGAATATACGACGGTTTATACATAAGCTTCTTGCAAGCACGCTGATACTGGTGTTTTTGGTATCAGATGTGCGTGCCTATGCCCAGGGCGTGATAGAGCTCCCGGCACCGGGCACTCGCCTGGCATTAAGCCCGACATTTGCACCGCCGCTTCTTAAAGGCATCAAGGTTTATGCCGAAGCGTTGAAGCGTTACGGCACGACGGATGTCCCGGTAGATACGTTCAACAAAGTGTGGATCGTCCCCGAGAAAGCCACGGTCTACGAGAACAAGGACGCCGCCTTTGTAGTTGAAAGCAAACTCAAGGTAATGCTGGAGACGGATTATATAGCGATGTCTCGGGCGGACATAAAGTCCGCCCCTACAACACAAGGAGCTGAGGCAATGAGCGTAGGGGCGGACCTTGTGTCCGCCCATGATGGGATTGCCAAAAACATCCTCCGCGAAGTCATCATCCCCATTCTCGAAAAAGAGGTCAACGAAGAACGCTAGCGAGGAAATCAAATTCAACATGGATACTGCCATGCTCCAGCGCTTGCAAGGCTCTTCCGGCGTGACGCCGTTCATTGTTGGCATCCATTCCCTCGACAGCCTTCCGCAATTCATGGGCCTTTCGACTCCGGTTGCAAAATAACACAAGCCATTTACGCCATACTTTCGCTAGCCAATTGTTTATGGCTGGGGTAAACTTAAGCGTTATTAGAAGGTTGACAAGGCCTGTAGCGGACTTCCTGATATGAAACGCGACCATTCCAAACTCATGTGCGACATCGGCGAACTGACCGCGCTGTTCACCGACACCTCCAACCTCGACGGGCTCCTGCAGAATATCGTTGAAATGATCGCGCTCCACATGGAGTCCGACGTTTGTTCCATTTACCTTTATTACGAGGACCAGGACCTTTTGATCCTGCGCGCGACCAAGGGCCTTGAGCCTTCGTCGGTGGGCCGCGTGTGCCTCAAGCCCGGCGAGGGGTTGACCGGCGTCGCGTTCCAGGAGCTCCGTTCGGTGTGTGAGGCCGAGGTGTCCAAGAATCCCCGTTACAAGCAATTCTCCGGGATCGGCGAAGAGCGTTTTGCCTCGTTCGTCGCGGTCCCTATCCTGCGAGGTCAGACGCGCATCGGCGCCATGACCCTGCAGAGCGAGAAGAAAAGTTATTTCGCGGCCGAGGACGTCAATGTGTTCCGCGCCATCACGTCCCAGCTGGCCACGACCATCGAGATGGCGAGGCTCCTCATCACCCTGCACCAGCCCGAACAGGCGGTTCCGGCGGAAAAACCGCCCCTGGCGCGGTTCATCAAGGGGCGCGCGGGCGCGGAGGGCTTTGCCTATGCCGAGGCGGCGGTGATGCTGGCCCCATCCTGGGAAGAATTCGCCGACCAGAAGACCCAGGAACCGATGACGATCGAGGACCTGCGCAAGGCGGTGACGGCGACCGAAGAAGAGCTCAGGCACATGCAGGCCGAGATCGAGGAAAAGCTTTTCGACGTGGCGGCGCTTATTTTTTCGGCGCAGATATTGATGCTCAAGGACCGGGAATTCCTCGCCGAGATGGAGAAGCTTGTCGCGGCGGGGGCGCATCCGGTGGCCGCGGTGCGTGCCGTGGTGCGGGAATACGCGGGCCGGTTCGCGCGCATGTCCAACGATTACATCCGCGAAAAACAGTACGACGTCATGGATGTGGGGCGCCGCCTTCTGGACAATTTGACCGGGCACCGTGACCGCGCCGGCCAGCTTTCCGGCAGGATCATTGTGGCGCGCGTGCTGTTGCCGTCGGAAGTGCTCAAGCTTGGTTCCCAGAATATCGCGGGGATCATCCTCCTTTCGGGTGGCGCGACGTCCCATGTGGCGGTGCTGTCGCGTTCGCTCAACATACCTTTGGTGATCGCGGATGAGCCGGGGCTTCTGGCGCTGCCCGCCGGGACGCAGATCCTGCTCGATGCCAACCTCGGTAATGTTTATATCGACCCTGAAAAGGCCATCGTCGATAAATTCCGCGAAAAGGACGCGCTCAAGGCTTCGGCCGCGGCGGTGCGCGATTCTTTGCATGACAAGACTTTAACGGCTGACGGGACGCGGATCCAGCTGATGGCCAACATCAACCTCCTTGGCGACGCGGCTGTTGCCCTTGAATATCAGGCGGAGGGGATCGGCCTTTACAGGACGGAATTCCCTTTCATCATCCGCAGCGATTTCCCGGTTGAGGAAGAGCAGTATGTCATCTACCGCCGCCTCGTGGAGATGATGAAAGGCCGCGAGATAACCTTCCGCACCCTGGATATCGGCGGCGACAAGATGCTGTCCTATTTTGACCACAGCAAGGAGGCCAATCCGTTCCTGGGCCTTCGTTCCATACGCTTTTCGTTGCGTTACAAGGAGATCTTTTCCCAGCAGGTGCGCGCGATCCTGCGGGCCGCGGCGGACCGTCCGGCGCAGGAGGTCAGGATCATGTTCCCGATGATCTCTTCGGTCGACGAGTTTTTGCAGGCCAAAGCGGTCGTCGAGGATTGCATCGCCGACCTTGCGGCGGCCAACATCCCGCACCAGGCCAAGCCGGTGGTGGGGATGATGGTTGAGGTCCCGTCGGTACTGGGCGTGATCGATGAGCTGGCGCGCGCGGCGGAATTCTTTTCCGTTGGCACCAATGACCTGATCCAGTATGTCCTGGCCGTGGACCGCACCAATGAAAAGATCGCGGACCTTTATGTCCCCCACCATCCGTCGGTCCTGCGGGCGCTCAAGGTGATCGTTGACGCGGCCGCGCGGCATCACCGGGATATTTCGGTGTGCGGCGATATGGCCCATGAGCCCCGTTACATCCCGTTCCTCACGGGGATCGGGGTGCGTAAGCTCAGCCTGGATGTTCGCTATATCCCCAAGATCCAGCAGAGGCTGGGCGCGTTGAATATGGCCGGGGCCAAAGCGCACGCGAAGGAACTTCTGGGGTTGTCGCGCCTGGCGGACATTGAGGAAGCGCTGCGGGTGATGGAGGGTGCGTAGCGTGGACGCGGCGGGAAGACCGTCATTGCCAGGGCTGCTCGGTCGTTTGTTGATCCTGGTGCTTTTGGGCGCGCTTGCCTGGCTTCATTTTTCGCAAAAGATCTTTTTTATGACGGCTGACCTTGGCCGCCATATCCGCAACGGCGAACTTTTTATCAAGTCCCACCAGGTCCTTGCCACCAATTTTTATTCCTATACGTATCCGGATCTTCCGACGATATGCCATCACTGGGGCACGGGTGTCCTGTTCTACCTGATCTGGGTGTGGGGCGGCTTTCTCGCGCTGTCGGCGTTCTATACGGGGTTGCTTGTGGCGACGGGGGCCTTGTTCATGGCCGCCGGGCGGCGTTTGGCGGGTTTTTGGACGCTGGTCCTGATGGCTGTGTTAGCCTTGCCGGCCATCGGCATGCGCGTGGAGATAAGGCCCGAAGGGTTGTCGACATTTTTTCTGGCCGTTGAATTTTTTCTGTTGATGGAATACCGCGCGCGCCGGTTGCCGCGATTGTGGTTGCTGCTCTTGCCCCTTGTTCAGCTTGTGTGGGTGAACACGCACATCCTTTTTTTTACCGGCCTTATGCTGATTGGGTTCTTTGTCGTCGATACGTTCATCAACGAGACGGAACGTTCACGGTGGGCAACCCTTGTCATGGCCGGGGCGACGTCGATCGCGGCCTCGATGCTGAATCCTTTTGGCATTGCCGGGGTCCTGGAACCGCTCAATATTTTTCATGAATACGGGTACATGCTCGCGGAGAACCAGAGCATCTTTTTCATGATGAAGCGTTTTCCGGGAAGCGTGACATATGGCTGGGCGCTGGCCATGATCCTGGTGTGTGCCGGCTTGTTTGCGGTCAGGTTTTTTAAAAGCACCAATCGAAAAAGTTTCGCGTTGGAGGGTGTCCTGATCCTTTTCTTCAGCCTGATGGCGCTCAAGATGGTGCGCAGCGTGGCCATGTTCGCGTTCTTTTTTATCCCGCTGGGCGCTATACAACTGACTGAGGTCATTAACCTTTATAGCGGGCCATGGCGCGCGTGGGCGTCGCGGGTGCTTGTGCTCGCCGCGGCAGGGTTAGTGGTGATGGCGTCGGTCGATCCACGGTTCTTCCTTTCCCCGTTGCGACGGCCTTATCTCGCGCTCGGCCAGGAGGAAGAGAAATTCCGCGGGAGCCTTTTTTCGACGCTGGCGCATCCCGGCACCTGGGGCGGCTTGACATCCGGCATCAGCGCGTCGGCGGATTTTTTCAGCGCGCAAGGAGTGCGGGGGCCGGTGTTCAACAATTACGATATTGGCGGATATTTTATTTATTATCTTTTTCCGCGGGAGAGGCCTTTTGTCGACAACCGGCCGGAAGCTTATCCGGCGAAGTTCTTTACCGGCATTTACGCGCCGATGCAGGCTGATGAAAAGATCTGGGATGAAGCGCGGGCCCGTTACGGGTTCGAGGCCATTTATTTTTACCGGCATGACCAGACGGAATCGGCCCAGCCATTTTTGATCCGTCGGCTGGATGACCCGGCCTGGGCCCCGGTCTTTGTTGATGATTACGCGATCATTCTCGTGAAACGGGGCGGCGTGAACCAGGCCGTGATCGACCGTTTCGAGTTGCCGCGGTCCATGTTCCAGGTCAGGAAATAAGGGGGCGGTTCACGGGTTTTTGGGATCGTTCTGAGCGTGGATCTTTTCGAAAATGTGGTAAAGCTTGCTCCACGTGCCCCTGGCTTCGCCGCAACTTTGGCCGTGGTAGCGCATTAAAGCGTAGCGCGAAAGGAACATCGTGCCGCGGTAGCGGTAGAGGAATTTCATCCAGTCTTCGTCGGTCTTCGCGTTCCTTGCCTCTTCGATCGACCACGCGCTGAACCAGCCCGCGCTTTCTTTGGGGTACACTTCAAAATATTGTTTCAGGAACACGGCCATGAAAATAACGGCCGTTGCCAGCGCGGCCCACTGCCGCCAGGGGCGTCCGTCAGTGGCTTTATGGAGGATGAACCCCGTGGCCAGCATGGCGAAGGGCCAGGCGCCGACAGCGCGCAGAGTGTGCGGGTTATCGGTCGCCACCAGTGCGGCGGGCAGGATGCCGATGAGGATGCCGGCCGCCAGGAACCCGAAAAAGAAGAGGGTTTGCTTCGTCGGGAAGCGTTGTGATGTTTTCCACCGGGCGGCGATCCAGGCGAGCCCCGCGGTGAAGGCCGCGACATCGAGCCAGCTCATGACACCCTGGTGCCCCGTGGAAAGCGTGCGGTTGAGCGGGCTCCCTTTGAACAGCAGGAAGTCCGGGTGCAGGTGCAGGAGAAAGTTTTTCAGGGCCGCGGCAAGTACCGGTGGGAGCCATCCGGTGTTTGGTATGTTCCTGAGGAATTCGGGATTAACGATGGACAATTCCCTGAACCGGGCTGAAAGGCTGGGATCGATCATGTAGCAGTATGCCAGCGGCAGGCTGGCCACGATGAACGCGATGGCCCCGGCGGAAAAACGGGACAGCGTCCATTTGAGTTGTCCGAATCCATAAAAACTCATGAGGATGAGGAACACGGGGATCATCAGCCGCGCGGGGGGGTAGCTGTAGGCGGCGGCCGAGAGCAGGATGCCCGCCATGATGAACTGCCACAGCCTTTGTCCTGCCAGGCAGAAGAACAGCCCCCACGTGAAATAGGGCAGGAACGACAAGGAGTCCCAGGCCACGCGCGATATTGTCCATATCCACGGGGAGATGCTGCCGGCCAGAAGGACCCACAGGCCCATGCGCGTTCCGCCGATATGGCGGCCGGCCATGAACAAGCCCAGCAGCGCGATGAGGACGAGGAATGCCGAGAAGCTTCTCAGCGACGGCAGGTCGAACCCGAACAATTTGACCCAGATGACCCCCGGGTACATGTAGGTCGGGGGGGTGGGTGTGGCAAAGCTGTTGTAGCCGAACAGAGGATAGTGCCCGTTCCCCAGCGGGTCGCTCCCGTCCTGGGCAAGGCAGCCGAGCGCCACGGTCTCGATCTGTTCATCGACCTGGAACCCGTTGGGGACCATTTCGATGTTGATGAAGCGTATGGCATTGACCGTGATGACCAGGCTGATGAGCAGCAGCGGGAAAAAGTATTTCTTTAGCATAGGAATGGAATTCATTATAGGCATGCCAATGGCGGGCGCAAGGCATTTTCTGCCGCAGAGTTTGACGGAAAGCCGGTTGTGGCATAAACTGGACACCATTGGCGCGCGATCAGCTCATAAACCGGATCATCCTGGACATGTTCAACGCATTCCCGAAGACAAGGCCCGTTTTGCCGCCGGATTATCACGCTATCCTGCGGCGCCATTGCATGGAGAACCGCAAAGGCGCTTCACCCAGTTCATCTTTGACACAGCGGATGGAAGCGTGGATGCACGCGCAGGTCGCGGCGGATGCGCGGGGGCGGGCGGAGGATATTTCGACGCTGGAGATCGGCGCCGGGACGCTCAATCACCTGGATTACGAGAAGAATGTCAGGACGCTCGATATTGTGGAGCCGGGGGATGATTTTCTTGACGCGTTCCCCCAGCGGCGCGCGCGCGTCAGGCATTGTTACCGCGATATTTTTCAGATCCCGGGAGAGCGGCGTTATGAGCGGATCATCAGCATTGCCACCTTCGAGCATTTGACCGACCTGCCCATGGTCGTCGCCAAGGCGGGATTGCTCCTGGCCGACGGGGGGAGCCTGCGCGTGGCCATTCCCGGTGAAGGCGGGCTGTTGTGGACGCTGGGGTATCGCTTGACCAACGGCATTGAATTCCGCTGCCGTTACGGGCTGGATTACGAGCGGATCATGCGTTACGAGCACGTGAACACGGCCGATGAGATCGAGGCGGTGTTGAAATATTTTTTCGCGCGGGTGAGCTGGCGCGTGTTCGGGCTTAACCGCATGTTCAGTTTTTACCGTTTTTATGAATGCCACGCGCTTGACCGCGGGCGTTGCGCGGCTTTCCTGAAAGAACGCGGGGTCATCCAGGGTTGAGGTGGAACGGGTATGGAACTGTCGATCGTATTGCCGGCATTCAACAGCCGGGAACTGGCGCGCAGGAACGTCGGGCATTTGCACGCGTACCTGTCGGGCTGGTGCCCTTCGTTCGAGATCGTTGTGGTCGATGACGGCAGCCGTGGCCCGGAGCGGGTCGTGCCGGGGGATCTTCCCCCGACGGCGCGCGTGATCCAGCTGGAACATAATTGCGGCAAAGGCGCGGCCGTGCGCCGGGGGATGCTCGAAGCCCGGGGCGATGTGCGTATCTTTACCGACATTGACCTGCCGTATGATTTTGCAGGCCTCCGCTTCGCGCACGGCCTGATCAGGGACAAGGGTTTTCTGTTCGTCGTGGGCGACCGCTCCCTGCCGAATTCGGAGTATTCGAACGCGCTCCCGCTGTCCCGCAAGATCGCCAGCCGGATATTCTCCAAGTTCGTGACCTTGTTCGTTATCGGCGGGATCTATGATTCCCAGTGCGGGTTAAAAGCTTTCTCCGCGCCGCTGGCCAAAGCGCTGTTCCCCCTTTTGACCATTGACCGTTTCAGTTTTGACGTCGAGATATTTTATCTTGTCTTGAAATATAACATCGTCATCCGCCGCATCCCCGTCCGCCTGCATGACCAGGAAAAGTCTACGGTCAATCTTTTCAGGCACGCTTTGCCCATGGCCTGCCGGATCATGACCATCCCTTTCAAGTGGTACGCGGGCCGTTACCGTTCCGAGGCCATGCGCGCGTTCCTCGACCGGCCTTATTGGGGATCGGCAGGCGAGGATGCCGGCACGGGAAAAATTTGATACGCGCCGGTGTTCTTTATGATATATTTTAACCGCTTTATGCGCGGCAGTTTTGTCCCTGTAGCTCAGTTGGATAGAGCATCAGCCTTCTAAGCTGAGGGTCGCCCGTTCGATTCGGGCCAGGGACGTTTTTTATTCCGCCCGCCTCCGGTGGCGCGGTTCCTGTCGGGATGCTATTCTCAGGAGTAACGATGCGTTCAGGCTCACGGGTTGCCATCGTCATGGCGGCGCTTCTTTTATTGATGCTGCTGGTGTCGGGGTTGTTTTACACCTACCTCGACTTTAATGGTCGGCGTATTTTTAATGAACAGATCACGGCCCTGACTCACCGGCGGGTCGAGGCCCGTTCCGTTAAAGCCGCGTTCCCGGCCTGGATCATCGTCAAAGGCCTTTCGATCGACGGGCTGCTCTCGTGCGAGCGCGTCACTATCCTCGTCGACGCGGGGTCATTGTTCGGGAAGGTCAGGCGCATCAGCCGGATGGAGCTAGAGTCGCCTGTTATTGTCTGGCACAGAGAGGGTTCGCGGGTAGCTGTTCAGTCAACCGTCCAGGGGACATCCGCCCCTCCGTCGGGACAGCCGCTGGTGCTGGCCCATTTGCTGGTGCGCGACGGCACGCTGAAGATCCAAACCGATGATGCTTCCGGAATAAAACAGGGATACGAGATCGGGCATATCCAGCTGCGGGTGGACAATGTCCTTGTGACGGACACGCCGGGGCACACGGAATTTGCGCTGAGCGCGTCACTGGAAAAACTGAATGTCCCTTTCCTGGGGCATTTTTTAAAAGCGGGGGGCTGGTTCAACTGGGCCGCGCGCGATATGGACGGCGTGGCGCAGGTGATCGATGACGACGGGCGCGTGGGCGTTGACGCGAAACTTTCATCCCGCCAGAACGACATGACCGTGTTCGGCACCGTGAAACTTGCCGCTGACCAGGGGCCGCAGGCGACGGGCGCGCGGGTTGGCCTGCTCGAGAATGTGGTCCTGGGGGCGCTGAGCTCGACTCAGACGGATATCGTGGCGGATTTTTCATTGCGGACGAAAATGGACCGCTTTGACCCGGATGTGGTCAAATTATCCGGACATATCACAACGGGCTTGAATTCTTCGGCAACATCGGGTAATATTGTGGCCGGCTTGAAAGCGGCCAGCGAAGAATTGCTGAAAGAGCCTTCGGTGCTGGGCGAGCAGAAATAGAGCGAACAGAAGATTTTCGAGTTTCATGGTGGCTGTAGATCAGTGGTAGATCCCTTGATTGTGGTTCAAGTTGTCGCGGGTTCAAATCCCGTCAGCCACCCCATATGAGACGCCCTGGCGAAACAGAGGCGTCTGGAGCCAAAACCTCATCCTGACCAATGGTCGGGGTGGGGTTTTTCTCTTTCTTGGACGGATTCTGATCGATAAGTTTTGGCAAGTTCACGGTGTCGCACAGGGCTTCCCCGATATACATGTTGATGGTGATCCTGTCATCGTATGCGACCAGGTCTTTGATCAGGGCCTGCATGAGGCTCTTCTGGGCCTCATGCGGGACTTTTTCCAGGTGTTGCATGGCAAGCGTAATGTTGGAGTGAAGAAATTCACCGGATGACGCGTCCATTTGCGCCACACGTTTTTGGGCCTGCAGTTTTTGTATTTCTGTCTCGAGCTTACCGATCTCTGATTCAATCCCGGCCAGTTTGTTCTTATATGTTGGTCCTTGAGGGATCGCGTCGTCCATGGCTAACTGAAGCAGCTTGTCTGCGCTATGCCGCAAGGTGTTAAGTTCTTTTTGTTGTTCGTCGAGCTTCGCTTCGATTGTTTCAAATTTAATCTTAGATTCCAGGATGGCGCTGCCGATTGCTTTCACTATAATTTCTTGGTCTTTGGAAGCTCGCTGGAAGTACTGGATAATGGCTTCATCGAGCGCTGGGGCTGAAATGCGCTTAAATGAGCATCCAAGCCCCTGCCGGGACCGGGAGCATTCGTAATAGTGAAATTTCTGATTCCTGTCTCTTCCAGCGGAATGGGCGTTGACCATATGGCTGCCGCAGTCGCCGCACTTGATCAATCCGCTCAAGAGATAAACATTGTCGTGGGGAAGTTTGACGTAGCTATGCCCAGGTAGTTTGGCGGTCAACACGGAGTTCGCCTTCTCCCATAACTGTTCGCTGACAATCGGTTCGTGCGTTCCTTTATGGATCTCGCCGTTGTAAGGGATATAGCCCTTGTAAAAACAGGATCTGATAATTGTTGAGATGGCTTGCCTGCGCCAGATATTTCCGTTCTTGGTTTTGATCCCTCTTTTCAGAAGCTCTTGTCCAACCGCAGTAAGCGAGCGGTTATCGGCGATCATTTCAAAAACGACTTTGATATGAGGAGCCACTTCTTCATCATGTACAGCCTTCATGGGTTGGCGGCCGTTGGATAGAGGCTCGCCATTCTTGATCAGTTTGTAGCCAATACGGGTTCTTCCGCCGACACTAAAACCTTTCCTTACCCGGGCGAGCGCAGAAGATTTAACGCGTTCTCCCGTCAATTCACGTTCGAAAGCTGAAATAATACCAAGGAACCCGATGACCACTCTGCCAATAGCGGTTGAACTGTCCAGGTTTTCTCGTACTGAGATAAAGGCGATCTCCTTTTCGTTGAATAGATCGATCAGAGCATAAAGATCCCGGGGGTTACGTGTCAGTCGATCGAGGCCAATAAATATGATCCCGTCAAAAGATCTCTTTGTTTGGATGTCATTGAGGATGGACTGTATTCCAGGGCGGTTCAGGTCTTTGCCGGAATAGCCATCATCGGTAACAATTCCGTTCACTCCGAAGCTGGACAGTGTGTAACCGTAGGCATCCAACATGTTTTTGCAGTGGTGCGCCTGGGCATGAAGTGTCGTGAAATCACCCTCGCCCTGCTCATCAGTTGAGCATCTACAATAAATGGTGATCGCTTTCTTTTCCTTCGGAATTTTTGCCAGCATATAAATTGTTTCCTCGCAGTGTTTGTTCCTACCTTTTATATCAAACTCCCATAAGCGTCAAGTTATGCCCGTTTAGGTATCGCTGGGCTCCCAATTGTATATACCGATTATTTTGCAGATTCGTCGGGTATTTTCCGACACTTTACGTTTTTTGTCGGTATATACACGTGGGGGCAGCTCACGATGACAAAAAAGACGACAAGAAACTTTGATAAAAGGTATGGCAACAGGGTTACCGCTGTTTATCGCGGGACATCCTTGGAACCGGCAGAAGCACAACTTCGTACTGTTAAGTTGTTGGACGCCTTCACGCAGGTATTAACCGGAGTGGTAGGGAGAGAATGTACACAAGAGGAATTGCTGGGGATAGCTATGGTCAGCGGCAATCTTTCTCGACGACATAAATGAATCGCGGAGCCCTCCGTGATTCCTCCGTGATTTTGCGTGATTGTTTTGCCTGGTAATTTTGAAGGACATTCGAGAAAGGGAATGTCCTATGAAAAATAATATGTTTGATGATCAAGTGCAAGTCTGGGAACAGGCAGCAGTGAGACGCATAGCTAGGAAGTTAGGCGGGCGATGGCAACACTCGAAATTGGAAGTGGCAGATTTGGAGCAGGAGGGTTTGATTCGTTGGCTTGCGTTAAGATGCAAGTTTGATCCTGATCGCGGTGCAGATATTAAAACTTTCTTGGTTAAGGTCGTTGAGGGACAGCTGGGACATATGCTGGAGCGCATGTCAGCGGATAAACGCAAAGCTTCAATAGTGGCGTCTTCATTGGATCAGCCACGGGAGGGGGCGGAAGATGTGGCTACCTTAAAGGAAGCAGTTGTTGATGACAGGAATTTTGCGCGTGAGGTCGATCTCAAGATCGATATAACCGTATTGTTGCAAGAGGTGAGCCCCAGACAGAGGGCTCTCTGTTGTCTTCTGCTGGACGGGCACACAATGAAGGAAGTCAGCGACAAACTCAATATTTCAAAGGGAGTTGTTTACGACGAGATTAACCGCATGGAACATGTAGCTCGAAAGTTGGGGTTGCACGGGTATTTCGAGTAGTTAACCAAGGCTGAGTGACGAAAGGTCTTGATATAAAAAGGAGCGGCGGATGGCGGTGTGCAGATTTGTTTTTAATAAGGAAGTTTCTAAAGATGTGATTAAGGAAAAGATCGCTCAGGCGGTTTTTATGACCGAAGGGCTTTACGGTAGAGCCGCGGTTAGGTTGGATGCGGCATATCTAACATCGGAGTGTCAGGTTGTGGTTGATACGTCAACCCCAGTAGGGGAACACATTGCGCAGATATTTGCGACCGTTGCAACCTGGGAGTTTGGCGACGAGGCGTTTGTTGTTGAGCGGCTAAAGGGTAGTAATACAAAACAGGAGTGTACAGATGATACCAAAACACATTAAAGATTTTATGTTTGTAAGAGTGAAGCCTAAATCTAAGGTGCCTTTTGATCGTGACTGGGCGCGTGATCCGGGCGCGCATTTTACATCAGACCAGATACGCCCGTGGATCGAGCAGGGGAATAACTATGGCGTGTTGACCGGCCCCGATTCTGGTGTGGCCGTAGTTGATTGCGATGACCCGTTATACGTGAAACTTTTTGCGGAACGTCTTCCTGAAACATTTTCTGTCTGCAGTTCGGTGGGGAAGCGGCACTTTTATTTCAAAGTCGAAAACTTTCCTATTGGTCAGCAGAAGATCGCTCTCGTTGATCCCGATTGGACAGAAGACATAACTCGTCAGGGCGGCGATATTCGCTATGGGGGGTCTTACGTTGTTGGGCCGGGCTCTATTCATCCAAATACTGGCGAGCCTTATCTTGTTGTGGACGATGTCCCCGTGGCTACTGTGGATTATAAGTATTTACTTAGGGCTTTCGGGCAGTATTTCATAAATCTCAAGCAATGGAGTGAACGCCTTTCGCAGGTGTTTCGCACAGAGAAATAACAGGAGAAGCTATGGCAGATTTTTTCAACCGGGCAGTAATCATACCGGAATTGATAAGACATCTTATGTTTTGCAAGGTCGGGGCGTTTACCAAGAAGCCTTGCGAAAAAGCGTGGCAGTCCACGCCATATACGTATGAAGAAATAGTGCCGTGGACTAACGATGGCGGCAGTTACGGGATCATGTCCGGCTTTAATCATCTTGTTACGATCGATTGCGATTGTAAGAAGTATTTTGATCTTGCTTTAGAGCGTTTGCCGCCGACCTTAACGATTCAGTCATCATCTACTGAGAGAGGACATCTTCTGTATTCTGTCCCCGACTTTGGCGAGCGTATCAATAAGTATGTTTTGGTTCACCCAGATCATCCGGAGGACGGTAAGGAACAAGGCGGTGACATACGGGCTAAGGGGTTTCAGACAGTTGGGCCTGGGTCTTACCATCCAGATACGCGTCAGCCATACACCGTACGTGATGCGAGGCCTATTGCAGAAGTGACGTTTTCGATGATTCTTGATGTGTTTGGCGAGTACTTCCGGACGCCGATTGTCTCAGAGACAGCAAAGGAGCACGTTGAAGGGCCTGCTATAGGGCTGTCTATTATGGATGTGGTCAGCCACTACAACATATCTCTTACTGCGCGGCAATGTGGGGGTGAGCATTTTGGGACGCACCCTATACATGGTTCCACTGGGGGGCATAATTTCTGGGTTAATGATAAAGACAATACCTGGTGTTGTTTCAGGTGCAACACCGGTGGTGGATCTGTATCGCTTGTTGCAGTGCTGGAAGAAGTTATTGATTGTTCAGAGGCCCGAAAGGGCGGCCTGACGGGAGATAAATTTAACGAGACCTGTTGCATCATAGAGCAAAACTTTGGGGTAAAGATCAAGACCGGGGGTAGCGTAGGCAGCGCGTATACGAAGCCCGTGGTGGATGAGAAAGTAGACTTTGTAGACAACTGGCATGCCAATCTCTTTTTCACTGACGGGTTTCCCTTAGATGCGTTGCCGGTGAACTTGAGGGTTTTTATTCAACGTGTTGCCTGTTCTTACCGTGTTCCTACGGATGTGGTCGCGGTGTCGAGTCTGGCGGTCATCTCGGCGGCTATCGGTAATACGGTTCGGATTGCGCCAAAGGCGGGGTGGCTGGAGCCGCCTTTCCTTTGGGTTAATGTGGTCGCTGATACAGGTACCGGGAAGAGCCCCTATATGCAGTGTTTGATCAAGCCTCTGGTAGAGCGCGATGTGGAACTTCAGAGAAATTTTGAAGAGGCGGAGAAATCGTATGGATACAAGATGGCTATCTTCGCGGCTCGTTTCAAGGACGCTGTTAGGGTGGCCGCCAAGGGGGTAGCGCCCGATGATCCCCATGATGCAGCGGAGCCCTTTGATGAGGCTGCGGTGGATAGTTGTGCGAAGCTTGAGCCTGAGCCGCCTAAGAGGGAACATGGCTTTGTAGACGACACGACGCTTGAAGCGTTGGCTGTAACTATGAATGGGACGCCCCGTGGTCTTCTTCTGTTCAAAGATGAGCTTGCAGGTCTGATTTTAGGTTTTAATCAGTACAAAAAGGGAGGTGGAGACGATAGACAGAAATTTCTAACCCTTTGGAACTGTGCTCCTATGAAGATTGATCGGGCAGGGGGCGGGTCGCGGATGATTGAAAGGACGGGAATCGCGATTATGGGCGGCATCCAGCCTGCGCTGCTGGGGGCGGTTTTTGGCGAGGATGCGCTGCTTGATGGGTTATTACCCAGGTTTATTTCAGTCTTTATGGAAGACCCTGGTTTTGAGTTTACAAAAGAATCCGTCGATGATAAGGACACGGAGTATTGGAGAGATTTCTTGAGAAGCTACTTCCTTGTTGAGCCAGGGGAAGCACCGCGGATAGTGGCTTTTGATAGCGAGGCGCAAGATGGCTTTTATAAATATTGCAAGAACCTGGAAGATCGTTTTTCATATTTGCCGGTTAAGTATAAGGCTTTTGCCCCGAAGTTGCGTTCTTATCTTATTCGGATAAGTGGGCTGTTCGCGGTTCTTAATGGGAAGACCGTTGTTGATCGAACATGCATAGTACAGGGGGCTGGCGTGATTGAATACATCGCCGGCAGTCTCATCCAGATTTTTCGGTTGGCGCAGTACCAGCGCTTTGATGGGATACAAAAGAACATTATTAAGGCTATGGCTGGGTTGGTGGATCAGGTAAAGAACGGGCGGCTGGCGCTATCGATGTTACGGGAGCATGTTAATTCAGGGCTGAATGAGAAGTTTCATTTGACAGGCAAGATCATTGCGGGGCGAGTTAGACATTTGGGGTTCGGCACAAAAGAAGCCGGTGGATATACGGAGATATTATGGGACCAGGCCCGATTGGAAAAGTTATTGGAACAATTAAAGGCCCCAACGTCTACAAAGTCATCCATCCCGGACAAGATGGCTCAATACGACGTGTAAGTGAATTGTTAGGGAGTTATTAGGTAAAGAATACGGAGACGACAGGGAGTCAATAATGATTATGTGTGTTTCTTAAGGGCACAAAGCAATTGATTCCAATATGTTGTGTCTTCTTACTGTTGATTCGGCGGGATTTTCTGAATGTTTTCGACAACTGACAGCCTTTAAGAAGGATAAAAATGCGATTAACAACTACAAAAGCGTTTTCAATATCGACGGAAAATTTGAATAAGATGCACTTCTTTGAACCGTGGTCGCGCACTGGCCCGTATGATCTGCAATTCGCATTCGGGAGTGATGTGGTCACGATAAGTTTAGAGCGTTCTTTGGAAATGGGGGATCGGTGGGTGCGCGTTTTGAGCATGACGTGCCCTAACTGGCCAGAGAAGAGGGTATTAAATCAGCTGATTGGAATTGATGATACTTTTCCGTATTTCGGAGGCCGGCGTTTCTGGTTTCGGTGTCCGCTACCTAAAGACGGCCAGATATGCTCGAACCGTGTTGGCGTTCTGTATCTCCCCCTAGCTGGAGATTCTTACGGTGGTTTTGGGTGCCGCTGCTGCCACAATTTACGGTATCCGCCTAATGCCAATAACGCCAGGGAGACAAATCGGGCCACCCTGCGAAAGGTTCGGAAACTACTGAATTATCAAATCTTGCTTTATAAGCATTGTGAAGATTGCGGGGTGTCTCTTGCTCTCTTTGAGGGCAAGGGGGTTACTATTCGTTCAAAAAGGTGTCCGAAGTGCCAAGAGGCCAGGAGTCGCGGGTAACCGTTAAAACAGGAGGCATAAATGCGATGGTATACTGAAAATGAATTTGATAAAAGAAACGAGGAGCTGGGACGTGCTGTAATGTCGACGGTCTATCTCTATTTGGAGTATTGTAGCGATTGTAATTGGCCTATTTTGTGTTCGAGCCGGACGCGCGGTAAAGCCAGGAGATGCGAGCATTGCCAGGAGGAAGTTAAGGCGAAGCGGAAAGAGCGTGACAGGATTGCCAGAAAGCAAAGATCGTGTGCAGTGTCTTCAGTCGCCCTTGAGCTCCCCCCTAGTTTGACGTAATAACTCTACCAACGAAAACCTGAGGCAGTGGGTCATATTTGTAAAGATTGCTTTTGGGTGTTACACTATGTTGTATGAGATATCATACGGACAACATATTGATTAAGGGGGATAACATGCTTTTAATGATAAATCTTACTCCAGCCCAGATGGCGCGTCATTTGAGTGAAAGCTTTGGCTATGCGGTCAGCGCGTCCGTCATAGTCAAATGGGACAATATGATTCTCAAGAAGCCACACACAGGCGGGGGTGATGAAAAGGGGGCCAGGAGGATGTATAGCATGGCCGATGCAACCTTGTTCAATGGGATTGCCGTGATGCGAAGTCTTGGGTATTCAATCGAGTCAATAAAGAATGTGTTTGATCTCAATCTTAATGACGCTGCAGCTGAGAAGGAGTGCACGACATTCATTGAGGCCATAAAGGAAAAGGCCACACGGCAGAAGAAGGGGCTGGATCTTTACGCCGCTTTCTTTCCTGCGCTTAAGGGTAGGTATGGCAGGCCTGGGAAGCATTTATTCAAACCGGCAGGAGACGCGGCGTTGGCGTGCAGGGAACAAGATCGTCTTCACGGCGTTCAAGATGCTTCTGGTGTTAAGCCCAGAAAACATAAATCCAAGGTTTAAGAAAGAGGTCGCCGATGATTAAAAAGATATTTCGACGGATATTGGCAAAGTTTAAGAAGCCTGTATTGCAGAAGCGGGGTGGGGTGGCCTGTTATTATCGAGTTAGCACAGAAGCTCAAGCAACGACGGAGAAGACGTGATCAAGACGGTTTTACCTCCCACAAAATCCATGCGGAAGTATTGCCTGGAGCGGTGTGAGATCGAAAAGAAGCGCGTGCGGCTTTGCAGGGATGGATCCTGTCCACTTTATCCTTATCGCTTAGGCCGGCAACCCAACCGCGCAGGAATTGGCGGTCAGATCAGTTCTTTTCAGAAAAAGGCCCAATCAAGTAGGGGGTCGGCAGAAAAGCCGGGTCAAGGTTCGGACTTGGATAGTTCAGCGGCCCTTGGGGCTTTTAACGCAGAAAACGCCTTGGGCAAGAGTGGCTTAAATGCTCGCGGCCAGATCATGATAACCAAACTGGGCGAGCAGGGATTAGTTATAACTCTTAAGACTGAGACATTGCGCGAGACCGAAAATGATAAGTAATCGGGAAGAAAAGATAACAGTAATGTTTGAGGTGTTATGGAACCTGGATCTTTATTCAGAAGCGGTAAAGTTTTACGCTGACACCGGACGGCCATTTTGGCTTACTGAGGCAGTTGCGCGTTATTATGAATCAGAAGGTAAGTTCGAGCAGTCGATTGAAGAGTGGAGCTATTTGATTGATATATATTTTGTAATGGGAGAAACCGCTCAACTGATGCTTAATTATCAGGATGAAGTTTTCATGTTAGGCTCTTGGTATGCCAGCACCGACAGAGACAGGTCGATTAAATATTTGAGTGCATATGTCGGGTTCGCTTACCAATGGAGGAGAATGCCAGGTTTGAAGTTGCCGTATAAGGGCAGGGCGGCAAGAATGTTATATAAGCTAAGAAGGCCTAGATCATGCGAATAGAAATATACGGACGTGTCAGTAAGAATGATGCAAGCCAGGATCCGCAGAATCAGCTTAATCCCCTGCGGGACTATGCTAAAGCGTTGGGCGGAACCGTTGTGGCCGAGCATATTGACTTCTCGTCTGGGGGGAAGTCAGATCGCGAAGGCTTTCTGAAGATGCTTGAAGATGCTGACCGACGGAAGTTCGACCTTTTATTGATTTGGTCTTTGGATAGAATGAGCAGAGAGGGAATCTCAAACACTTTGGCATATCTCCAGCGTTTGAAGAAAAACAATGTATCAGTAAGATCTTTAAGAGAGTCCTGGTTGGATACAACGGACGAATCATTGTCGCAATTGCTTCTCGCGATATTTTCCTGGGTCGCTCAGCAGGAGCGGTTAAGGATCGTCGAGCGGACCAAGGCCGGTCTCGACCGGGCTCTTCGTGATGGTAAACGATTAGGCCGCCCCCCCGGCGCTAAGGATTCGAAGAAGAGGCCTCGAGCTGGTTATTTCCTGCGTTATCAGAAGACCAAGTGATCTTCGTTTTTCTCACCGTTTCTCTTTCCGATTGACCATTCCATGACAGAGGCTTATGATGTTAGGACTTGTGAGGAGTGATCCCTATGCCTAATTTCAGAGACTATATGATGATCCAGGAAGCCGCGGATTTCCTCGGCGTCACGGTGATGACCCTTTATCGCTGGGACGCGGCCGGGAAGCTTTCTCCCCGTCGACACCCGATCAATGGCTATCGTTTGTATAAGCGCAGCGAGCTGGTGCGGCTGCTCAAGTCGATGGATAAGAAAAGGAAGAAGACGACATAACGTTGTCGCCTGACTGTGAGATAAAGAACTTTATGCGTCTAATCAAGAACATAGGCAATGATCGCGTTATAGATGAGCTGAAGGCCAATGCCGGCTCCGGCTCATCCATGGCAGTAGTCTCTCCGGTATTCTCTCTCTTTGCTTATGTTGAGTTAAAAGATCAGCTGGCAGCACTAGAGCGTTGCCGTTGTTTATTACCGGAGCAGGGTCTTTCTGTTCTCGGCGCTGATAAAGACAGAGTTTTCCGCAATCGCCTCGTGTCACGCCACATCGCCAGCCAATGCTTGCAATGGCTTTCCAGTAAAGTAGATGTAAAAGGTCTTTCCGGGACACCGCCTCAGTCGCTGTTAAGTTTAACCGATGCGAATGGAGTGCGGCGTGTTATTACAGGGAACTGTTCTTTCTCAACTGAAGGCTTCGGGCTTATCCCTGGCGATCAGTTGGGATTGGTTCAGTGCGCTGAAACAGCCGAAGAAGGGCAACTGCTCATGGCCTGGTTTGAACAGTTATGGTCCAATACGCCGCAGTCTCCTGGATATAAAGGACAGCTTCAGAAGGCGCTTCAGGCCATCGTTGATCACAAGTCATCGGCTTTGATTTACTATTCCATTCTTCACCCATTGTTTGCCGATATTGGTTCTGGTTTGGATGAAGATAAGGTTATTAAGTCTGCGACTGGTATCCGCAACACGGTTGTCTGGAAGAAGTTGTTTAAGTTTCAGCGGGATGGCGTTGTTGGCGCTATCGACAAGATCGAGCGTTATGGTGGTTGCATCATCGCGGATAGTGTCGGTCTTGGTAAGACTTTCGAAGCACTAGCCGTGATCAAGTATTATGAGCTTCGTAACGATCGTGTCCTGGTTCTTTGTCCCAAGCGCCTCAGGGATAACTGGACGCTCTATAAAGTGAATGATCGCCGGAATTTCCTGGCCACGGACCGGTTTAATTATGATGTTCTGAACCACACCGATCTTTCGCGCGATAACGGACTCTCCGGGGATATAGACCTTTCTTCTGTGAACTGGGGAAATTACGACCTGGTTGTTATCGACGAATCACACAACTTCCGCAACAAGATAGCTAATAAGGACCGTGAAAGCCGGTACGATCGCCTGATGCGCCGCATTATTCAGGAAGGCGTGAAGACCAAGGTCCTGATGCTTTCCGCGACGCCGGTAAACAGCCGCCTGAATGATCTCAAGAATCAGATCGCCTTTGTAACCGAGGGTATCGATAACGCCTTGGTTGAGACTGGCATTCCCAGTATTGAGCAAACGATCCGTCAGGCGCAGGCACAATTTAACCGTTGGTTGAATATCAAGGAAACAGAACGGACGGCACCCCGCCTTCTGGATATGTTGGGGTTTGATTATTTTAAGCTACTGGACACATTAACCATTGCCCGTTCCAGAAAGCATATCGAGAAATACTATGGCCTGACGGAGACCGGCCGTTTTCCCAGGCGCTTAAAGCCGTTGAATTATAAACCTGATGTAGATAACACGGGGGAGTTCCCGTTTATTGAAGAGATTAATGACGAGATCCGTCGCCTTACATTAAGCGCCTACGCTCCTTTACGTTATGTGTTGCCCCAGAAACAGGCTGAATATGACAAGAAGTACAGTACAGAACTGAAGAAGAACGGCGTGTTTTTCCGTCAGTCAGATCGTGAAGAAAGCCTTGTTCACCTGATGCGGGTCAATCTGTTGAAGCGAATGGAAAGTTCAGTCATATCCTTTGCGCTTACGCTTAAACGGCAGCTGGAAGATGTTAATGGACTTTTGAGTAAGATCGATGACCACCAGGAATCTTTGGATGAATTATCTATAGAAGACATTGAAATTGATGATGATGAATTTGAGACGCTACTTGTTGGTCGAAAAGTTAAGGTGCTCTTGCAGGATGTCGACCGTATTCGTTGGCGACAGGATCTTCTTGAAGATCGGAATCGAATGGCATCGTTATTATCTGCGGCTTCGCAGGTCGGTGCAATCAAGGATGCAAAACTTGAGAAGTTGAAGGAAATTATTACTGGCAAGCTTCGTTCACCGATCAACCCGGGGAATAAGAAGATTCTGGTCTTTACCGCGTTTGCCGATACGGCTAATTATCTTTACCAGGAGTTATCCGGATGGGCAGGGAAAGAGCTTGGGTTGCATACTGCCATTGTTACGGGATCTGGGACCAATAAGACAACCCTGCCTAAGCTGAGGACCGACCTCGGCAGCGTTCTTTCAGCTTTTGCTCCAAAGGCCAAAGAACGCCCCCAAGAGATGATCGATGAAGGACAGATCGATCTTCTGATAGCGACGGACTGTATTTCTGAAGGGCAGAACCTTCAGGATTGCGATTGCGTGATCAATTACGACATTCACTGGAATCCGGTTCGTATTATCCAGCGATTTGGCCGTATTGATCGTATTGGTTCACCCAACGAGAGCATTCAGCTCATCAATTTCTGGCCCAACATGGAACTTGAGGAGTATATCAACCTAGAACAGCGTGTTAGCGGGCGAATGGTCCTGCTGGATATTTCCGCGACAGGTGAGGAGAACATTATTGAGCAACAGGCGGGTAACAAGATGAATGATCTTGAGTACCGCCGGAAGCAGCTCTTAAAGCTTCAGGATACCGTGATCGACCTTGAGGATCTTTCCGGGGGAATCGCCATTACGGATTTAACGCTCAATGACTTCCGCATAGATCTGGCCGGGTTTCTAAAGGAACAACCAACGGACTTGGAAAATTTTCCTCTTGGATCATTCGCTGTCTTAAGTCCTCAGGAAGGGATACCTTCGGGTGTTGTTTTCTGTTTGCGGGCCGTTGGGGAAGCTGCGTTAAGCGCGATTGAGCCAGGGTATGCCTTAGCTCCGTATTATCTTGTCCATGTTGGTGATAACGGAGAGCTTGTTCTTTCTTTTGCGCAAACCAAACAGATCTTGGATACGCTAAAGAGACTTTCGATAGGACGGAACATGCCTGATCATACCGCATGTGTGATGTTTGACAAAATCACTCGCGATGGACGTGATATGGAGCATTACCAGGAGCTGTTATCAAAGGCCGTTGGTGCAATCGTTGGCAAGAAAGAAGACCGGGCGATCGCCAGTCTTTTCACTCCTGGCGGAACCTATGCCATGAAGGGCGAGTTCTCGGGGATCAATGATTTTGAAGTTGTTTCGTATATTGTGATCTTGCCTAAAGGGAGTACGGGCGCATCATGAGGACAGCAAATGATGTCTTGGCGGCATTAGGATTGCCTCCTGGATCCCGGCTTGATAAACGGGTACCCAAGAAGTTGTTGGCTGAACAGGGGGCATTCGCTGCAGGTGATAAGCGCAAGGTTCAGGACGGAGTAGAGGAATTGCTTTGGGTGGCGGCGTTAAAGCCCTCCAACATCGCGGTATCAGAATATCGTGACGGTACACGGGAATATCTGGAGATCGCGGTTATTTCAGTGAGATTGAAGCCCGAAGCGTCCAAGGCGCGGTTAATGGAGTTGGTGCACCGGGCTATTCCGTATCCTGTTGTGCTGATCGCTGAGCAAGGCAGTGGCATTGACCTTTCGTTGGCGCACAAAAGGGCTTCAGCTGGAGAGCATGGAAAAGTCATACTGGATGGGGAAGCCGTCTCTGTTTTTCTGAATGAAACAGCCTCTGCTGAAAAAGATCTTTTGGGTTCTTTGTCTGTTGCAGACCAGCCGTCTGGAAACTTGTTTGGTTTATATCAGGGCTGGCTGGACAAACTGACAGCGTTTAGGGTGGCTCAGGTTACGGGCCGTTTTGTTGCGACGGGGGATGCCGCTGGACGGCTGGAACAATTTAAGGAATACGAGGCCATTCAAGAGAAGTTGAAAGAATTGCGCGCCGCGGCCAGTAAAGAACGGCAGATAAATAACAGAGTGGAAATCAATCTTGAGGTTCAGCGGTTGGAAGCTCGACTTAAGAATCTTGCTGAAACGTTAAAAAGGTAAGGACTGATATGAAACAGATCAAAGCCAATGATCCTGAAACAAAGACCGCCGATATTATTGCCGGGAACATTGAGAAACTTAAAGCGCTGTTCCCAGAGGTGGTGGGTGAGGATGGAGTAAATGTTGATCTTCTAACATTGCCGTCCAAATTAGTTAAATGAGAACAGTTCGAGTTGATACTGGTTAACCGGTTTCTGTGAACGCTCGTGATAAGGGTCATTGAGCCAGTCCCAAAGGTTGCGCCTTGAAAAGAGGTTTGTAGGCAATACAGCACAG
>CAIUQE010000022.1 GCA_903901225.1 Candidatus Omnitrophota bacterium
GGTCAAGCCCGAAGAGACCGTGGGGCAATTGATCTATGACCTTGGCAACAAGCAATGGGATATCCCCAAGCTGCGCGAACTTCTGGAAAATATCCTCCCGCAAAAAGCATCATTCAATAATTATGAGGTTGAGCACGATTTCTCGAACATCGGGCGGCGTATCATGCTCTTGAATGCCCGGCAGATCGAAATGTCGCAGGGGAAAGAAAGGGTCATTCTCCTCGCCATTGAGGATATTACCGTGCGCCGTGAGATCGAGAACGGCCTGGAAAGTGCCCGTTTGGACCTGGAGCGGATAAAAATTTCAGAAGATGCCGCCCGTGAATATGCCGAAAGTATCATCAACACCGTGCGTGAACCTTTGATCACGCTGGACCATGACCTCAGGGTGGTGTCCGTCAGCCGCTCATTTTATGATCTGTTCAAAGTCAAGCCCGAAGAAACCGTGGGGCAGCTGATCTATGACCTGGGCAACAAGCAATGGGATATCCCCAAGCTGCGCGAACTTCTGGAAAATATCCTTCCGCAACAGGCATCATTCAATAATTACGAGGTAGAGCACGATTTCTCGACAATCGGGCGGCGTATCATGCTCTTGAATGCCCGGCAGATCCAAAGGGTGCAGGGTAAAGAACGCGTCATTCTTCTCGCCATTGAGGACATTACCGTGCGCCGTGAGATCGAGAACGGTCTGGGGAAAGCGCATGATGAGCTGGAGGTGCTGGCGGCCGAATTGAAACGCCTGGCGCGCGTCAAGGCGGAGTTCCTGGCCAACATGTCGCATGAGTTGCGGACCCCCCTTAACTCCATCAACGGTTTTTCTGAAGTGCTGTTCGATGAGACTTTCGGTCCGCTGAACGAAAAACAGAAGAAATATGTCAATAATGTCCTGACCAGCGGCAAGCACCTGCTGCTTTTGATCAACCAGATCCTGGATATGGCCAAGGTCGAAGCCGGGAAGATGACACTATCCCTGACGATCCTGCCGACGAGAACATTGTTGAATGAGCTTTCCATGCTGATCGCGGACATGGTCGCCAAAAAGAAGATCGAATTGCTGGTCGAAATGCCCGTGAACCTGCCGGAGATCGAGGCGGATGAGCTTAAGGTCAAACAGATCATTTATAACCTGCTTTCCAACGCGGTCAAGTTCACTCCCGAAGGCGGGAAGATCGGGATGCGGGCAAAGCAATTGGGTGGCGAGATCGAGATCTTGGTCTGGGATTCGGGGGTCGGCATCGCCGAGGAGAACATGGAAAAGATATTTGAAGGTTTTTTCCGCGTGGATACGCCGTATTCGCGGATAACCGAAGGCACCGGGTTGGGGTTGCCGCTCTCCAAAAAACTGGTGGAGCTGCATGGCGGCAAGTTCGTCGTTGAGTCGGCGGGCCTGGATAAAGGCACACTGGTCCGGTTCACGCTGCCGATCGCTCACAAAAAGGCGGTTTAAAATGAAGAAGATCGCGCTTGTTGTCGATGACAATGCCAATAATCTCCTGCTGGAAAAGGATCTTCTTGAGGTTGCCGGGTTTGAGGTGTTCCAGGCGGATAACGCGACGGATGGCATCGCTATTGCCCAAAGGGAATTGCCGGTGATCATCATCATGGATGTGCGGCTTCCCGATATGCGCGGGTATGAGGCCGCCAAGATCTTGCGTGATGACAAAACGACCAGCCATATCCCCGTTGTTTTTGTGACCGCGTCGGTGTTGGCCGAGGGCAACGATGACATCAAGAATATTACCAACAGCGGATTTATCGGCAAGCCGATCAATACGCGCACGTTCGTCAGTGAGATCAGCCGGTTCCTCAAGTGATCGGGATGGGTTTCATTAACATATCGAGAAAGAGATGAGACATGAAAGACCAACCGGTGATCCTGGCTGTTGATGATCAGCCCCAGAATATTGAACTTCTGGAAGCGTTCCTTGGCCCCGCGGGTTATCGGGTCGTTCCGGCGGAAAGCGGGGAAAAGGCCCTGGCGCTGGTGGCCCAGGAACCTTTTGACCTGATCCTTCTCGATGTGGTGATGCCGCGCATGAACGGTTTTGAGGTCTTGCGGAAATTGCGCGCCGATCCCAGGACAGCGTATATCCCGGTCATTATGCTGACGGCGTTGAAAGGGGCTGAAGACAGGATCCAGGCCATTGAGGCGGGTTGTGATGATTTTATTTCCAAGCCTTTTGACAAGGTGGAGCTCCTGGCCAGGGTCAGGTCATTGGTAAGGATCAAGGCGTACCATGATAAATTGCTGGAGTATGAACACCGCCTGGAGATCGAGGTGGCCCATAAGACGGCCAAGCTCCAGCGGGCTTTGATAGAAAAAGAACGCGCGTACCTGGAAACGATCTACAGCCTTTCGCGGGCGGCTGAATACCGGGATGATAATACAGGCGCGCATATCCTGCGGATCAGCCTTTACACCAGGGCCATGGCCCTCAAGATCGGGTTGAAAGAGCGGTTCACGAAAGTCCTTTTCCAGGCGTCTCCGATGCATGATGTCGGTAAGATCGGCATTCCGGATGCCGTCCTGCTTAAACCGGGTAAACTGGATCCCGCGGAATGGGAGATCATGAAACGGCATTCTGTTATCGGTGCTGAGATCCTCAAGGGTTCCAAAGTCGGGGTCATCAGGATGGCGCAACGGATCGCGCTGACGCATCATGAGAAGTGGGATGGCAGCGGGTATCCACTGGGATTAAAAGGCGCCCGGATCCCTTTGGCCAGCCGTATTGTGGCTATCGTGGATGTTTTTGACGCCCTTATTTCCGAGCGCCCCTATAAGAAGGCATTTCCGCTGGAAAAAGTCTTTGAGATCCTGAGAGAAGGCGATGGGACCCATTTTGACCCTCAAATGGTCAAAGCTTTCTTTGATTGTCAGGATGAAATGGTCAGGATCACGCAGCAGAACAAGTAACTTTCAACTTCATTGACGTAAAGCCTCCCTTTATCTATAATCCATTCACAAAACGAGGGGTGGCTATGTCATTCGACCGATCCAAAGTTGTTCAGGAACTCAAGATATCCGGTAAGAAATACCGCATTTACGCGCTTCCGAAGCTTTCCCGGCAGGGTTTTGGTGATGTGTCCAGGCTTCCTTTTTCCATAAGGATCCTGCTTGAAAGCGCTATCCGCAATTATGACGATTACCAGGTCACGCTGGATGATATTAAAACGCTGGCCGGTTGGACGCCCAAGGGAGATCTTAAGGAGATCGCGTTCAAGCCCGGGCGGGTGATCCTGCAGGATTTTACCGGCGTTCCGTGTGTGGTCGATCTCGCGGCCATGCGCGCCCAGATGAAACGCATGGGCGGCGATGTTAAAAAGATCAATCCCCAGGTCCCGTGCGACCTTGTGATCGACCATTCCCTTCAGGTTGACGCCTTCGGCACGGCCAAAGCGTTTGACACGAATGTCGCCCTAGAGTTCAAGCGCAACAAGGAGCGTTACGAATTCCTCAAATGGGGCCAGGCGGCGTTCCGTAATTTTCGTGTTATCCCGCCCGCGACCGGCATCATCCATCAGGTGAACCTGGAGTACCTGGCATCGGGTGTCCTGTCCAAGGATGATGTGCTTTATCCCGACTCTCTGGTCGGTACCGACAGCCATACCACCATGATCAACGGGATCGGGATCGTGGGGTGGGGCGTGGGCGGTATCGAGGCGGAATCCGTGATGCTCGGAGAACCTTTGTCGCTCGTCATGCCCCAGGTCATCGGCGTGCGCCTTATCGGGAAGCTCAAGGACGGGGTGACGGCCACGGACCTTGTTTTGACCATCGTTGAGATGCTGCGCAAGCGGGGTGTTGTCGACAAGTTCGTCGAATTCTTCGGCCCCGGCGTGAAGGACCTTTCTTTGCCTGACCGCGCCACAGTGGCCAACATGTGCCCGGAATACGGCGCGACCATCGGGATATTCCCGGTTGATGCGGAGACGATCTCCTTTTATAACAAGACAGGCCGTACGCGTGACGCCAAACTTGTCGAGGCCTATTACAAGGCCCAGGGTTTGTTCGACCCTTACAAGAAGAAGGCACCGGAATTCAGCGACCTACTGGAGCTTGACCTTGCCGTCGTGAAGCCGAGCCTGGCGGGCCCCAAACGTCCCCAGGACCGCGTCCTTCTGTCTGATCTGAAGGAAACTTTTGCCGAGGCTTTGTCGGCGCCGGTGGGTCATAAAGGTTTCGGCTTGACCGCGGAGGATGTTGAGAAGGTTGAACCCGTTGCCGGGTCCAAGGACCTTGTGGCGCACGGCAGTGTGGTCCTTGCGGCGATCACCAGCTGCACGAACACCTCGAACCCTTCGGTCATGCTGGGCGCGGGGATACTGGCGAAGAAAGCGGTGGCGAAAGGACTGAAGGTCAAAAAATTCGTAAAAACATCGCTGACGCCCGGTTCCCAGGTCGTTGATGCCTATCTCAAAAAGAGCGGCCTGATGAAATATTTGCAGGCGCTCGGGTTCCACAATGTGGGATACGGTTGCGCGACGTGCATCGGCAACAGCGGGCCTTTGCCCGAAGCCGTGGCCGGCGCGATCGAAAAAGGAAATCTGGTCGTCGCCAGCGTCTCATCCGGTAACCGGAACTTTGAAGGCCGCATCAACCCGCACGTTAAAGCCAATTATCTCGCCTCACCGGTCCTTGTCGTTGCTTTCGCCATTGCCGGAACGGTGAACATCAATCTGGCCGAGGACCCGCTGGGCGTTGACAAAAAAGGCAAGCCGGTTTATCTCAAGGACATATGGCCTTCACGCGCGGAGGTTGACGCGGCGGTCAGGAAATTCATTACGGCCCGCGTCTTCAGCGGGAAGTACAAGAACGCGCTCAAGGGCAATGCTCTCTGGAAAAAGGTCAAGTCTGTCGCCGGAGAACTTTACGGGTGGGATGAAGCCAGTACCTATATTCAGCAGCCGCCTTACTTTGAGAATATGGGGCAGGGGTTGAGAAAGATCGAGGATATCAAGGATGCCAGAGCGCTGGTCTTGCTCGGTGATTCGATCACGACCGACCATATTTCTCCGGCCGGTAACATTTCAAGCGCCTCGCCCGCGGGGAAATATCTTGTTTCCCTAGGTGTTGAGCCTAAGGATTTCAACAGTTACGGGGCCAGGCGCGGCAATGACCGCGTGATGGTCCGTGGCACGTTCGCCAATATCCGTTTGCGCAACAAACTCGCGCCTGAAACGGAAGGGTCGTGGACGACCCATTTTCCTACGGGCGAGAAGGTCAGCATCTTTGATGCCGCCACCCGTTACAAGGCCGCTGGAACGCCCCTCATCGGCCTTGCCGGCAAGGAGTATGGCACCGGCTCAAGCCGCGACTGGGCGGCCAAGGGCGCGGCTCTATTGGGCATCAATGCCGTCATCGCCGAAAGTTTCGAAAGGATCCACCGCTCCAATCTGGCGGGAATGGGGATCATGCCGATCCAGTTCAACCCGGGCGAGAGCGCGGCGTCGCTCGGCCTCGACGGGAGCGAGGTTTTTCATATCCAGGGACTGGGCGAGGACCTCAAGCCCCGGCAGCAGGTCAAGGTTGTCGCGGTTGCGTTCGATGGAAAAAACAAGGAATTCACGGCCATTGTCAGGCTGGACACCCCTGTGGAGATCGATTATTACCGCAATGGCGGTATCCTCCAGACGGTGCTCAGGAAACTTGCCAAAGCCTAACCGGAGTTGTTATGGGAAAAACGATGTATCAGAAGATATGGGACAGCCACCTTGTCCATACGGGCCAGGACAGCGGTTCCATCATTTATGTGGACCGTCAGTTCGTCCATGAGGTCACAAGCCCCCAGGCGTTCGAGGCGTTGAGGCTGGCGGGCCGCAAGGTCCACGCGCCTGAAAAGACGCTCGCTGTGATGGACCATAATGTCCCGACGACAAGCCGGGACATGACGGCGACCTCCGAGATATCCCGCACGCAGATGGAACAGCTGCGGAAGAACTGCCAGGAATTCGGCATCCGTTGTCTTGCCCTTGAGGACGAGGACCAGGGTGTTGTGCATATCGTCGGGCCAGAACTGGGGATCACCCAGCCGGGGATGGTCATTGTCTGCGGGGATTCGCACACGGCCACCCATGGGGCTTTCGGTTCGCTGGCGTTCGGCATTGGTACGTCGGAAGTGGAACATGTCCTGGCCACCCAGACCATCCAGCAAAAGCCGTCGAAGACCATGCTGATCAATGTCAACGGGAAGTTGGCCGAGGGTGTTACGCCCAAAGATGTGATCCTTTATATCATCGGTTTGATCGGCACGGCGGGCGCGACGGGTTATGTGATCGAATACGCGGGTGAGGTCATCCGTGAGATGAGCATGGAAGGCCGCATGACGGTGTGCAACATGTCCATCGAGGCCGGCGCGCGGGGCGGCATGATCGCCGCGGACGAGAAGACATTCACTTACCTTCAGGGCAGGGATAGCGCGCCCAAGGGCGACCATTGGGTCAAGGCGGTCGCTTACTGGAAGACGGTGGCCAGTGACAAGGATGCGACATTTGACAAGGTCATTGACATTAAGGGCGAGGATATCGCGCCTCAGGTCACCTGGGGAACAAGCCCCGGTCAGGTTGCCGCGGTCAATGAGGTTGTTCCCAGTCCGAAGCATTTTAAGGACGCTGCTGAACAGACGGCGGCTGTCAATGCCTTGCGTTATATGGACCTGACGCCGGGAACGAAGATCACCGATATCAAGGTCGACATCGTGTTCATCGGTTCCTGCACCAACGGGCGCATTGAGGACCTGCGTGCCGCGGCGACGGTCATCAAGGGGAAGAAAGTCGCTGCCGGTGTCCAGGCCTTGATCGTTCCCGGGTCCGGCCGCGTCAAGCGCCTGGCCGAACGTGAAGGGCTGGACAAGGTCTTTCTTGAGGCCGGGTGTGAGTGGCGTTTTGCCGGTTGTTCCATGTGCCTGGCCATGAACGACGACCAGTTGAAACCGGGCCAACGCTGCATTTCCACGTCGAACCGCAATTTTGAAGGCCGCCAGGGACCGGGCGGGCGCACGCACCTGGCCAGCCCCGAAATGGCTGCCGCCGCCGCGGTGACGGGGCATATCACGGATATCAGGAAGTTCCTGAAGAGAGGCAATTAATATGAGACCTTTTACGGCACTTACCGGTATTGCCGCGCCGCTGGACCGTTCCAACGTCGATACGGACGCGATCATTCCCAAGCAGTTCCTGAAGAAGATCGAGCGGACCGGTTTTGGCAAACACTTGTTCCATGAATGGCGTTACCTTGATTATGAAGGGACCAAAGAAAATCCTGATTTTGTCCTGAACAAAGATCCTTTCCGCAAGGCTCAAATACTTCTGGCGCGTGACAATTTCGGCTGCGGTTCTTCACGCGAACATGCCCCCTGGGCTTTGTATGACTTCGGGTTCCGTTGTGTCATTGCCCCGAGTTTTGCCGACATCTTTTACAGCAATTGCATCAAGAACGGGCTTTTACCGGTTCGCCTGAAGCCTGAAGAGATGGACGAGCTTTTTGCCGTCGCGGCGTTCGGGGGATCGGGGCTTATCGCGGTTGACCTTGAGAACCAGGTGGTCGGAGCGGCCGCCCAGAAATTCCGGTTCCAGATCGAGCCCTTCAACAAGGAATGCCTCCTGAAAGGATTGGATCAGGTCGGCTGGACGCTTCAGTATCAGGATAAGATCGCGGCTTACGAGGCAAAACTCGCGGCCGAAAAACCCTGGTTAAAATAAGGACATCCCCTTATGGCGGGCAATACCTTCGGGAACATCTTTCGTGTGGCAACGTTCGGTGAAAGTCATGGCGCCGGCGTCGGTTGTGTGATCGACGGGGTCCCTCCCAATATCATCCTGTCCGAAAAGGATATCCAGGTTGACCTTGACCGGCGCAAGCCTGGCCAAAGCTCGGTGACGACACCCCGGCAGGAAGGTGATATTGTCGAGATCCTTTCCGGCGTTTTTGAAGGCCGCACGACGGGCACGCCGCTGGCCATGCTGATCCGCAACAAGGACCACCATTCTGCCGATTATAATGATCTTAAGGATGTGTTTCGTCCTGGACATGCTGACTATACGTACACGCAGAAATTCGGTATCCGCGATCTGCGCGGCGGCGGTCGTTCGTCGGGACGGGAGACGGCGGCGCGTGTCGCGGCTGGAGCCGTGGCCCGCAAAATACTGGCCCAGGAAGGTATCCGCGTCGTGGCCTACACGCTGGCCGTCGATGATATTTACGCGCAAACGGTCGATCTGGATGTCATTGAGCAGAACATCGTGCGCGCGCCGGACCTCCGTCAAGCCCAGGCCATGATCAAGCTGATCCACGAGGCCAAGGAGCAGGGTGATTCGGTGGGCGGGATCGTTGAAACACTCGTCCTGGGCTGTCCTGCCGGGTTGGGGGACCCTGTTTTTGACAAGCTTGAAGCGAAGATATCCCATGCGGTGATGTCCATTGGCGCGATCAGGGGCATTGAATTCGGGGCAGGTTTTGGCGTGGCCAGGATGCGCGGCTCCGAGAACAATGACATCCCTGTTGTCGAGAACGAGAAGATCAAGAATCTTCATAATTACGCCGGGGGCATTGTTGGCGGCGTTGCCAATGGTGAAACGATCCGCTTCCGGGCCGCTGTCAAGCCGACCTCGTCCATCGCCAAACAACAGCAGGCCATCGCCAAGGACCTTTCAACACGCCATATCGAGATCGCCGGCCGTCATGATCCGTGCCTGTGCCCGCGCATCGTCCCGGTCGTCGAGGCCATGACGGCCATTGTCCTTCTTGACGCTTTTCTTGCCCAGAAAACGATCCATTAACGCTATGGCAAACCGCCCGCGTGTTGTCCTGATCACAGGCTGTTCCAGCGGTTTTGGCATGCTGGCCGCACTGCGCCTGGCCAGCGCCGGATGCTGTGTCTATGCGACCATGCGTGACCCCTTGAAGCGCGTTGCGCTGGATGAAGAGGCTCGCCGCAGGGGTTGTTCCTCGAATGTCCGTGTCTGTGCCCTTGATGTGGCCGATCCGTCTTCTGTCAGGATCGTTGTCGACGAGATCGTGGCCCGGGAAGGGCGTATTGATGTCCTGATCAACAATGCGGGCTTTGGTATCGGCGGTTTTTTTGAGGACCTTTCCGACGAGGATTGGCGCTGGCAGTTCGATACGAATTTTTTTGGTGTGCTTAACGTGACGCGCGCGGTCGCGGCCAGGATGCGCCCGTTGCGGTCCGGCCGTATCATTAATATTTCCAGCATGTCCGCGTATTCCGGTCTTCCGGCGTTGAGCGCGTATGTTTCCAGCAAGTGGGCTCTTGAAGGTTTTTCCGAATGCCTTCATTTGGAACTCAAACAGTTCAATATCGACGTTATCCTTGTTGAACCCGCGTCATACCGTACCAGGATATTCGATGATAACGCGCGTTATGCCCGGGGGTTTTTAAACCCGGACAGCCCTTATTACGACCTGAGCGTCCGCTTGAAGGAACTAAACGACATTCATGTTAGAATGAACAACCGCGATCCCGAAGAAGTCGCGAAGAAGATCGAGGCGTTGGTTTTTTGCAGGAACCCCAGATTTCGTAACATCATCGGCGTTGTGGCCAAATTGCGGGCCTGGACGGTGAGGCATGTTCCGTTCGAGCTTTATGCCTGGACGGTTCAAAAGGCCCTTAACGGGATGACCCGCAAGTGAACTTAGAAATGGCGCGACAAGGCAGGCGAAAAAGTTTTAGGCGCTGAACGTATTTAAAACTAATTTTCTGGAGAGACTTATGTCTAGCATAAAATTCAAGGTGAACAAGGATAAATGCACCCTCTGCGGCCGGTGCGCCGCGGATTGCCCGGCGGCCATCATTGCCATGACGGACAATGGCCCGCGCATCGCGCCTGAAAACGAGGCCACCTGTTACAGGTGCCAGCATTGCCTGGCCGTATGCCCGACGGGCGCGGTGTCTATCCTTGGGGTCGATCCGGCGGAAAGCACATCGCTGGCGGGGACGTTCCCGAATTCGGCGCAGATGGAAGCGCTTATCAAAGGCCGCCGTTCGGTGCGCCGTTACAAGGATGAGGACCTTTCGCCTCAACTCATCCAGCGTCTTCTCGAGACGGCCTTGCACGCGCCCACAGGCAGGAATACCCGTCAAGTCCTTCTGACGGTCATTGATGATCGTGCCACGTTGGCCAAATTCCGTTCAAAGGTCCTCGAGGGTCTGGCGCGCGTGGCCCGTGAGGGTAAGTTGCCGCCGGGCATGGAGCGTTTTGCCGAATTCCCCGTGCTTTGGGAAACAAAAAAGATCGATGTTGTTTTTCGCGGCGCGCCGCATCTTGTCGTGGCGTCTGCTCCTAAAGACTGCGCCTCGCCCTTGCAGGATTGCGTGATCGCCCTTTCATATTTTGAGCTTCTGGCCCAAACCCAGGGTGTGGGAACCGTATGGGATGGGATCGCGAAATGGGTTATCGCGGACATCCTTCCTGAACTCCGCCATGACCTGAAGATACCCGAGGACCATCTGATCGGTTATGCCATGGTTTTCGGGATAGCTGCCGTGAAATATTCCCGGACGGTCCAGCGCGGGCCGGCCAATATTGTCAAGGTTGTCCTTTAACGATGAAGGGAGTCTTATGCTGACAGACGCGCTTAAAGCCAAGGTCCTGGCGGCCCAGCGGCAGGAGATCACGGAGCACGCGGTTTACGTGGAGCTTGCGCGTTCCGCCAAGGATAAGGCGCATGCCGGGATCCTTGAAAAGATCGCGCTGGAAGAGTTGGGCCATTACAACCACTTCAAGAGCATCACCGGACAGGATATCGGTCCGGACAGATGGCAGGTCATTTATTTTTCCTTCATCGGGCGCACGCTCGGGCTGAATTTCGGGCTCAAGCTGATGGAGCAGGGTGAGCACCTGGCCCAGGAGATCTATACCCATCTCAAGGCCGCCGCGCCTGACATTGAGGCCGTTATAAAAGATGAAGAGAAACATGAATTGATGCTCATTGACCTGATCGAGGAAGATCGCCTGAAATATGTCAGTTCCGTCATCCTCGGGCTCAATGATGCTTTGATCGAACTTACGGCGACGGTGGCGGGATTCACGCTGGCGCTCCAGAACACAAAGCTGATCGGCATGCTGGGGTTGATCACCGGGATCGCGGCCGCCATGTCCATGGCCGCGTCCGAATACCTGGCGACCAAGCATGAGGCGGCGCAGGATAAGGACCCTTACAAAGCGAGCCTTTATACCGGCATTTCGTATATCGGTGTTGTCATGGTGCTGGTGCTGCCGTATTTTCTGTTCACGAATATTTTCCTCAGCCTTCTTTTGACCGTGCTATTGGCGGTTCTGACGATCTTCATTTTCACCTTCTACGTTTCCGTCGCGCAAGGTGATGACTTCAAGGGCAAGTTCACCGAAATGGCGATCCTTAGCGTCAGTATCACCGCGATCACGTTCCTGATCGGGATGGCGGCCAGGCATATTTTCGGGGTTGATGTTTGACACTAACGTTATTGGGGGGCGCATGGTCCTTGAATTGTTCGGATGGCTGGGAACGTCCCTTTTTGTCATCGCGTATTATCTGGTGTCATGCGGCAAAATGAAAGTTGACGGCCGTCCGTATCAGCTGATGAACCTTGTCGGCGCGGTGGCCGTAGGCGCGAGCGTCCTGCCCAAACACGCCTGGCCCGCGTTCGCCCTGGAAGTGATCTGGGGCGGCATCGCGTTAACGGCCTTGCTGCGGATCAATTTTTTGAAACCATAGCGTGGCGTGTGAACTGCAGAATTCCGACCTCTTTGTAACCTCCTGTTTCTTCATTTCATCCAGATTATCTAAAAGTAAACCCGTAAAATTATCCTTGAAGGCATTGCCTAATTGCCGGTGAGGATGTATAATCCTCAATAAGTGTATTCATGCGCGCGGTGATTTTTCTTTTCGTTATCAGAAAAAAGGAAGTCAATGATCTCGGAGCCGCTTTATAAGGAATATCTTTCCTTGTTGCTGGAAGGCAACAAATCGGGATGTGCCAGGATCGTGGAAAGGCTCATGGCCGAAAAGATCGACCTTGAGACACTGTACCTGTCCCTGTTTAAACGGTCATTGTATGAAATCGGCGAGATGTGGGTGGCGAACAAAGTGTCGGTTGCAACCGAGCATTTATGCACCGCGATCACCGAAGGCCTGATGACCCAGGCGTATCCTCTGATATTCAACCAGGCCCACACCGGAAAAAGGGCGGTGATCGCCTGTGTGGCCAACGAGTACCACCAGATCGGCGGAAAGATGGTCGCGGATGTCCTTGAACTTCATGGCTGGGATACTTATTTCCTTGGTTCCAGCGTTCCCGTCGACGGGCTGATGGCCATGATCCAGGAAAAAAAGCCGCATCTTCTGTGCCTGTCGTTAAGCATAAGTTCCAATATTGACAGCCTGGAAAGGGCGATCATGCGGGTCCGCGAAAAGTGGCCCGAATTGCCGATCTTCGTCGGGGGCAAGGCTTTTGAATTCCTCGCGCCCACAGTCCTTGATCTGCATAAGAACGTCAAACTGCTCGGTTCTTTACAGGACCTTAAATTCCAGTTAATGACCTTCGGAGAAGCCCGTGGCAAATAATGTCGATGCCGCCTTGATGGAATACCTTCGCCTGCACGCGTCGTTCCTTTATTTTTTGCTTGATAAAGAGAACACGATCGTCGGGACTAACCAGTTCACCTCGAAAACGATCGGCCGCCAGATCATTGGCGCCACCTTTCAGAGTGTGTTCGTGGATTTTTGTGACGCGGGTGGCATATCCGGTTTTTTCAGCCAGGAGAAAAGCGGCGGGTTTTTTCCGTTGACGGTAAAGATGGCTGACGGCCTTCCCAGGACGTTTTATTTCATGTTCTTCGACCTGGGTGACGTGCGAGTCGCTTTTGGCGACCAGAATCACGACGAGCTTGAGAACCTTCATAAGCAATTCCTCGCGCTTAACAGTGAACTGGGGAATTTGACCCGGGAGTTGCAGAAAAAGAACATTGAGCTGGAGAGTGCTCTCAGGAAAGTCAGGACGCTTGAAGGCATACTGCCGCTGTGCGCCAATTGCAAGAAGATCCGCATCGAAGGGGCGGACCCGCGTGACCAGAGCAGTTGGCTTCGCATGGAGAACTATATCGAGGGCAAGACCGATGCCCAGTTCTCGCACGGTGTTTGCCCCGAATGCCTGGAAAAGTTATACCCGATGCCGTGACCGTGTTTCAGCGTTCATGGAACAAACCATGATAGGGGTACGACATGGCCGTCACGTCAGATAAAGCTCCCAGAAAATTCAAAGGCATCTGCAAGTCCGTGAAAAAAGGATTGATCATTGTCCATACGGGCAAGGGTGAGGGCAAGTCTACCGCCGCGTTCGGGACCGTGGTGCGGGCGCTGGGCTGGGGCCATAAAGTCGGGATCGTCCAGTTCATGAAGGGGCCATGGAAGACGGGTGAAGTGGAGTTCCTCAGGAAATTCCCCGGCCGGTGCGATATCCTTTCTTTTGGCAATGGCTTTACCTGGGACACGCGTGATTTCGCAAAGGATGTTCAGTTGGCGCGGAAAGCCTGGAAGCAATGTTGCGCTATCCTTAAGGATAAACAGTATTTCCTTGTCGTTTTTGACGAGATCAATTACGCGATGAAGTACAATTTCCTGGATGTCAAAAAAGTGGTGCGCGAGCTCCGTCGCAAGCCCGTTTTTAAACACGTGATGTTGACGGGTAACGGGGCGCCTGGAGAGATCATCAGGATCGCGGACCAGGTCACTGAAATGAAGTGCATCAAACACCCTTATCAAAAGGGGATCAATGCCCAGCCGGGGATCGATTATTGAATTTCTCTTGATCCGGGCTTATCCACGGAGCAGGTTATGCGCCAGCTGATCTCCTCAACGCTCCTGGTTGTTTTTCTGACACAGATGTGCGTGCCGCCGGTTTTTGCCCAGGAGGCCACGAGTGCCGCGCGGCCTCCGCTCCTGGCAATGCCAACCCCCGCTTTTTCCCCTGCCGTCCTGTGTGGTATTAAAATTGACGCCAAAGATCCGTTCCGCATGGAATTCCTTGTCGATCCCGGGGCAACCGCCAGTGTGTTGCCTGCCGCGCAGCATGAGGAATTCCTCAAACTTGTCAAATATTTCCTTGCCGCCATGGCCATCCCGGATAAGGACATGTGGGTCAATCTTTCCCCGTACGAGAAAGACCGCATTATTCCCGACAACTTTGGTTTGACGCTGATGGGGCGGGCCCTTTTGTCTCAGGATTATATCCTCAAGGAAATGACGTCGGGGTTGATGTATCCCGATAGGGCGCCGGGTCATGACCTCTGGAGCAGGATATACAAGGAAGCGCATGATAAATACGGCACGACCGATATCCCGCTGGACACGTTCAATAAAATATGGATCATGCCTGACAAGGCTGAAGTGTATGAAGCAAACGGCACCGCGATCATAGGCGCGCGCCATTTAAAAGTCATGCTCGAATCTGATCTCGTAGCCATGTCCCATCAGAGGGACATGGCGGAGTCCCCGGCACCCGCCGGGGGCGTGGGCATGTCCCATCAGAGGGACATGGCGGAGTCCCCGGCACCCGCCGGGGGCGTGGGCATGTCCCATCAGAGGGACATGGCGGAGTCCCCGGCACCTGATGTCAAGGCGGTCATCCGCGCCATGCTCCTGCCCGTTCTGGAGAAGGAAGTGAATGAAGGGAAGAATTTCGCTCCTTTGCGCCAGGCGTACCAGTCACTTATCCTGGCGGCCTGGTATAAACGGCGCCTTAAAGAAAGCCTGCTCGCGAAGGTTTATGTGGACAAGAGCAGGGTCGCGGGCATTGATGCCATGGATAAAGACGGGAAGGACGAAGTTTACGCGCGGTATCTGGAGGTGTTCCGTAAGGGTTTTTACAATTATGTTAAAGAGGAGGTCGATCCTTATACGCGTGAAATTGTTCCGCGGCGGTATTTTTCCGGCGGCGTGGACTTTGCCGCTTCGATGGACAAGGTTCTGGTGTTCAGGCCAATGAAATACCTGAAGAATATTGCGCGCGCCGGCATGCTGGTGATGGCCGTCGCGCTTTCAAGTCCGGATGCCTGGGCGCGTGATCCGGGGCTGAAAAAGGCGGGAAGTTTTGACGGGATGTATCCTGTCGAGCGCGTTGAACAGCTATTGACCGCAGGTAACTGGAAAAGCCTGAAGGGGGCCGATTACGAGGAAATTGCGCGCTACCTGGATGGAGGGACCCGCCGTTACACTCATTGGGAATTCCTGGAGCGTAGTTATGTTTTTAGGTTCCTGTAAGTCCTACATGGGTAAGTAGTGTTTATTGAGCCGGGCAAAGTCCAGACGTCCAGTGATCAGGAACGCAACGATTCTGAAGTACCGGAATGTGCTAAAGCCTCTGGCTTTTGCCTTGGCCGCCTGGATCAA
>CAIUQE010000023.1 GCA_903901225.1 Candidatus Omnitrophota bacterium
CAAGATGGTTCAGGATGCCTTGTTCTTGCCTCTGACCATCATTGATCTGCTCAAAGTATCGTCAAAACGCCTAGAGCGCTTTAAATCACACGAACATCAGTTCGAGTTCCTCTAAAAAGTTTTACCGGACAGCTGTGGTCTTCCAGCATTTCAATCTCATCCATACGCGGACTGTTTTTGAGAATGTGGCGTTCCCTTTGAAGATCGCCGGGGCGGCGCCGTCGCGTATTGCCGCGCGGGTCCCGGAATTGCTGGCGCTCGTGGGTTTGTCCGAGAAGGCGAACGCCTACCCTTCAAAATTATCCGGCGGCCAGAAGCAGCGGGTGGGCATCGCGCGCGCGTTGGCCAATGATCCCCGTATCCTTCTGTGCGATGAACCGACCTCCGCGCTCGACCAGGAGACCAGCCGCGCGATCCTCGAGCTTCTGGAAGATATCCATCGAAAACTTGGCATCACGACCATTGTTATTTCGCATGAGATGGCCGTGATCAAAAAAATATGCACCAAGGTCGCGGTCATGCACGAGGGCGTTATCGTCGAGACGGGGGATGTGTACGATATTTTCGCGGCGCCCCGGCATCCTTTGACGCAAAAGCTGGTGGCGCATGCGTTCGACCTGCAACTGCCGGAGCGGATCACCCGGGACCTGAAGGGTTCTTTGGTCAAGGTTGTCTATCGCGGGGGCAAGGCGGAAGAGCCGGTCCTCTCGGATACGGTGCGGGAGTTCGGCGCGGGCATCAATGTCCTGCACGGGAAGATCGAGTACATCGATGGTCGTCCTCTGGGTGTATTGGTGCTGAACGTCACCGGTGAAGCGGTACAGGTCAAAGGCGCTATAGATTATTTGAGAAGCCGGACAGCTCTGGTGGAGGTGATGCATGAATAGCCAGCTTCTTGTGTCGCTGTGGCCTGACCTGGTGAAGGCGTTCGTCGAGACGGCACAGATGCTGGGGATATCGCTCTTTTTATCCATCGTAGTCGGCGTCCCGTTGGGTCTTTTTTTGTTCGTGACCGACCGCGGACTTTTCTGGGAGAATAAATTCCTGCACGGCCTGGGCGGGTTTTTGGTCAATGTCATCCGCTCGACACCATTCGTCATTCTGCTGGTCCTGCTCTTGCCCTTGACGCAGCAGTTGATCGGCTCGACGATCGGCCCTGTTGCGGCGTCAGTGCCTTTGTCCGTCGCGGCGATCGTTTTCAACGCGCGGCTGGTGCAGGCGGCCCTGTGCGAGGTTGACCGCGGCGTGATCGAGGCGGCCACGGCGTTCGGCGCCACGCCCCTGCAGATCATCAGGGATGTCCTTCTGATCGAGGCGTTCCCCGGGCTTGTGCGCGGGGTCACGGTCACGGCCATCAGCCTGGTCGGCTATTCGGCCATGGCGGGTATTGTTGGCGGCGGCGGTGTGGGGGATCTTGCGATCCGTTACGGGTATTACCGTTACCAGACAGGCGTCATGGTCATCACCGTCGTGATCCTGATCGCGCTCGTGCAGGTCATCCAGGTGGCCGGTGACAAGGTCGCGGACAACGCGGATAAAAAGTAGAGGACTTATGCCCGACATCAGTGAACGCACCAAGATTTTTAGTGAATCCGTGATCCGGCGGATGACGCGCGTGGCTAATGAGGCCGGCGCGGTCAACCTCTCACAGGGATTCCCTGATTTTGATCCGCCGCGGGAGTTGAGCGCGGCGTTGAGCGTGGTGGCGCTGAAAGGGCCGCATCAATACGCCGTGACCTGGGGCGCGTTGAATTTTCGCGAAGCGCTCGCCCGCAAGCACAGCCATTTTTCGGGGCTGGACATTGACCCGCAGGCGCACATCGTGGTCACCTGCGGCAGCACCGAGGCCATGATGGCGGCACTCATGTCGGTGACCAATCCCGGCGACAAGGTCATTGTTTTTTCGCCGTTCTATGAGAATTATGGCGCGGACGCCATCCTTACGGGCGCCGTGCCCATTTATGTGCCGCTGGTCCCGCCGGCGTTCGATTTTGACAGGAAGGCGCTGCGCGCGGCGTTTGAACAGCGGCCCAAGGCGCTGGTCTTGTGCAACCCCGGCAACCCGACGGGCAAGGTGTTCAGTCGCGCGGAATTGCTCGAGATCGCCGCGCTGGCCGAAGAATTTGACACCTGGGTCGTTACGGATGAGGTGTATGAACATATCGTTTATCCGCCGTTCAAGCACACTTATTTTGCGTCCTTGCCCGGCATGTTCGAGCGGACGATCACGTGCAGTTCTTTGTCCAAGACCTATTCGATTACGGGATGGCGGCTGGGATATATCATTGCGCCTTCGAGGGCCATTGAAGCGGCGCGCAAGGTGCATGATTTCCTGACGGTAGGTGCGGCGGCGCCGTTGCAGGAAGCGGCGGTGGCGGCCCTGCTCTTTCCGGACAAATATTATGAAGACCTTCTGGCGCTTTACCAGCGCAAGAAAGATCTGTTCCTGGGGCTTCTCGACGCGGCTGGCCTGAAATACACGACACCCCAGGGCGCGTATTACGTGATGGTGGACATATCGGAATTCAAGGCTGAAAGCGATGTTGAATTTTGCGAGTGGATGGCCCGCGCGGTCGGGGTCGCGGCCGTGCCGGGATCAAGCTTCTTTAAGGAAGATATCCGCCACCTGATACGCTTCCACTTTGCCAAGAAAGAAGAGACCCTGCGGGAAGCCGGGAAGCGCCTGTTGAAATTGCGTGAATTGGCGGCATTAAGGCCGAAGAAAATTTAACGCCAAAAGGAAAGGAATGGGTATGGATCTAAGGAAAGTGCTAAGTGTCGTAGTTTTTGTCGTCGGTGTTGTTGTTTTCTCAGTGTCTCGCGCGCACGCCGCGGGAGAGGTGCTTGTGGTCGGGGCAACGCCTGTGCCGCACGCCGAGATCCTTGAAAAAGCCAAGGCCCTGCTGGCCGCGCAGGGGATCGACTTGCAGGTCAGGGTGTTCACGGATTACGTGACGCCGAATCTGGCGCTCAAGGACGGGAGCCTGGATGCCAATTATTTCCAGCATCTTCCTTACTTGCAGGATTTTGACAAAGCCAACAAGGCCGGGCTTGTTTCCGCGGGTGCCGTGCATTATGAACCGCTCGCCGTGTATTCCAAAAAGATCAGTTCCCTGGCCGCGTTGAAGGCCGGTGACAAGGTCGCGATCCCTAACGATGTGTCCAACGGGGCGCGGGCGTTGATCCTCCTGCAGGATAACGGGCTGCTCAAGTTGAAAAACCCGGGCGACCTGAACGCGACGGTCAAGGATATTGAAAGTTACGGCGTTAATATCGAGATCATCGAGATCGAGGCCGCCCAGCTGCCGCGCGCGCTCAGCAGTGTTGCGGCCGCGGTGATCAATGGCAATTATGCCATCGATGCCGGTCTTTCGCCGTTGACCGACGCGTTGGTGTCAGAAGCCTCCGGCTCGGTTGCCGCCAAAACGTACGCTAATCTGGTGGCGGTGCGTCCGGGGGATGAGGCGCGTCCGGCGATCAAGGCCTTGCTCGCGGTACTGCATTCAAAGGAGATCAAGGATTTTATAACCACGCGGTATAAAGGCGCGGTCGTTCCGGAGTGAGTAGAAAAATTTTTCTTGACAAAGTCAGAGAGCGTGGTACATTCATAGTAACCTACTAGGGTTAGTAGAGATTAAAGGAAGCAAGTATCGGGTTGCGCTAGCATTGAACGACCAGACATCTGGAGGTCAAGAGTGCCCTTGGTTCACATCGAGGGGGTATTCTTGGCCTTTTTTATTAGAGCGGGGACACATTAGAGCGGGGACATGTACCAAATTCGTCTTTTGAATTTGATACGTGTCCCCGGATCGAAATAATAGGATCAGAAATAATAGGGGAAGCAAGATATTCAGTAAGGAAGGGGGATCAATGGCAGGCAGGGAGCAACATTTTTCACCTAACAAACACGGGAGCACAATATGTCGCAAAAAAAGAATATTTCGGGAAGTTTTTCAGATCGGATAGCTGAATTTTTGAAACCATGGCTCAGCCAGGGAAAAAAGGCTGTGTCCAACAACAAAAAGGAGAAGGAAACCGTGTCCAATTTTAAAGATCATTTAAGGCGTGAAACACTGGCATTGCACGCGGGCCAGGAAGCTGACCCGACAACAGGATCGCGCGCGGTGCCGATCTACCAGACCACATCGTATGTGTTCAAGAACACCGACCACGCGGCCAAACTGTTCGGCCTTGCCGAGTTTGGCAATATTTATACCCGTCTGATGAACCCGACGACCGATGTCTTCGAGAAACGCATCGCGGCGCTCGAAGGTGGTGCGGCAGCGTTAGCCGTGGCCAGCGGGCAGTCGGCGATCACGCTCTCCATCCTTAATATCGCCCAGGCAGGTGATGAGATCGTTTCCGCGGACAATCTTTACGGCGGCACGTACAATCTTTTCCATTACACGTTCCCCAGGCTTGGCATCAAGGTGAACTTCGTGAAGTCCAATGACCTCGTGGCCCTTGATAAGGCCATCACGCCCAAGACCAAGGCGGTGTACGCGGAATCCGTTGGAAATCCGAAGCTGGATGTGGCGGACCTGGAAGGTATTTCAAAGATCGCGCACAAGCACGGCATTCCCTTCATCCTTGATAATACAGTTACGCCGTATTTGCTCAAGCCGTTCGATCACGGGGTCGATATCATCGTGTATTCCGCGACCAAGTTCCTCGGCGGGCATGGGACATCGCTTGGCGGTGTCATTGTTGATTCCGGCAAGTTTGACTGGACTAACGGCAAGTTCCCGCTGATTTTCGGGCCGGACCCCAGCTATCACGGGATCAACCTTGTCGAGGCCCTGAAGCCCATCGGCAACATCGCGTATATCATCAAGGCGCGCGTTGACTTGTTGCGCGACATTGGCCCGGCGCTGTCGCCATTCAATTCGTTCCTGTTCCTGCAGGGGATTGAAACGCTGCATCTGCGCCTGCCGCGCCATTCCGAGAACGCGCTGGCGGTGGCGAAGCACCTGAAGAAACATACGAAGGTAAGCTGGGTGAACTATCCCGGTCTGGAGGACAGCCCCGAGAAAGACCGCGCGAAGAAGTACCTGCCGATCGGCCACGGCGCGATCCTCGGGTTCGGCATCAAGGGCGGCGTTGAGGCTGGCAAGAAGTTCATTGATTCGCTGCAGCTGATCTCGCACCTGGCGAACGTCGGGGACGCGAAGTCGCTGGCGATCCATCCGGCCACGACCACGCACCAGCAGTTGTCGCCCGCGGAGCAGTTGTCGACGGGTGTCACACCGGATTTCGTCCGGTTGTCGATCGGGATCGAGAACGTCCAGGATATCATCGCCGATATCGAGCAAGCCCTGGAAAAGGTGTAACAACAATTCCCTGGAGCGGGGACATGTACCAAGTTCGTTTGTTGAATTTGGTACGTGTTCCTGGATCTGGACTATTATGGCGATCAAAGTCGGCATTAACGGGTTTGGGCGCATCGGCCGCCTGGTTTTCCGGGCGATCTGCGACCAGGGCCTTTTAGGATCGGAGATCGACGTCGTGGCTGTTGTTGATGTCACGGCGGATGCCGATTATTTTGCTTATTTGATCAAGCATGATTCAGTCCATGGAAGGTTTGTCCATCGGGTCGCTGCCGTCAAAGGTCATGCCCCGGCGAAAGAAGCCGACACGCTGGTCGTTGACGGGCACAGCATCACGTGCCTGGCCGCGCCCGGGGAATTATCCGCTTTGCCGTGGAAAGAACTGGGGGTCGACCTTGTCATCGAGGCCACGGGTTTGTTCACGCAGGAAGCCCAGGCGTCGGAACATCTTCGGGCAGGTGCCAAAAAAGTCCTGGTGACGGCGCCCGCGGACGTCAAGACGATCGTGACGGGTGTGAATGAGCGTGAATATGATCCGGCCTTGCACCATATCATCTCGGCCGCGAGTTGTACGACGCATTGTTTGTCCATGCTGCTCCAGGTCCTGGTCAAAGAAGGGATCGGGGTTGAGACCGGCCTGGTGACCGCGCTCAACAGTTACACCGGAAGTCAGAAGATCACGGACGGGTTTTCGAAGAGGGGCTGGCGCAGCGGCCGCGCGGCAGGGGCGAACATCATCCCGTCCAAGACCAGCGCCTCCAAGATCGCGCTGGATGTTTTTCCGGATCTGCGCGGGAAGCTCTCCGGCATATCGTACCGGATCCCGACGCTGGATGTGTCGGTGGTGGATCTGACGTTTTACGCCGCGCGCGACACGTCGATCCGGGAGATCGACGCGTTGATGAAAAAAGCGTCGGTAACGTACCTGGACGGGTATTTGGGCTATACGGACGAGGAGCTTGTGTCGACGGATTTCATCCACGACAGCCGTTCCTCCATATATGATTCCCTGGCCACGGTTCAGAGCAATGTTGAAACGCAGCGGCGGCTGTTCCGCCTGGTGGCATGGTATGACAATGAATGGGGTTATTCCAATCGCATTGTCGATCTTGCCCGTCATGTTGGCCGTACGTTATCTGCACGAAACGATGCGCATCAGGATGGGGTAACACGTTATGGAAACAAAGAAGATACGTATCCTGAGCCTGCACGGGCTGCATTTGCGGGAAGCGGCGCGCATTGTCACCCTCGCGAAGAAGTTCAGCTCAAAGATCCAGCTTTGGCATAATTCCTCCAAGGCGGACACGCGTTCGATCCTCGATGTGCTGACGCTGGCTGTGCCCCAGAATTCGGAGGTCACGTTGGTCATTGAAGGGGCGGATGAAAAAGCCGCCATGCGCGAGTTCGTCCACACGTTCCAGGACGGGGCGGGGATTTGAGATTAGAGCGGGGACATGTACAAAATTCGTTCTTTTGAATTTAGTTCCCGGATCTTTTGGAAAAACTTAAAGATGGATAAACAAGAATGGTTTTGTTAAAATAAAAAATTATGGAACAAATACTCATCAAGGAAAAGAAGTTCGAAGGCAAATACGTGGCAATCCGGAGCCTGAGCGACAGCACACCTGTCGCGGATGGTGATAGCCCCCAGGATGTGTACAATACGGCTATCAGGCAAGGCGTTTTGGCGCCGCTGCTTCTTTTTGTTCCCGCCCATGAGATGGTTCAGATCTACTAATGAAGATCGAGACGCCCTTCACAAAATTGTCTCCATCTGATATTCCGCGACCATGGCTTCAGGTGGTGATCATCAATCCTCATTCCGGCAAGGAAGTCAATGTTTTGGGTCTGGTTGATACGGGGGCTGATGAATGTGCCCTTCCAGCCGCTTATGCCAGTATTCTTGAACATGACTTACAGGCAGGGCGGCGCAAGGAAATCCGGACGGGCAATGGCGTTACCAATGCTTACGCGCATACCAGCAGGCTTAAAGTTGGCGATTTTGTGATCGAGGAAACATTGATTGACTTCATGCCTAACCTTTCTGTCCCGCTTCTGGGGACAAAGAATTTTCTTAGCCATTTTATTCTCACCGTTGATTATCCCAAGCGCGTTTTTTCGTTGGAAACAAGAGCATAAAGCGAATGTCCATCTGTTATGGCCAAAAAGATTGAGAGCCTTAAGTTCTCTTTGTTAGAACGGGGACATGTACCAAATTCGTCCTGTGAATTTGGTACGTGTCCCCGGATCTATTTGATGATATTGATCTGCGGCATGTTACTGTTCCTGACTGGGCCTGCCCTGGCGCAAGACGGGCCGGTGGCGCGGATCATTTCCCTGGGGCCGGTGCTGACTGAGGAGATCTTTTTGCTCGGCGGGGAAGACCGTCTTGTGGGCGTGACCACCTATTGCCAGCGCCCCGCGGCAGCAAAACTGAAAGAGCGCGTTGGCAGTATCCAGGACATCAATATCGAGAAGGTAGTATCCCTCAAGCCTGATCTGGTGTTGGCTACGGTATTGACAGATCCTCGAGCCAAGGCAAAGTTGCGTGGCCTGGGGATACGGGTCGTGGATGTGCCCAACGCCGTTGATTTCGACGGGGTTTGTGATGTTTTCACTTTGGTCGCGGGATTTCTCGGCAAGGAAAAGGAAGCTGCCGCGATCATTGCCGACTCACGGCAAAAGGTCGCGGCGTTGCGCTCGAAGGTTAACACAGCGGCGCGGGTCCGTGTTTTTGTCGAGGTGGGGGTGAATCCTCTGGTCACCATCGGGCAGGGGGCTTTCGTGAATGACCTTATCACCCTTGCCGGCGGGGATAATATCGTCAGGGAACAGGGCTACCTGCAATATTCACGCGAGACCGTCCTTAAACGCGATCCTGATGTTATCCTGATATCGAGCATGGGGTTTGACGGGGCGCGGGAAAAAACGAACTGGGAGCGGTTCGGGTCACTGAAGGCGGTGGCCGACGGGAGGATCAACATCCTCGATGAATATTTATTGTGCAGCCCCACCCCGGTAAGTTTTGTGCAAACGCTTGTGGTGATCATGGGATTCCTGCATCCGGAGATCCGTTGATGAAATATTGGCGCTGGGCTTTGTGGCTGGGGTTTTTGGGCGTGCTTCTCGCGGGGGCTGTGGTGTGGGCCTTGTCGGTGGGCGCTTCGGGGATACCGGCGGGCAAGGTGGTCGGGATATTGTTCCACGGCGGCAGCCCGGTCGAGCACAGCATTGTTTTTGATATCCGCCTGCCGCGGATCATCCTCGGGTTCGCCATCGGCGGTTGTCTGAGCCTGGCCGGTGTGATGCTTCAGGGGCTTTTTCGTAATCCCCTCGTTGAGCCCTACACACTGGGCATTTCCGGCGGGGCCGCGCTGGGCGTGGCGGCCAACATCGCCTTGGGCCTTTCCGCTATCGGCGCGTATACCCTTCCCGCGTGCGGCCTGCTCGGCGCGGGCGGCGTGATCGTCTTCCTTTATTTCTCAAGCTTGCGGACAGGTCTTGTCAAATTGCAGGGGCTTCTCCTTAACGGCGTCATGATCAGTTTTATTTCATCGTCTTTGGTCATGTTGCTCATGTCCATCGCCAGCAGCGACAGCCTGCACGGGATCGTTTTCTGGATGATGGGCTCGCTCGGAGGTTCCGATCTTTCCCTGGTCAATTTCATGTTCTTCCTCGCGCTCGCGGCGTTGGCGGGGGGTTATTGTTTTTGCTTGCAGCTGAACGCGCTGGCGCTGGGCGAGGCCGAGGCGCGGCATCTCGGCGTCCCTGTCGAGTTGGTGAAGAAGGTGCTGTTCGTTTTTTGCGCGATTTTGACCGGCCTTTGTGTATCGATCGCCGGGATGATCGGTTTTGTGGGGCTGGTCGTGCCGCACGTGACGCGCCGGCTGGTAGGCCCGGACCACCGGATATTGCTGGGAGCCTCGTTCCTGGCGGGGGCGGCCTTCCTGATCGCCAGCGACACCCTGGCGCGGGTCATTATCGCGCCGCTGGAGTTGCCCGTCGGTGTGATCACGGGGATCGCGGGCGGGAGCGTTTTTCTTTACGCGCTCTCGCGGCGGGGAGGGTTGAGCCATGCTTAAGGTCCGTGATGTCACAGCCGGTTACGGGACAAAAGTCATTGTTGCGGGTGTCAGCTTTGAAGTTAAGGCCGGAGAGTTCTTCGGGTTGATCGGCCCCAACGGTTCGGGCAAGACGACATTGCTGCGCGCTTTCACGCGTGAGATCCCGTCCATGCGGGGCGAGATCATTATTGATGGACATAATATCCACACTATCCCGCTGCGGACCTTCGCGCGCACCGTGGCGGTGGTGTCCCAGGTGACGCCGCTGGTCGACATGACGGTCGGCGAGTTTGTCCTGCTGGGGCGCCTGCCCTATTTTGAGAACCTGCAGTTCATTGAGTCGCGACATGACCGCGATATCGCGGATAAGTGCATGAAGTTGACGGATTCGTACCGTTTCAGGAATAAGCCCGTCGACAAATTGAGCGGCGGCGAACGCCAGCTGGCGGGGATCGCCCGCGCGCTGGCCCAGGAGCCGCGGTTGTTGCTCCTGGATGAGCCGACCGCTCATCTGGATATCACGCACCAGGTGGCGATCATGGATCTTCTTCGCAAGCTCGTCAGGGAAATGAATTTGACCGTGGTGATGGTGTTGCATGACCTTAACCTGGCCAGTGAATATTGCGACCGCGTCGCGCTGCTCAGCGAGGGGGGGATCTTCAAGGCCGGAACGCCCGCGCAGGTCATTGATTACAAGGTCATCGAGGAGATTTACAAGACCGTCGTTGTGGTGAACAAGAATCCGATCTCAGGCAAACCGTATGTGCTGATCGTGCCTGAGGATGAGATGTTAAAGAGCCGCGGGATGGATCTTCCGACGGGGAATTAAGAAAAAATAAAATAACGCAAAAAATCTTCTTGACAAGTTTTGATTGCATGGTATAGTCCCACCATCTCTAGCGAGATAGTCGTGAATAGAAATCTATAAAGACATCGTTCACGCACTGTAGTGTTTCAAATACATATTTTGATCTGTGGACGGGATAACCCGCTGCCTATCGTGAATTTTCGAGGGGTAGTGGGTTTTTACTTGGATTTTGCTCCGCAAAATCCACCGCGTAGCGGTCGCGTGGCAAATCCGATGAGGATTTGCCAGCTTTGCGAAGTAACTCCCGAAGCCACCAGGCGGCCAATAACCGCCGGGGCTGAGGGAGAACGGATACTAAAGTAGTTAGTTTACCAGATAACTGGAAGGCTAAATATGTGTCAGGAGGTCTCTGGCATGTGTTTAGCCTTTTTTGTTGATAAAGCCAGCGGTTAACCGTGGCGACGAAGTGAGTGTTAAACATAAATTGAGTGAGCTGACCAGATTCCTGGAAGCGATAGACTCACAGGAGGAGAAAAAATGAGAGCTTTATTGGTTTCCGGGTTGGTCGTAGCAAGTTTATTGTTGTTGGTACCTGTCTCAAGGGCGCAGGGGCTGGATGTGGATGCCTTGAGAAAGGAACTGCAGGAACTGCGGGACGAGGTGAAAGGATTAAAGGATGAACTGAAGGTTGTGAAGGAGCAAAAGCAGGCGTCATCTGTCGCGTCTTCTTCCGGTGCCGCGCAGGGTGGCGTTACCCGGGATGAATTAGCGGGTGTGCGTGGTGAGGTTGAAACACTGCGCGATGACTGGAAACGCAGCTTTGAGCGCAACACAGCCCAGGCCAGCCGCGCGCTTTCTTTAAGCGGACTTGTCCAGACGCGTTTCAGCACCAAGGACGACGGCGCTAACAGCACCAACGGGTTCTCGATCCCTTTGCTTCAACTCGGCTTTTCGGGCAGTTTGAAGAAGGATTATGAGGATGGCAAGAACCTTGATTACCTGGTGAGCTTGTATAGCAATACCACAGCGGATTCGTATCGTGTCGCGCCGCAGGACGTGTACATCAATTATAACGTCCTTTCGACGCTTGACGCTGAATCGCCCAGGCTGTCCATTACGACCGGTCAGCAGAAAAAGCCGTTCGGGCGTGATCCCCAGACCACGGAAGAGTACAAGCCGACCATCAGCCTGGCGCAGTTTGATTCAAATCTTGGCTTGAGCACAAGGGATATAGGCGTTGTGGTGAAAGGCGATCTTTTGCCCATCAATGATTACGGGTACAATTACCGCGTCCCGCTGGTCGAATATTCTCTCGGTGTGCTCAACGGGGCCGGGCAGAATATCGCTGACAATAACAAATCAAAAGATTACGTTGGCCGGCTGGTGCTTAACGCGCCGGTGGATTACAACTCGGTATTCCGTGGTTTATCCATAGGTGGTTCCGTTTATGAAGGTCAACAGCCCCGCACCGCCACACTTTCCGGGGTGTCCGTCATACGCGGCCAGGGCGCGAAAGAAAGGCTCGGGGCGGATATCGGCTATGTGCGTACGCCCATCGGGTTCACGGCGGAATATGCGCAGGGTTACGACGAGATCCTTGGCGGGACTTCTTCAGTTCCCACGGAGCGCAGCATCAGGAGCCACGGCTACGCCGGCACTGTTTTCTATAACTTCGGCCAGCAGTTCCTCAAGGCGTCCAGGACGCAAAGCCGTTACGACGACTGGTTTCCCCGGACGTATCAGCCGTTCATCCGTTATGACCACTGGGATCCGAACACCAATGTTTCCAATGACGCATCGGATGTTTACACACTGGGTTTCAACTGGTTCTTTGCCCAGACAACGAAGTTGCAGTTGAACTATAACATCAAACAAACGCGCTCGGCTGCCAATGCACCGGACAGTAATGAATTACTGGCGCAATTCCAATATGGATTCTGATCTAACAAGGAGAAATACTATATGAAAAGGTTATGGAGTGTCGTATTCGGAGTTTTGTTCCTGAGTGTTGCCGTAGCACCATCAGCCACAGCGGCTGACGCAAAAAAACCGGCCGTGATCCGCATCGGCACCGCGTTCACCGCGGGCAACAGCCGCCCGTTCTCGCTGCAGACGATCGGTGTGCTTCACCAGCAGGGCCTTCTTGAAGAGGAATTCAAGAAGGACGGGATCAAGATCGAGTGGGTGTTCTTCAAAGGCGTGAGTCCTGCCGTGAACGAAGCGTTCGCCAATGACACGATCGATATCGGGGCCACGAGCGAACTGGGCGCCATTATCGCCAAGGCGGGCGGGCTCAAGATCAAGCTGATCGCCAGCGGCGGTACGCGCGGCAATTCCTACCTGGCGGTACCCATTGATTCCCAGGCGACAAAAGTGGAGGACCTCAAGGGGGCGAAGCTGGCGACAAGCAATGCCACGAATTTCCAGCTGGCGTTTGAACGCATCCTGCAGTTGAAGGGCCTGACGCACAAGGATTTCAAGGCCTATAACCTCGGGCCGGCGGATGGTGTCGCGGCGCTCGCCTCCAAGGATATCAACGGGGCGGTTTACGGGACCCAGCTTTTCGCGCCCCGTCGTCTTGGACTGGTCAAGATCATCTATTCGACGCGGGATGATTTCCCGGATAAGTGGAAATCTTTCAGTGGTATTTTCGTGACGGAGAAGTTCGCTAAGGATCATCCTGATCTTACGGAGCGTTTCCTGAAGGTGTTCGCGCGGGCCGCCAAGTGGGCGTCGGATGAGAATAACCGCGAGGCGTATTTCCTGGGTCAGGCCAAGACCGGGACGTCGGTGAATGATATTCGCGAGGACGCCGAAGGCACGCCCTTGAGCGTTAAGAACACCCCCTTGCTTGATGACTTTGTCGTTGGGCATTTCCGGGATACGATCCAGTTCGCCCTTGAGCGCGGGTTGATCCGCAAGGCGTACGATGTTAACAGTCTCGTTGACGCGTCATTCCTGGAAGCGGCGTTGAAGGATGAGGGGCTGGACCATTTCTGGGCCAAGTATGATGGAGAAGGCAAGGAAACAACGAAATAAAGGTCGAAAGGCCGAAAGGTATCATCATGAGCGCATTATTAACACAAGACATCAATTATGACGCGATCAAGGATCCGCAGGTCGTGACGCTTCTCAAAGGGTTAAAACACCGGCGTTTCAACGCGTATTACGCGCCGGACGCGGAAACCGCCCGCAAGATCGTCCTGGAATTAGTCCCGGCGGATGTGAAGATCGGCACCGGGGATTCGACCTCGGCGACACAGCTGGGGATAGCGGATGCCCTGAAAGAAAGAGGCAATGTTGTTTACGACGCCCACAGGCGGGGTAATACGTGGGAAGAAACACATCGGGCCAGCGCGCTTTCCTACAGTTCCGATTGCCGTTACTTCCTGACGGGCACCAACGCGGTGACCCAGGATGGCCGGCTGGTGAATGTTGACGCGGTCGGCAACCGCGTCGGTGGCATGTTTTACGGCCATGAGCATTCGGTCCTGATCATTAGCCGTAACAAGATCGTCAAGGACCTCGACGCGGCGTTCCACAGGATCCGGACGCAGATATCGCCCCAGCACGTGAAGATCCGCAGCACGGATCTTGGCGGCCGGCCGTTCAAAACGGGATGCGTCAAGACGGGTGTTTGCGTGGATTGTCAGGGAGAGGATCGCACTTGCAATGTGTTCACGGTCATTGAAGGCAAGCCCAAGCGGACAACGGTCCATGTCGTAGTCGTTGACCTTGACATCGGGCTGGGCTGGGACCCGTCGTGGCCCCAGGAACGGATCCAGAAGATCATTGACGGGTACAAGTCACTGGTCTGGATCCCGCCGCAACTGAAGAACTGAAGTGAAATGAATACAGCGCTCCGTGGGGTTGTGTTGGCCCTGCGGAGCGCTGGAGTTTTTCGTCATAAGAACATAAGGAAAATTTTATATGGCCGTTGAGCGTTTGCTGGAAATAGACAGGCTGGGGCGTAAATATCCGGATGTGCCAAGATTCATTATCCTCAAGCTTGACCTGCTGCGTCGCGGGGCGCGTTTGACCGCCCGGGCTTTGGATGCGGTGCAGAATGACGCGTACCGTTTTGGCCCGATGCTCATTTTCTTCAAAGGGGGCGGCAGCAAGAAGACTGACCGTTCCAATCCCGGGTCCATGCTCCTGCGTGATGGCACGACCGCGCCGGTGTCGTTCGAGGAGTATTTTGAAGATCCTTACCGGGTGGACTATCAGGGTGGGAAGTTCATCCTTTACGACGGGCGCGCGCGGGTGGACGAAGTGGATTTCACGCCGCGCCCTAAATATTACGGCCATCTCACCACGAGCGGCATCCCCATGGAATCGATCGCCAGCGCCCGCGCCCAGCGGTTGATCATTTGCGCGTACCGGCATTGCCATCTTTGGGACACGGGCGACCAGTGCAAATACTGCGCGTTCTTTACCGACCTGAAAGCGTCGCGTCCGGCCTTTGACACGCCGCTGCGCCGGGGCGTGAACCCGGAAGATATTTATGAGACGGTGCGCGAAGTGCTCAAGGAGCCGGGGCGCATCTCCGAGATCTACCTCACCGCGGGCATGGATTACCGCGGAGAGCATTTCTTTGATGAGGAAGTGGAGCGGTATATCCGTATCCTGCAGGCGATCGGCCGGAATTTCAAGGGCCGCTTCTCCAGCCAGATCATGGCGCCTGCGTATTCCAAAGCCCAGTTGACCCGGCTTTACCGCGAAACGGGGTTGACATCATATTGTCCCAATATTGAGGTCTGGGACGAGCGTTTGTTCGGGTGGATCTGCCCGGGAAAAAATAAATGGCCGGGGCGCAAGGAGTGGATCAAACGGACGCTGGATGCCGTCGATATTTTCGGCAAGGGCAATGTTTACACGCAGGTTGTCGCCGGAGTGGAGCTGGCCAGGCCCCACGGGTTCAAGACGGTTGACGCGGCATTGCGTTCCAATCTTGAAGCGTGCGAATTTTTCGCCAAACGCGGCGTTATCTTTTTGAGCACCGTCTGGAGGATGAATCCCGCCTCCGCTTTGGCCGGGCAGAAGAATCCGCCGCTGGAATATATTATCCGGTTGTCGAAAGGCCTTTATGACATACGCAAAGCGTACGGCCTCAGTTCGGATAATGACGATTATAAACACTGCGGCAATCACGCTGACGCGGACCTGGAAAGGATCGACTGAGTATGGGGCACGATCATAAAACAGCGGCGCTCGCGTCGGGCGTTGTGGCTTTGTTGAAGGACAGGAAGGCCGTGAAGGTCGTAGGGTCTTTGAACGCGGATGGCTCTCCATACATAGAGGTCAATGATGCTTTGACAACGCTTGATGCCTCGACATTGATCCTGCCGGAGGAACTGGAGAAATCGGCCGGGAACAGGAACCTGGTGCGCAGCATCTGGTTTGACAAGCCCGTGACGTTCCACGTGGGGCGCGGCGATGAGGCGTACTACATTCAGGCTAAAGTTTACCGGTGTTTGATCGCGGGCAAACTGTTCGAGCAGATGCTCCTGCGCAAAAGGGCCGAAGAGGGGGCGGACGCTGACATTTCGGTCGTATGGGAATTTATTCCTGTTTCGGTCGAGGAGGTGACGGTGAAGGTCCTGAGAAAAGAACAGGAAGCGCGGCATCCGTATTTTGACAGGCATTTGGATCGGGCAAGCATAAAGACCGGAAGTAATTAAAAGGAGGCTTACCATGAGTGCGATCGCGAAAAGATCAAAGAAAGTCAGCAAGGCGAAGACGGGCAAGAGATCAAAAGAGATATTCTATACCATTTGCCCCGTGCAGGTGGCGTCGCATGTGGCCGTCGAAAAAGGCTGGCTGGATGAGGCGTTTAAAAAGGTGGGCGCCACAGCGCGTTTCCTGCGCGCCTTACCCAAGGACCAGTGGCTGCCGCATTTCACGCACCGGCGCCCCGAGCTTTTCCGCGACGGGGGGAACATTCCTCCTATCTGGGCCAGGTCGGAAGGTGTTGACACAAAATTGATCGGGCTGACCTTTGCCGGCACGGGCGGCAAGATCGTCGTCAAGGTTGGTTCAGGCATCCGTTCGATCCAGGACCTCAGAGGTAAAAAGATAGGGCTTTCACTGCGTCGCACCAAAGACCGGGTGGATTTCGCGCGCGCCACGGCGCATCGCAGCATCCTTCTGGCGCTGGGTTATGCCGGCCTCAGTGAGCGTGATGTCCAGCTGGTCGACATCCCTGAATTCGAGGCCAAAGAGGGGGATCCTTCCTGGTCGGTGCTTTCTTCGGCGGAGACTCCGGTGGAATTCTGGGGCAAGGGAAAATTGAAGTCGGTGGCCTGGAATGACGGGAAGGCGTTGCTCGACGGGACGGTGGACGCGGTTTTCTCAGGGCACGGACGTTCCGCCAAACTCGAATCGGAAGGCCTGGTGACCACCATTGAAGACCTGGGCCGTTATCCCGACTGGACAACGCAGGTGGCCAATACGCCGACCGCGATCACGGTCAATACCGAGCTGGCCAAGAGCCATCCCGAGATCGTTGTGGCCTGGCTCAAGGCGTCGATCAAGGCCGGGCAGTGGATCCGCAAGAATCCCGAAGCGGCGGCGGAGATCCTGGCGGAAGTTACCATTTATGGATGCTTCCATCATTTGGTCCGGGACCTCGCGACGTACAATTATGTGCCGAACCTGTCCGGGAAAAGCCTGGGCGGCATTGAGGTGGAAAAGAACTTCCTGTTGGAGCACGGGTATATCAAGAACGATTTCGACGTGCGCGCGTGGGCGGATGACAGTTTCTTAAAACAAGCCCTTAAATAACCCCGCGGGGAAAGGTAACGATGAGTCTCGCTTACAAATTCCTCGCCAAGTTCCTGTTCCTGTCTTTTTTCAGCGGGATATTTGTCGGGATGTCGGCGATCGTCATCAACCTTTACGCGGTGCACATGGATGCCGGCGCCGCGCAGATCGGGCTTATCACCGGCATGCAGGGGTTCGGGGTGCTCATCACCGGCATCCCGTTCGGCATCCTGATAGACCGCTACGGGGCCAAGGTCGTGTATGTCCTCGGCGGGTTGATCGGCTCGACAGTGTTCCTGTTCGTGCCGATGGCGAACACCCCCTGGACGCTGCTGGCGGTCACTTTCCTGGTCGGGCTGTTCGCTTCGATGCGCTATGTGTCGATGAACAGTATCTTTTTCGAGCACCTGGAGCTTATCGGCAACAACAAGGCCGGATGGTATAAAGGCGCCCAGTCCGCCGGTATGGTATTCATCGGGCCTGTCCTGGGGATATTCCTGGTCAACCATATCGGCTTCCGGTTCACGTTCTATACGATCGGGATGTGGATCCTCGTGACCGCGGTCATCGCGCAGCTTATCCTGACCCAGCGCGAGATCGAACGGGAACTGGAAGCATTCACCTGGCTGGGGACCGTCCATCAGTTGAAAAGCCTCCTGAAGAACAGGCTGCTGGTCACGACATCGGTCGTGGAATTCGCGGCCCTGAGCGCGAATGCCTGTTTTTCCGGGTTCATCATCGCGATCGCGCTGCGCGTGTTCCATCTGCCGAAAGAGAGCGCGGCGCTGTTCATATCGTCGCAGGGCGTGGTGTTCGTGATCACGGTCTTTTCGCTCAACGCCTGGGTGTCCAGGCTCGGCGAGAGGTACTGGTACATGACCGCCCTGGGGATCATCATATCCGGGCTGCTGTTCCTGGGCCTGGCCGCGGTGCCGTTGCAGTTGTGGGCCGGCGCTGTCCTGCTGGGCGTGGGGCTGGGGATGATCAACATTGTCAACGTGTCGCGGATAGCGCGCAGCGGCCACAAGAAAGGCAAGGTCGCCGGGTTCTTTTCGCTCTTTAGCATGGGCGGCGGGATCGCGGGGCCGGTGATCGGCGGTTTCATCGGTACGGTTTATGGCTTGCAGGCGACCTATCTTTGCCTGATCCCTGTTTTTCTGGCGCTGGGATTATATTTGAAATTAAAGGTCACGGGACGAAAATGGCTGTCCGCCTGGACCGTGAAGATCAGGGATTCCCTGTTAGGCTTTATCCTTCCCATCGGCCTGTTGGCGCTTTGGGAGTTCGTCACGCGCTTTGGCCTGGCGCCGAGGGAGCTTTTGGTGCCGCCGCAGGACGTGTGGGCAAGTTTCTGCGAGTTTGTCAAAGACGGCACGCTACTCGAGAATCTTGGCGTCAGCCTGACGCGGATATTCTTCGGTTTTTCCTGGGGAGCGGCGGCGGGAGTTATTTTCGGGATAGCCATGGGTTATTCACGCCAGGTTGAACGGTACGTGGGCCCGCTCTTTCACGCGTTCCGCCAGGTGCCGATGTTCGGGTGGATGCCGTTCCTGATCCTGCTGACGGGCATCGACGAGACCTTCAAGATCATTTTTGTGGGATTGACCGCTTTTATCCCGATGGTCCTTAATACATATGAGGGCGTCAGGAATATTCCCGGCGAGTACCTGGAGGTGGCCAGGGTGTTCGCGTACGGGCGTCGCCGGCTTTTCTGGCGGGTCATTATCCCGGGCGCCATGCCCGCGATATTCACGGGCGTGCGCACAAGCCTGAGCATGGCGTGGATGTCGGTGGTCGGGGCGGAACTGGTGGCGGCGAGCTCCGGGATCGGCAATTTGATGGCGGGCGCGCGCAACATGTTCAGGTACGATATCGTATTTGTCGGCGTGATCGTTATCGGTCTTGTTGGGTTTGCCATGAATTCCATCGCGGCCATGCTGGAAGCCCATGTCCTGCGCTGGCGTAAAACATTTGTTGAGAAATGACCCATGCCCGGAAAAAATAAATTCTTATGGAGGGATCTTTGGGCCGGCCTGGCCCTTCCGCTGGGGCTGCTCGCGGCCTGGAAACTGGTGTCCGCCGCCGGGTGGGTGAACGCGTCCCTATTGCCGTCGCCGGAAAAGGTCCTGAAGGTCATTGGAGATTCGCTGGCGGACGGGTTCCTTGTGAAGAACCTTTTGATCAGTTTCAACCGGGTGATCAAAGGGTTCCTTGCCGGTTCCACCATAGGCTTTGTCCTGGGAACATGGATGGGGCTGTCGAAGACGGCTGAAAAGGTATTTGGCCCGTTCTTTCACGCCATCCGCAATGTGCCCTTGGTGGGATGGGTGCCGCTGTTCATCATCTGGTTCGGTTTCGGGGAGTTTTCGCAGGTCGTTTTTATTTCCGTGGGGGCGTTCTATCCGGTCGTCCTCAACACGTTGCAGGGTATCCGCGGCGTCCGACGTGAGTATGTCGAACTGGGGCGGGTGTTCGGTTTCAGCCGGTTGAAGGTTTTCACGAGGATCATCCTTCCGGCCGCGATCCCGTCGGTGTTCACCGGCGTGCGCCTGAGCCTGAGCATTTCGTGGATGCTGGTCGTGGCCGCCGAACTTTTTGGCGTTTCGACCGGCGGGGTGGGTAACATGATGATGGACGCGCGGGAATTTTTCAAGATGGACATCGTGATCATGGGCATACTGACGATCGGGGTTGTCGGGTTCATCATGAACCAGCTGCTGGCAATGATCGAAGGGCATTTCTTATCCTGGAAGCGGAAAGCCGCGTAAGGACAATGGTATTTTTGGGGAGTTGTATATGACAGAAGCGGGGAAATTATATATTCGCGCGTTGAACAAGAAGTTCAACGTGGACGCGAAGGAGATATCGGTCCTGGAGGACATCAACCTGACGGTCGAGGGGGGGGAGTTCATCAGCATCATCGGCACGAGCGGTTGCGGGAAGACGACATTGCTGAAACTTATTGTCGGGTTGGGTGGGGCGTATGACGGCGATATTATCCTTAACGGGCAAAGGGTCGATGGCCCCGGCCTCGAGCGTGGCATTGTGTTTCAGGATCACCGCCTGCTGCCCTGGCTTACCGTCAGTGAGAATATCGGCTTCGGGCTTGATGCCAAAATCAAGAAAGCCGAGCGCCAGGAGATCATCCGCAAGCATATCCAGCTGATCGGCCTGAGGGGTTTTGAGAAAGCTTACCCGTACCAGTTGTCCGGCGGGATGGCCCAGCGCGCCGCGATCGCGCGGTCTTTGGTGAACCGCCCGGCGATCCTGATGCTCGATGAGCCGTTGGGGGCGCTCGATGCTTTGACGCGCATGTATATGCAAAGGGAACTGGAAAAGATATGGAAAGAGGAGCGGATCGCCATGATCATGGTCACGCATGACGTCGAAGAGGCGATCTACCTGGCGGACAAGGTCGTGGTCATGTCCAGCCGGCCCGGCAGGATCAAGAAGGTCATCCCTGTCGGTTTATCGCGCCCGCGCGACCGGGATAGTTATGAGTTTATTCGGATCAAGGACGAGATCCTGAAAGAATTCCATCTGGAAGCGGAGAAATATTTTTCCTATTCGATCTAGGCGGTTCGATCCGCGTCAGGTTTTTGCCGCGCTGGGGCACCGTAATTACCGCCTTTTTTTCACAGGCCAGGGGATATCGCTCATCGGGACCTGGATGCAGAAGGTGGCGGAGCAGTGGCTGGTCTATCGCCTGACGGGTTCGGTCCTCATGCTGGGGCTGGTCGGGTTCCTGGGCCAGATCCCCACCTTCGTCCTCGCGCCGTTCGCCGGGGTCGTGGCGGACAGGCACGACCGCCGCAAGCTCCTGCTTGTGATCCAGGCGTTCGCCATGTTCCAGGCCATAGCCTTGTCGGCGCTGGTGCTGTCCCATACCATCCAGATATGGCATATCATGGCCCTGAGTTTTATTCTCGGTGTTGTTAACGCATTCGATATTCCCATCCGCCAGTCATTCACCATCGAAATGGTCGAAGCCAATGACGGCAGGGACCTGGGCAACGCGATCGCCATGAATTCATCGATGATCAACATGGCGAAGCTGGTGGGCCCCTCGGTCGCGGGCATCCTCATCGTCCTGGTCGGAGAGGGGCTGTGCTTTCTATTGAATGCCATCAGTTATCTGGCTGTCATAGCGTCCCTTCTGGCCATGAATATGAGGCCCCGCGCGGCTGTTGTCGTCGAAAAGCATATTTTCCATGACCTTAAGGAGGGCCTGGATTATTCCCTCAAGTTCGGGCCGATAAAATATATCCTGTTCATCCTGGCCGTGAACAGTCTCATGGGCCATCCGTATATGGTATTGATGCCTGTGTTCGCGAGGAAGGTGTTGCATGGCGGGCCGCATACCTTGGGGTTCCTGATGGGCAGCGCCGGCACCGGCGCCTTGATCGGGGCGTTTTACCTGGCGAGCCGGGATTCTGTCCGTGGGCTGATCGGCCGTATCTGGACAGCGTCGCTCTTGTTCGGCATCGCGCTCATCGGCTTTTCATTTTCTACCGTCTTGTGGTTGTCCATGGCGCTGCTCATGCTGGCCGGCTTTGGCATGATGGTCCAGATGGCGGCAAGCAATACGATCCTGCAGACGATCGTCGACGGGCGGATGCGCGGGCGGGTGATGAGTTTTTACACGATGTCGTTGATGGGCATGACGCCTTTTGGCAGCCTGTTCGGGGGGTGCGTGGCGGACAGGATCGGCGCGCCGCGCACGCTGCTCATCGGCGGCGTGGCGTGCATGGGGGCGGCATTGTTCTTCTGGCGTAAAATGCCCGTGATCAAGGAAAAGATACGGCCGGTCTATATTGAGAAGGGGATACTCTCCGACGGGGAAGCCGCGGCCTGATAATTTTTGGTTGACATTTTTTACGAGTTATCCTATATTTTTAGTCATATTTGAAATTTGGAGAGCCGGAAATGAAGTTGACCTCCCGCAGTGAATACGCCTTATTGGCCCTGTTGTACCTTGCCCGGCACGGCAGTGACAAGCTTGTGACCGTGGATACCATTGCCAAGGCCCAGGATATTCCTCCCAAGTTCCTTGAACAGATCTTGTTGCTGCTCAAGCGCGCCAGGTACTTGAAGAGTTCCAAGGGCCAGCATGGCGGTTACGCGCTGGGTAAGCCCGCTGAAAAGATCACCCTGGCCGAGATCGTGCGCCTGATCGATGGCGCGCTGGCGCCGACCGAATCGGTCAGCGTCTATTTCTTCGAGCATACGCCTATAGAGAAAGAGAAGAACCTGATCCGCGTGTTCAAGGATATCAGGGATTACGTGTCCAAGAAGCTGGAGAACACGACGCTGGCAGACCTGGTTTAGGCCGCCTTTTTATTTTGCGCCATATATGACTAATCCTATCGGAAAAGATAGTAAATAGCCCCTGAACGGGTCAAGAAAAGGAGACCAGATGCGCATTGATGAACTGAAGATACTGGGTGGTGTTGGCAAGAACCGCCAGCCGGACCTGGTCGAAGAGATCGTCCTGAAAATGGGCGATGTGATCAGCATCGTCGGGCCGACAGGCTCGGGCAAAACAACGCTTATTGATGACATCGCGTTATTCGCCAACCAGAATACGCCCACCAACCGCCGGGTTCTCATCAACGGGGCTTACGCGCCCGAGGAGTTCATGACCGACCCGTCCAAGAACCCGATCGCTTTTATCACCCAGCACACGAATTTTCTTTCTGACTTGCCGGTAGATGAGTTTCTGGATATCCACGCCGGCATCCGCCAGAGCGGGAACAAGGCCGCTGTTATCGCGGAGACGCTGGATTTCGCCAACCAGCTGACCGGTGAGCCGATCAACCCGGTGAACGGCATGACCGACCTTTCCGGCGGGCAGACGCGCGCGTTGCTCATTGCGGACGCGGTCATCATCGGCAATTCGCCGATCATTTTACTGGATGAGATCGAGAACGCCGGCATCCACCGTACCAAGGCGCTGGAACTGCTGAAACATTATGAAAAAATATTCATTTTTGTCACCCACGATCCGCGCATCGCGCTGTTGTCGGATTTCCGCGTGGTCATGCAGAATGGCGCCATGGTCAAGATCGTGCATTCAAACGCCGAGGAATTGACCGTCGCGGAAGAGATCAAGAAATTGGACGACCTTATCCTGCATTTCAGGCAACTGATCCGCAACGGCGAACAGCTTGACGGGAACATGCTTGAGGAGAGGCTTACGGCTTTAGGTTACTCCGGGAAATAATTTATCCAATAAAAGGAGAAGTCACATGAAGGTTGTCATTTGCGCGGGGCCCCCGACGACAGGGAAGACAACGGTGCTCAAGCAGGTCACCAAACGCCTGATCGCCGCAGGCTCGAAGGTCGCGTACCTTAAGATCGACGTGCAGTACGCCGTTGAGGACGAGATGTTCAAGAAAGAATTCGGCATCCCGGTCAAGAAAGTTTACTCCGGCGAGCTTTGTCCCGATCATTGCAATGTGATGGTGCTGGGCGACGCGATCACCTGGGCGCAGAAGAATGAAGCGGAGTACCTTCTGGTTGAGACCGCTGGCTTGTGCCTGCGCTGTTCGCCGTATATCGAAGGGTCGCTGGGCATTGTTGTCCTCGAGGCCACCAGCGGCATGAACCTGCCGCGCAAGATCGGCCCCATGCTTACGCTGGCTGATGTCGCGGTCGTGACCAAGATCGACCTGATCTCGCAGGCCGAGCGCGAGGTGTTCCGGGCGCGCGTCATCAGCGCCGCGAGCGACATTGCCATTTGCGAGACCAATGCCCTTTACGGCATCGGGATCGATTCAGTCGTGAAAAAGATCCAGGCGTCATCCGAGATCCAGGACCCGCTGATCCTGCGCGGCAATCCACCGGTGGGGACTTGCACCGTGTGCGTCGGGAAAAAAGAGATCGGCTGGCAGCAGCATTTCGGTGTGGTCCGGCCGCTCGAGGGCGATATTTTCTATCAAGGAGAATAAGTGCACAGGATATACCTCGACAACAGTGCCAGCACGCGGGTCGATCCGCGCGTTGCGGAAGCGATGCGGCCCCACTTTTCGGAATTCTACGGGAACGCGTCGAGCCTGCACAGTTTTGGCCGTGAAGCCAAGGCCGTGATGGATGAGGCGCGGGCCACTTTGGCCGCCCTGATCGGCGCGAAGCCTCAGGAAGTCGTGTTCACCTCGTCCGGGACGGAGTCGAATAATTTTGCCCTCAAAGGCGTCGCGTTCGCTAACAGAGGCAAGGGCAACCACATCATTGTTTCCGCGATCGAGCATGATTCGGTGCTCGGCCCCGCGCAGTGGCTTGGGGGGCAGGGGTTTGACGTTTCTTATCTTCCTGTCGATGAGGATGGCCTGGTTTCTGCGGTGGCGCTGAGCCGTGAGATCAGGAAGGGAACGATCCTGGTATCCGTGATGCACGCCAACAATGAGATCGGTACTATTCAATCGATCGGTGAGCTTGGCATGGTTTGCCGGGAACGGGGGGTGTATTTTCACACCGACGCCTGCCAGTCGTTCGGCAAGGTCCCCGTTGATGTTCATGCGCAGAGCCTTGATCTTGTGACGATCAATGCGCACAAGATCTATGGACCCAAGGGCATTGGCGCTTTGTTCATCCGTGAGGGTGTCCGCATCATGCCATGGCAGCACGGCGGCGGGCATGAGATGGGCCTGCGTTCAGCGACGGAGAATATCCCGGCGATCGTCGGGTTCGCGAAGGCCGCGGCCTTGTGCGTTGAGGAAATGGACGCGGAAGATGCCAGGACCGTGGCCTTGCGTGAAAAGATCATTGATGCCGTGCTTGATACTGTGCCGTATGCCTACCTGAACGGCTCTCGTCAGCAGCGTTTGGCGAACAATATCAGCCTCGGGTTCTCCGGGCTTGAAGGGGACGCCATCCGGCTATTGCTGGAACTTGATGATCTGGGGATCGCGGTCTCCAGTGGTTCCGCGTGTTCGTCCAATGGCGGCGGGCACAAAACCTCGCATGTCCTTTCGGCGATAGGGCTCGACCCTGTCCGGGCGCGCGGGGCGTTGAGGGTCTCGCTCGGGCGTTTTAATACGGCCCAGGACGTGGATATTTTTCTAGAGAAGCTCTCTGAAGTTTTGAGAAGTCTGAAACCGCTCACATCAGTTTTAATTTAAAGGGGGGAATATGCAGGATAATACTCTGACACAATTGCCGGGTCTGGATTGCGGTTCATGCGGGCAAAGATCATGCCAGCAGTTCGCGGAAGTGATCGCGAAAGATCCCAAGGAGATCGAAAAGTGCATCCATCTGGATGCCAGGGCTGTTGAGGCCAGGACCGCGGAGCGCCGGGCGGTGTGCGGCAGCTGCGCGACCGAGAAGCCATTGGAATCCAAACTCAACTGGAAGGATTCTTTGGGCCGCGAATTTGATTTCGTCCTCGACACCTTTCCGAACGAAGCCGGGCCGCGGGAAACGATCATCCCGCATAATCCTGCGCGGACGAAGGAATTGGAGTTGAAGCCGGGAGACATCATCATCGGCAGGCCGCTGGGGATGTCGTGCGGTTGTCCGATCACGCATTGCGGAGTGGTGGTCAGCGCGGATTATGTCAACGGGGTCGTTGTCTGGTGTGTCACCGGGCCGCTGAACCCGCGTTCCAAGGCGCACAAGGATGTCGGGTATTATTCCGCGGAAGCGTATGACGGGATCGTGCGGGCGACGAACAAGGAGCTGAAGATCGGCATGCGCTACTGGTTCCTTCCGCACCGCTGCATGCTCCAGTGGCGCCATAGCGGGCTGATCAATTTCATCAACAAAAGAAAAGACTTTACGCAGATCAGGATCGAGGGGTTGTTTATAGGGTGAAGGCGAGCAGAGAGGTCTTTTGAGCGTAGGGGCCGACCTTGTGTCGGCCTGGTACGACGGGCGGACATAAAGTCCGCCCCTACGCACCAATGTTATTACCGGGAACCAGTGTAAAAAAATAAACTTGACAAATGCGATTCATATGGTATATTTCTACTATCTCTACTGAGATAGTCGTGATTAGAAGTCCTCAAGGACAGTGATCACAGCAACGATTTCAGGCGGATTTTGTAGTAAGCGAGGTGAATAAGATAGCGATCAGGGTATAGTCCACGCAGGCTGACCAGACATCTGGAGGCCCAGGATATTTCCGGTACGACCGGTTATGTTCTGGGCTTCATTATTTTAATAACACAAAGTGAAAGGAAGAACGTATGAGCGCAGAAAAGAATCCATCAAATGAAGTGAATCGAGGGGGCCAATCTTACGGCCTGAAGTCCGCGACCTTGAGCCCGCTGGAAACGCTGGGCCAGTCGATCGCCAACATTGCACCGACCGCTACGCCGACCGTGGTCATACCACTTGTATACGCGGTATCCGGCGGGGCTACCTGGCTGGCTTACCTGATCGCGACGGTCAGCATCCTGCTGGTTGCTTCCAGCATCAATCAGTTTGCCAACCGTTCCGCGTCACCCGGGTCGTTCTACTCTTATATCATCACGGGCCTTGGGCCGTTCTGGGGAGCCGCGACAGGCTGGGCGCTGCTCATTGCCTATATCGGCTGCGCTTCCGCGGTCACGACAGGGTTTTCCAACTATTCCAATGTTTTCCTCAAGAGCGTCCTTGGCTTCCAGATCCCGGCGGTCATTTTGATCGGCGTGAGCGTGCTGGCCGCCTGGTATGTCGCGTATAAAGACATCAAGTTGTCGGCGCGCTTGTCGCTGGGACTTGAGTTTGCCTCGGTATCGCTTATCCTCTTGCTCGTAGGCGTGACGTTATACCGTCATGGTTTCAACCTTGATTGGGATCAGCTGACATTAAAGGGTACGAGCCTGGATGCTTTGCGCGGTGGTCTCGTTTTGGCGATCTTCAGTTTTGTCGGCTTTGAAAGCGCGGCAACCCTTGGTTCCGAGGCCAAGGACCCGTTGCGCAGCATCCCCAAGGCGATCGTTCGCAGCGCTTTGATCGTGGGGGCTTTGTTCGTGGTGTCGTCGTATGCCCAGGTCGTCGGTTTCCAGGGGCACACGGAAACGTTGGATAAGAGCACCGCGCCGCTCAATGTCCTCGCGGATCGTGCCGGACTTTCGGCGATCGGCCTTTTCATTGATATTGGCGCTGTGATCAGTTTCTTCGCCTGCGTCCTGGCAAGTATCAACGCCGGCGCGCGCGTCCTGTTCCTGATGGGCCGTCATGGCATATTCCATGCTTCCGCCGGTGACGCGCATCACAAAAATGAAACCCCGCACATCGCGGTCACGATCGCATCGGTGCTGGCGTTCATTCCGGCCGCGATCCTCTCGATCCGAGGTGTGGGCGATTTTGATATTTATGGGTGGGTGGGCACCATTGCCACGCTGGGTTTCATCGTGACGTACATCATCATCTCGATCGCGGCGCCTGTTTATCTCAAGCGTCGTGGTGAATTGAAGCTTCAGCATATTGTGACATCCGGCGTGGCTATTCTCGCGCTGGGCCTGGCGATCCTCGGGAATATTTATCCCGTGCCGCCGGCACCGTACAATCTGTTGCCGTACATCTTCCTGGGCCTGTGGGTCGCGGGAGTTGTCTGGATCGCGTTCCTGCACAAGGTCAGTCCGCATGTGATCGAGGATATCCGTCAGGATGCCCTCGCCATCGACGCGCGGTTTACCGCTTAAGGAAAGGAAGAGAAATATATTGGGTGTAGGGGCGGACCTTGTGTCCGCCCGAAGGGAACGGGCCGAGACAAGTTCAGCCCCTACGCTCAATTTGAAAAGCACCGAACGCTAAAGAAAGGTTTATATGGCTCGCGGATCAGCAAATGGAAAACCGGCGCTGGTTCAGAGTGATCTTCGTCACCTGATCCATCCCCAGCATCACCCCAGTGAACATCAGGACCCGCAGGTGTGGGTTTCCGGCAAGGGCATTACCCTGACGAATATCGAGGGAAAGTCGTACATCGACGGGTTGAGCGGGATGTGGAACGTGTACGCGGGCCATGGCCGTACGGAACTGGTCAAGGCCGCGGCCGCCCAGTTGAAAACCCTGGCGTTCGCGACAGCTTATGCCGGATCAACGAACCTTCAGGCCATTGAGCTGGCGAAGGTGCTGAAAAGACTGGTTTATCCGAACATTGAAGCTTTTTATTTCACGCTGGGCGGTTCGGACGCGACGGATACGTCGATCCGCACGGCCCGGTTCTTCTGGGGCGCCAAGGGTCGTACTAAAAAGCAGAAGATCATTGCCCGTAAATTAAGTTATCACGGATCTACGGTCGGGGCCGCGTCGGCCACCGGCGTGGATGAGTTTTCGCAGGGTTTTGGGCCGAGATTGCCGGGATTCCTGCATATTGAATCTCCGAACCCTTATCGTTTTACGACAACCAGGAAAGATGTATCGCCCGGTGTCGCGGCGGCGGACCTGCTTGAGGAGATCATCCTGCGTGAAGGGCCTGAAACGGTGGCGGCGTTCATCGCGGAACCGATCCAGGGTGGCGGTGGCGGCGTGCTTGTCCCGCCCGCGGATTATTTTCCGCGCATCCGCCAGATCTGCGACCGCTATGATGTTTTGTTGATCAGCGACGAGGTCATCACCGGGTTTGGCCGCACGGGCCGCTGGTTCGCGCTCGAGCACTGGGGTGTCCAGCCGGATATCGTGCAATTCGCCAAAGGTATCACCAGCGGATATTTTCCGCTGGGCGGTATTGGCGTTTCGAAGGCGATCAAAGCAACACTGGATACGGTGGAATCCGGGAAACGCTGGTGGCATGGCTATACGGCGTCCGGGCATCCTGTCGGCGCTGCCGTGGCGCTGGCCAACTTGCGTATCATTCAGAAGGAAGGCCTCGTTAAGAGATCGGCGCGCCTGGGAGCCAGGCTGCTTAAAGGTTTGGCGCCTCTTAAAAAACATCCGCATGTTGGTGAGATCCGCGGCCTTGGGCTTCTTGTCGGCGTCGAGCTTGTTGCCAATAAGACGACCAAAGAGCGTTTTCCTTCAGAGCGGAATATCGGCAAGCGCCTGCGCCAGGAACTCCTGGCACGCGGGCTGTGCACGCGCGTGCTGGATGAAGTGATCTGCCTCGCGCCGCCATTGGTGATCAGCGAGAAAGAGATCGACCGTATCGTAAGGATCGTCACAGAAGCGATCACAGCCGTAGTTTAATTAGAGCGGGGACATGTTCCAAATTCGTCCTTTGAATTTGGTACGTGTCCCCGGATCATAACAAGGAGAGTTACATGGCACGTATACCGCTGGTCCGTTATGAGGACGCATCGCCTGAGATCCAGGCCGAATATAAAAAGGTGGTTGAGAAACACGGGGACGTTTCGAACATGAAGGCGACACTTCTGCATTCGCCGGTGGCGTTGCATGCTGTTCTGGAGTGGTACACGCTTTACGAGAAGGTCAAGCCGGTCCTGGGCAATCGCCGCACGATCCTGTTCTGTGACGCTATTTCCCGCGAGAACGCTTGCACGTTGTGCGCGACGTACATGAACCGGGCGATCGTCAAGGGCGGGGAGAAGCCCGGGGAGTTGAAACTCGATGAACAGGACCAGGCCGTGATCGCGTTCGGCCAACAGCTGGCGGCCAATCCCAACCGCGTTACCGATACGCTTTTCAAGAAACTACAGGCGTTCCTGACGCCCGCCCAGATCGTCGATCTGACCGTGTTCGGCGCCATGATGATCGTCAATAACGTGTTCAACAGTGCGTTGCAGGTGGACCTGGATGAATCGCTCGATGCGTACCAGATCCAGCCGGAAGTCGCTTTCGCAGGGTCATCGCACTACACAGGCAAGGAGGCCATATGAGCGAAAGAAAATTACATTTTGATACGTTGCAAGTTCACGCGGGCCAGGTGCCTGATCCCACGACCGGCGCGCGGGCTGTGCCGATCTACCAGACCACCTCGTTCGTGTTCAAGAATTTCGAGCAGGCGCGCCTGATCAGTTCCGTCGAGGAGTTCGGTTTTGATTACAGCCGCATCACCAATCCCACGTGCGAAGTGCTGGAGAACCGTATCGCGGCGTTGGAAGGTGGTTCGGGTGCTTTGGCGCTCGCCTCGGGTTCGGCGGCCACGGCCTATTCGATCCTGAACATCACGCACACGGGGGACGAGATCGTCGCCGCGAAAACGCTTTACGGCGGGAGTTTCAACCTGTTCGTGAACACGTTCCCCAAGCACGGCATCAAGACCCGGCTGGTCGACCCGGGTGATCCGGAGAATTTCCGCAAGGCGATCAATGACCGCACGCGTGCCATTTTCATTGAAACGATCGGTAATCCTGATATCAACATCATCGATTTCGAGAAAGTGGCCCACATCGCGGCGGAGAACGGTATCCCGCTGATCGTCGACAACACCTTCGGCACGCCATACCTTTTTCGTCCGTTTGATTACGGCGCTAACATCATCGTTCACTCGGCGACGAAATATATCGGCGGCCACGGCACGAGCATCGGCGGGTTGATCGTGGATGGCGGTAATTTTGATTGGTCCAAGAGCGGCAAGTTCCCGGATTTTACGACACCTGATCCGGCGTACAGCGGGTTTGTCCACTGGGACCGCTGGGGTAATTATCCCGGCGTCGGCAATATCGCCTACATCATCAAGGTGCGCTTGCATTACCTGCGCGATTTTGGCGCGTGCATGAGCCCGTTCAACGCGTTCCTGTTCCTTCAGGGGATCGAGACGCTGTCGTTCCGCCTTGAGCGCCAGGTGGCGAGTGCCCAGCGCATCGCGGAATATCTGGCGTCGCATCCCGAGGTCGAGTGGGTCAATTATCCGGGGCTGAAAACAAGCCCGTATCACGCCCTGGCGAAGAAGTATCTTCCCAAGGGGCCGGGCGCGATCCTGGCCTTCGGGGTCAAGGGCGGGTTTGAGCGCGCGAAGAAGTTCATCGAGAGCATGAAGGTTTTTTCGTTCCTCGCCAACGTGGGGGATTCCAAGTCGCTGGTGGTGCATCCGGCGACGGTCACGCACGGGCAGTTGACCGAGGCCGAACAGCGTCTCGCCGGGGTCAAGCCCGAGCAGATCCGGTTCTCGATCGGCACGGAAAATATTGATGACCTGCTCTGGGATATCGGCCAGGCATTTGAAAGATCTACTATTAAGAAATAAAAGGAAGATCAATAAAGCGGGGACATGTACCAAATTCGCCCTTTGAATTTGGTACGTGCCCCCGGATCGAATAATTATGGATCAACAGATAAAGAAAACACCTGTGTTCAAAGCGGTCGCGATCGCGCTCGTTACAGCCATGCTGAGCGCGATACCGCTGCAGTCCGGCTACGCGCAGGTCGTGGCGCCGGCCGCTCTTCTGTATCCGACGGGTGGGTTCAATCCCGCGCAGATGGTGGGGTTGAGGACCGATGCCAATGATCCCTTCCATTTTTATTTCGTGATGGACAAGGGCGATGAGGCCTTGTCAGCATCGCGGAAGCAGGAAGAATACCGCCGGCTCATCAAGCATTTTTTGGTGTCGTTGACGGTCGCCAACAAGGACATGTGGGTCAACCTTTCGCCCTACGAGTCCAACCGGACGATCGGCGCTAATTTCGCGCTGACCGCCACAGGGCAGGACCTTCTGGCGCAGGATTACATCCTCAAGCAATTCACCGCCTCGCTCATGTATCCTGAAGAAGATGCCGGGCGCGATTTCTGGAAAAAGGTTTACAGCCAGGTCTATGAAAAATTTGGGACGACCGATGTTCCGGTCGATACGTTCAATAAGGTCTGGATCCGGGCGGACCAGGCTGAGATCTATCAAAAGGATGGCACAGCATTCCTGGTCAAAAGCCATCTGAAGGTCATGCTTGAGAAGGATTTTCTGGCGGAAGACAATGCCCGCGCGATGGATGTCGGCATAACCGCGGCGGGAAATCCTGCCGGGGCTTCCGGTGAAGTGACGGCGGATGCGGTTCGGGGGATCATCATCCCGATCATTGAAAAGGAAGTCAATGAAGGCCGGAATTTTATCCCCTTGCGGCAGATCTACAACGCGATGATCCTGGCGACATGGTACAAGAAAAATCTCAAGGAGAGCCTGCTGAGTCAGGTCTACGCGGACAAGAACAAAGTCGCGGGTGTCGAGGTCGATGACCCCAAGGCCGGAGAAAAGGTCTACGCGAAATACCTGGAAGCGTTCAAGGTTGGCGTATTCAACTATATCAAGGAAGAAGAGGATCCACGGACGCATACCACACTGCCGAGGAAATATTTTTCAGGTGGAGCCGTCGGCGTGGAAGACGGTATTATTGCGGACGCGTCCCAGGCAGCAACGGCTGAATTCTTGAACAGGCCGCATGATATTGTTGATACCGGCCTGAAAGACACTGATCTTGCGCAGCGGCAGGAGGCTCTGGCTCAGGTTGAGAGGTTGATCAGCCAGGCTCTCGCCACCGCGCATGTCACGCCGGGCAAGGGGCAGATCTATTTTTATGTGCCGAAGGATGCGCCGCAGGGCAATGTGCTTGCGCTGTACGCTGATCAATATCCATCCAGGGTAAAAGTATTTGAACGTTGGGAGGATCTGCAGAAAGCATTGACGCCGGATACCGCCGGTGTGTTCTTTCCTTTCGCGCAAAAAGATATCCCCTCGTCCGTGATCAGTGCCGCGGCCGTCAAAAATCCCTCTACACATCTGGTGTCCATACTAACGCGCGTGGCGGTATCGGATACTTCAGACCGTCCGGCCGCTTTCAAGGAGTATCTTTTAAAGCTGAAAGCGTCGCCGTTGGATGCCAATAGGAAGGTTGAGCTTGCGGTAGAATTCCTTGAGACGCAGTGGCTGGCCGGCAACGATGCCGAGCGCCGTAAGTATAAAGGCGTGAGCACGGCTTCCGGCGTGTCCGGAATGGCTGACGTGATCAAGTATTTGTTCCTGAGGAATAAGGGTATCGTTAACCCGAACATTGTTTTGATCCGTTCGGCGTACGGCGGTACGGACGCGAACCTGGACTTTTACAAGAGTTTCGGGCTTGATATCCGTTATGTGACCGATCCTGACAAAGAGCTGGAGGACGCGCTGGATGAGAACACGATCGGCGTGATCTTTGAGTCGCCGAACAATCCGCCCTTGAGGGTCTGGGATATCCGGAAGATCGTTGAGACGGTCAAAGCCCACGCACCGCGCGCGTTGAGCATTTTTGACGGGGCGTTCGGTACGCCGGCGGGCCAGCAGCCGCTCAAGTTCGGGGTGGATATTGTCGTTCAGGTCGTGACAAAGATGCTTGGCACCGGCAATGCGTTCGGTACTGTTGCGGTTGCCAAAAAAGAGATCGCGGACCAGTTGGAGCATGTCCGCAGCGCGACGATACATCCGGATGACGCCAGGAGGATATTTGAAGCAGGGCTTCCCACGTTCTTCGAACGTTACCGGGCCGCGCAGGAAAACACGCGTTATCTCGCGGCCTGGTTAAAACAGCAGAAGGATGTGGTCACCTCGTTGAGCTATCCAGGGGACGTGGATCATCCACAATTCAAGATCACCCAGCGCCAGTCCGAGGGCGAGAATTACGGGAACATGATCTATTTTGACATGCCGGACCTGGAATCGGCCGGCCTGTTCGGCGAGATCCTGGCGTTCCTGCGGACAACGAAACATTCCGTCAGCCTCGGTGAAATGAGGACTCAGGTGCAATTGCCGCTGAAAGGCGCGGCATCGACGATGCCCGAGGAAGCCAAGAAGAAGCTTCCTGAAATGGGAATGAGCCTGGCCGGGGTCCGTGTGTCCGTCGGTATCGAGGACCATGAGGATATTATCCGTGATTTTCAGGCCGCGTTCGATATTGTGCGCCGTTTTAGGGGCAGGGAAAGCACGTGCCCCCTGGTTGAATTGCGAGAGATCCTGATGCACCCTACCGTCCAGCCTGACGGTAAAAATGTCGAGCACGTGGTGCGCCTTTACCCGGTGGTCCGTAAGAATGAGACGGCGGACGGGCTCGCTGTTGAGCCGCGTGTCGAGCGGGCTATCGTGGAATTGACGCGACGGTCCCGGTCATGGCCGTTACTGTTAAGGGCGAAATTCGGGTTCCGAAAAGCCAGGCAGAAGATCGATGACACACTGGCCGCGCTGCGCGTCATCCATGAAGCCACGCGGATCGACCGGCTTTCAACGCGGACACTGGGTGTCCAGTCGGGGATATTGTGGAATCCGCTGGTCAATCCGTATGCCGTGACACCGGGTGGCGAAGAATCGAATGCTTACCTGGTGCAGGGGCCGGACCAGCTCAAACTTGGTTTTGGCGGTCCGTCAGAAGCGGGGAAATCCTGGGATGACAGGATCGAGGATGTTGTTTCAGGCCTCTCCCGTGTCTATGGGCGCATCGGGACGGCGAATGCTTTGGTCGTCGAGAATATCGTGGCCGCGGCTGAGAGCAGTATCCTCTCCGGTTTGCACCAGGATGTGCAGGGGGTTTCGGTGCCCTCGTTGGAAACAGCGTTCAATGTCCTTGTGGAAGGCTGGGCGTTGCGGGCTGCGAGGGATGAAAGGAAAGGGCCTGTCCGCATCGCGGTGGTCGCGCCCAAAGGATCAGCGCTATACGCAAGCGCCGAAAAGTTCCGTAATATTTATGGAGGTGTGTTCCTTCTGAGGGGGGAGAGGCGCGTCGAGTTTGTTCTGATCGATACGGGGACGGTCGGCGCCATTGAAGAAAGTATCGACCGGCGCGCGGATCTGGTTGTGGTGGATGAATTCATTGACCAACAGGACCAGAAGGTCCGTCTTTTCAGATCGATCAAAAGTAAAGCCCTGAATAGCCGGTTGGCGGTTGTTAATTCACGCGGCATCAAACAGGGTTTCAAGCCCCTAAAATTCGGGGCGGACTTTGTCATCAACGAGTTTACCGACGCCTATGATGAGCCTGTGGCCGCGGTGTTGGTGACGCCGCGGGAATGGGTGACGCGATTTCTTGCCCGGCGGACCTATACGTCGATCGCTTCGCGCGCGGCCATGCTGGGAATTTTGCCCATGGCGTTCCTCGGGATCCCGGGTGTTGACAGGGACGCAGCCATGACCCCTGGCGGTATTGATCTGGATGATTCATTGCTGAAGATCAAGCTTGACGGGCAGGGCGTTCCTTTGCCGGTGCGGCTCCAGGATCCGTCCATGGTGAACATACGCGGGCTCGAACCGGTCATCCGCAGCATTGCGCCGATGACGCCGTTGAACATGCCGATCATATCGCAAATTGAACAAGCCGTTGGAGGATCCCCGGCTTAAAATAGAGCGGGGACATGTACCAAATTCGTCCTTTGAATTTGTTACGTGCCCCCGGATCTTTTAGATCCCACTGCCTAAGTCGAAATTATCCGCGTCCGCGTTCTCCCCGTAAACCTTCGCCCAGGCCTTTTCATAGGCCGCCTTGTAGATCTGCTGGGTCGCCTTGAATTGTTCCGGGGTGACATCCGGGAACAGGGAGGCCGGGCAGATAACAAAGGAGTCGAGCGACGGGTCGGATGTGAAATTGTTTGAGATCTGGCTGAAGTATTTGTTGAGCCGTGACATGGGATTTCTTCTAGATGGAGTAGGTTGGTGTTGTCTCAATGGCTTCGATCTCGCGCGCCAGGTCCGCGAAGGTGACCTTGTCCACGATATCGGAGGTCGCTTTAAAAACTTTCTGCCAGATCGGCCTGAACACGCAGGTGTGCAGGTCGCCGCAATCGGAATAGTTCTTGTTGACGCAGGCGATGGGTTCGAGCGAGCCGTCCACGAACCGCACGACATCACCGAGCGTGATCTGCTTCGGCGGTCTTGACAGCCTGTAGCCGCCGATCTTGCCCCTGCGGCTCTCGATGAACCCGCCCCGTTTCAATTCCAGCAGGACCTGTTCGAGGAATTTTGAAGGCGCGTCAATGCGCTTGGCGATCGCCTGGATGGTGACCACCCCTTCGTCGTAGTGGACCGCGAGGTCCAGGACCGCCTTCAACGCGTAATCGCCCTTGTGTGTGATCTTCATTTGTTATTCCATTATCCCTATTGGTTTAATATAGTATATAACATGCTTATAAATTGTCAAGGAGATGTTGTATGTGGAAAGAATTTAACGAAGGGTTTATGGATTCTCTGGATACGAGTTCAGAAACCAAGCCTGCCGCAATACTTTTTAGAAAAGGCTGTTTCTGCTGTCTGAGTAGCCAGAGAATCCATAAACCCGAAGTGTACACACAGCATTGCCAAAGATTAAACCCACTTACCCTAGAGGGAATGTGTGGTATAAGTTGTTGAAATACAACAACTTACAACAATATTTTCTTGACACGGGCATTATTGTTTGTTATTATTCAACCATGTTGGTGAGCCAAAATAGTTAAAGAAGCTATGCGCGCGTCACCGCAAAAAAATTTCTTACCATATGATTGGTAGAAGATAGTGTCAAAAGTTCTATGAAGAATGAGCGTGAATAAAGATGGTTCGTATGAAGAATCTGGATGTGTTGGGCTTTTAAGATTGGGTTAGTTTAGGAGCGTAGGGGCCGACCTTGTGTCGGCCCGAATGAGGCAAAA